>JAJTGH010000164.1 GCA_021299555.1 Comamonadaceae bacterium
GATTTTCCTGGCGCAAATCGCCCAGACGGTCCGGATCCCAGCTTTTTTCTTCCAGGCTCAGATGCCAGCGATCTGTCGCCTGAGCCTCGGCCAGAACCACCATGCTGCTGCGGGTGCCATAGCGGCCATCTGAAAACCGGACCAGGGCGCTCGAGAGCTCCTGCTCCACCGGCCACGGCACGCCGGTGCGCGGCAGCTTGTCGTCCGGGGGCTGATCGCGGTTGGCCAGTGCCTGCCAAAGCTGCTCACGCAGCGTCTGCGCCTGCGTGGTCTGAGCCAGCACCTCGGTCAGGGTTTGGCGCAGTCGGACCGTCTTGGGCCAGGGTGTGTTCATAAACGCATTGGACAGTCCGTAGACCCCAGCGCTCAGGCGCTCCTGCTGCCATCCGACCTGCACCCCACCGGGGCCGGGTTGCCGATTGCTCAGCCAGTGCCACTGGCCCGCCGCGAGGTCACCAATGACCAGGTTAAAGCCGCTGTAGGCGTGGGCATCGAGGTCGGTGAAAAAGCTCTCGGCGCTGTGCCCGCTCTCCAGCCATGCCAGGGGCAGTTCACCACGCGAGCGGCCACCCGGTGTCGCATGGGGCTCGCGCACATTGGTGAGCATGGCGACCCGACCTTTGGCGCTCAGACCCAGCCAGGTCCCTCCGGCCCTTTGGTCCCGGCCGCTGATGATGGTCTGGCCCGAATCCGAGCGCCAGCGCTGCAGGGGCAGGGTGGGGCGGTCAAAGTGTTCATCGCGGTTGGCTGCAATGACCAGAGGCCAGCGCGGATGCGCTCCGATGGCAAAAGCGATCAGGCACATGGCAGCCAATCAACGGACATCGTTCTCAGATGTCCTCAAGCAGTCTGTAGGGCAGGGGCAAGACGGTTAGGGCGGGACCATCGGCACTGCCACAGGTCAGCGCGCCTTGAGCGCCGTCTGCGGCCGCGCTGACCTGCATGGAGACGATGGCGTCGAAGCCGGTGCCATCGGGGCTGGCAGCGGCTGCCGCCACCTTGCCGCAGGCTTGCTCCCTATCGCTTGAATGAAAAACCTCTTGGCCCAGGGTCACGGGGCTTGCGCAGCGGACCAGATAGGCCCTGCGCTTGAGCGTGCCTCGAAACTGACTGCGCGCCACCACTTCCTGGCCGGGATAGCACCCTTTTTTGAAGCTCACACCCCCGAGCGATTCGTAGTTGAGCATTTGGGGAACGAAGTCCTCGAAGCAGGCCTGCCCAACCATGGCCAGGCCCGATCGCACGCTCAGCCAGTGCCAGTAAGACAGGCTCACCTGCGGACCTTCGGGGGCCGGCGCATCGATCGGTGCCAGCCAGCAGGCCCGGCTCACACCCGCGCCGGGGTAGAGGAAAACCACCGACGCTTGGCCGGTGTCGAGACGACTCCATGGCGGCGCATCGGCGCGCAGGTCATCGACGGCCGCGCCGGTCAGCCCGACCATCCGCCAGTCCTGCGTGGCATCGCTGATCTTGACCTTGGCGCGCAAGACAAACATCGATAAGCGCTTGACCATGGCCGCGACGCTGTCCAGGCCGCAGATGAGCAGCAGTTCTTCGGCGCTGTGCTTGATCACGATAAAACTGGCCTGCATGCGGCCTTTGGCATTGCAGTAGGCCGCCAGTGGGGCTCGGTCGCCGCCCAGCAGCGCCACGTCCTGGGTCAACTGCCCTTGCAAAAAAGAGGTGGCATCTGCGCCGGCCACACGGACGACGCCCATGTGGGGCAATTGAACGCAACCCGACTGCGTTGCGAGTGCAGGGCGATCGCCCGAATTGGAAGTGGCGTGATTCATGGCCCGATTATCATCGTGCGCTTTGAGCCTCCGGGTTGGGGGTTTTTGACTGCAGGAGTCGGGTCCTTGCGTTTCATGCGTTGGCTTGTTGCCTTGTTCCTCGTGGCCAGCTTGTTGCTTGCCGGCGCTGTGGCCTGGTGGCTGCACGCGCCCGTGCAAATCCGGCCACCTGTCGGCTCGCAGGTCCTCGATCTGGAGATCGAGCCGGGCACCAGCCCGCGCGACATTGCTCGAAACATTGTGACCGCGGGCGCTGATGTGAGCCCGACTTTGCTCTACGGCTGGTTTCGGCTCTCGGGCCAGGCCCGACAGATCAGGGCAGGCAATTATGAAATCACCGCAGGAGCCAGCCCGCGCGATCTGCTGCGCATGTTGGTGCGCGGCGAGGAAACACTCAAGACGGTGACCTTTCCCGAGGGGCTGAGCTTTGCCCAGGTCCGGTTGGCGCTGTCCAAGGCCCCGGCGCTGCGCGCCGACAGCCGTGATCTGAGCCCCGAGCAAATCATGGAACAGCTCGGCCTGCCTGGCGTGCATCCGGAGGGGCGGTTTTTCCCGGACACCTACAGCTACGGCAAGGGCAGCAGCGACATCAGCATTTTGCGCCGTGCGGCCAAGGCCATGGACAAGCGGCTGGCCCAGGCTTGGGCGCAGCGCGAGCCGGGACTGCCGATACACACCGCAGAGCAGGCGCTGATTTTGGCCAGCATCATCGAGAAGGAGACGGGCAAGGCTGCGGATCGGCCGCTGATTGCTGGGGTCTTCATCAACCGCTTGCGCATGGGCATGCGGCTGCAGACCGACCCAACCGTGATCTACGGTTTGGGCGAGGGTTTTGATGGGAATTTGCGCAAGCGTGACCTGCTGGCCGATACCCCCTACAACACCTACACCCGCCAACCGGGCGGTCGACAAATACATCCGTGGGCGTTAAAACCCAGCCTATCGTGAGTTCTAACCAAGGTCTTTTCATCAGCTTCGAGGGCATCGATGGTGCTGGCAAGTCCACCCACATTGGGCGACTTGCTCAAGCCTTCACCGCCAGCGGGCGCACCGTGGTTCTGACCCGCGAGCCTGGAGGTACCGCCCTGGCAGAGCAGTTGCGTGCCCTCATCCTGAACCAGCCCATGGACGCCCTGACCGAGGCGCTGCTGATTTTTGCGGCGCGCCGCGATCATCTGCAAAACGTCATCGTGCCGGCCTTGGCGCGCGGCGATGTGGTACTGTGCGACCGCTTCACCGACGCAACCTTTGCCTACCAGGGCTTTGGCCGGGATTTCGACCTGGGTGTGCTCACGCAACTCGAGCTCTGGGTGCAGACGGCCCCGGGTCTGGCTCTGGTACAGCCGCAATTGACGCTTTGGTTCGACCTGCCTCCGTCGGTTGCAGCGCAGCGCCTGGCAGGCGCCCGCGTTCCAGACAAATTCGAGGCCCAGCCTGTGGCCTTTTTTGAGCGGGTTGCCTCCGGTTATGCAGCACGCGAGCAAGCCGATCCAAAGCGGTTTGCACGCATCGATGCGCAGCAAACTGTGGATGCGGTTTGGCTGTCGGTTCATGCGGCGCTGCGCCAGCGGGCCTGGTTGCCATGAGCGAGCCACTGCCACGCGCCCAGGCCCGTCTGGCCCCCTGGCTGCAGTCGCAGCTGCGCGAGCTTCTCAGGCGTCAAGGCCATGCCGTCTTGCTCAGCGGGCCGTCTGGGCTGGGTCAATATGACCTGGCCCTGGCCCTGGCGCGGGCCTGGCTGTGTCATGCGCCCACGCCAGAGGGGGCGTGCGGGCAGTGCAGCAGTTGTCACACCGTTGATGTTCGCACCCATCCCGATTTGTGCGTTCTCTTGCCCGAGACGCTCAGTCTGGAATTGGGCTGGCCGCTGGACGAAAAGGTGCAGGACGATCTCGACAGCAAAAGACGCAAGCCGAGCAAAGAGATCAAGGTCGAGGCTGCGCGCGAGGCCATCGGCTTCACACAGTTCACCCGCTCAGGCGGCAGCACCAAGGCGGTGTTGGTTTACCCGGCCGAGCGCATGAATGGGATCACGGCCAACACACTGCTCAAAACTCTGGAGGAGCCCGTGGGCGAAGTTCGGTTCGTCTTGGCCACACAGGCTGCCGACCAGTTGCTGGCAACCATACGCAGCCGCTGCCAGAGCCACAGCATGGGCTGGCCCGCCTTTGACGAGGCGCTGTCATGGCTGGTCGAACAGGTGAGCGATTCCAGGGGCAAGCCCGCTGAGCGTGAAGACCTGCGGGTTTTGCTTGCGGCAGCTGGCGGGCGACCCAGCGATGTGCTCGAACTGCTGCAAGGCGACGATGCAAAGCAGGCCGCAAGCCGCTGGCGCGCCCTGCCCAAAGCGGTGGCCCGCGGGGATCTGTCTGCTCTGGCGCAGTGGAATCCGCCTCAGGTGGTTCAGGCCTTGCAAAAGCTCTGTCACGACGTTTGGGCGCAGCGTGTGGGTGCCGAGCCGCGTTACTTTGCCGCGCAGGATCTTCCAGCGGGCAAGGCCAGGGAGCCGAGTCACCGGGCTTTGTATGCGCTGGGCCAGTGGTCGCGCGATTTGTCAGCCAGCGCCCGCAACGCCGAGCATCCTTACAATGCCGGCCTCATGCTCGAAGCGCTGGTCAGCCGCGCACAGCTGGCGCTCAACGCGGCCTGAACCGGGCTCAATTCATGTTTGTCGATTCTCACTGCCACCTGAGCTTTCCCGAGTTGCGCGAGCAACTGCCGCAGATCCGGCAGGCCATGGAGCAGGCCCAGGTGGATCGGGCTTTGTGCATTTGCACGACGCTCGAGGAGTTCGAGACGGTGCACGCGTTGGCCCTGGAACACGATAACTTCTGGTGCAGCGTGGGGGTGCACCCTGACAACGAGGGCGTGCGCGAGCCTAGCGTGCAAGATCTTTTGGAGCGGGCGGCGCTCGAGCGGGTGGTGGCCATCGGCGAAACCGGCCTGGATTACTACCGCATCGGCGAGCGTACGGTCGCTGACATGAAATGGCAGCGTGACCGATTCGCGGTGCACATCCGGGCTGCACGGCAAACCGGTTTGCCTCTGGTGATACACACGCGAAGCGCATCGGCCGACACGCTCGACATCCTGCGTTCAGAGGGGCAGGGCGGTGCGCTGCCCGACGCTGGCGGCGTGTTTCATTGCTTTACAGAAACCCAGGATGTTGCCCGCGCGGCTCTGGACCTGGGCTTTTACATCTCGTTTTCGGGCATACTGACTTTTAAGAGCGCAGCCGATCTGAGGGAGGTGGCCCGGTGGGTGCCCATGGACCGTTTGTTGATTGAGACCGATAGTCCCTACCTGGCGCCAGTGCCCTATCGGGGCAAGACCAATAATCCTTCGTATGTGCCTTGGGTTGCCAGGCAGTTGGCTCAACTCAAACAAAGCGATGAGACGCAGATTGGGCAGGTCACCAGCCAGAATTTCGAGCGTCTTTTTTCCAGGACGAGCAAACCATGGGCTGCGCAGATCCAAGGGCCAGGTCAGAAGGCATCGCACTAAGATATAAACGACTTTCATTTGTTAAGAAATGGCATTGATTCAAAAGGAATTTTTATTAAAAGTTAAAGTGAAAAATCAAGAGTTTCGGTTGATGCGATCTTCAATCAAAATGGTCGCAAAACAGGGATGGCTTGCAATTTCAATGTGTTTCTGTCAATTCATGTATTTTCTTAGAATTCTTTTTTTATCCATTGTTTTTATTGGATATTCTTCGTCCATAGCGGGGGTGTTTGAAGACTATTGGGCGGCGGTTCGCAAAGACAATCCGGACAAGGTTCTGCAACTGTTGTTGGCTGGGTTTGACCCCAACACGGTTGACGACAAGGGCAACACCGCGCTGATTTTGTCCCTCTCTGAGGGCGGCTTGAAGGTGGCCGATGTGATGCTGTCTCTGGACCAGGTGGAAGTCAACAGGGTCAACCGTGCCGGCGAAAGTGCGCTCATGGTGGCCAGCAGGCGGGGTCACGAGGACATGGTTCGCAAACTCATTGCGCGTGAGGCAACGGTCAACATGACGGGCTGGACCCCTTTGCACCATGCGGCCGCAGGCGGCCAGATCAAGATCATGCAAATCTTGCTGCAACAGCGTGCCAACTTCAATGCGCCAGCGCCCAACGGAAATACCCCGCTGATGATGGCTGCTGGTTTTGGCAGCGCTGAAGCAGTCAAGTTGTTGCTCGATGAAGGGGCGGTTGCGACCACCAAGAACAGGCTGGGAGTCGATGCGCTGGGCATGGCGAGACTGCATGCCAAAACCGAAGCCATACGCATCCTCACACCCTTGACCCCAAGGCCACCGCAAGGTTCCCGGGCCAGCCGCGGAGATTACACCCCAGGCAGCGCCAATCAGCCGCCGACTGCGCCTCAGGCCGTTGCGCCTCAGGGCGGCGGGCCTGAGCAAGTGACGGCGCGCCCGCCTGCGGCTGTGGGGGTCGGGCCCCGTGATTCGAGTGCATCCATTTCCCCAGTGCCCAAGCCTGCGCCCGAGCCGATGGCCGGCCCGGCTTTGGGTCAGTATCCCGCTCAGACGATTCGAGCGCCAGCGGCTGCGCCGTTATCGGTCGTAGCGCCATCTGCGTCCGTTTCAGCGCCAGCGGCCCAACCGGCAACGCCAACTGGCTCGTCTGGCGGGCCGCAAGTCGCGCAGACCGCCTCGCGAGGCTCCGGCGCACTGCCCAGCGCATTGTCCAGCGTTCAGCCCGCGCCCAGGCGCTGGGTGTTTGTCCCCAAGCCAGCAGAGCCGGCAACCCCGAGCCAGCCGGCCGCGGCCCGAGGCGGCTGGTAGTTTGAAGCCCAATCTGGTGACTCCCCTGCATCCCTATTGATGCGTACGATGTATATTATGTTAAGTAATGCGTTGAGCTCCGTGCAAGCCAGGCGGCGCCCCCAGCCGAGCGCCTGGTCCTAGCCTTGCAGGTCCAATCTCAGGTTCACGACTGCGTCCAGGGGTTGGTCCTCAAGCACGAAGTTCAGCGACCGGGCCAATTCAAGCATGGGCAGGTTTTCCGTCATGCACTGAGCGAACAGTTGTGCTGTGCCTCGTGCACGCAAATACCCGATCATCTTGCGCAGCAACAATCTCCCCAAGCCGCGGTGCTGGTGTTCGGTGCCGACCTGAATGGAAAACTCGGCGCGCTGGTTGTCCGGATCGCACACGGCCCTGACTTCGGCCAACAGGAGTTCAGGAGCACCCTTTTTGCGCACCGCCACAAAGGTCATCTCCCGGTCATAGTCGATCTGACTGAAGCGGGCCAACTCGCTGAGCGCAACCTCACGGCGGGCTGAAAAAAAGCGCAGTCGAAGGTCTTGCGCGCTGGCCTGTGCATAGAACCGTTGCAGCGCCTGTCCGTCCTCTGAGCGTATCGGCCGCAGCAAGACCGACTCTTGCCCCAGGTCGATGGTCTCTTCAAGCTCAGCCGGATAGGGCAAGATGGCCGGTAAGGATCGAGGCTCGCTCAGTGCTCTTAGCCTGCAGCGTGCATCCACGGCCAGAACGCCCGATGCGTCGAGCAGCAGGGGGTTGATGTCCAGCTCCGCCACATCCCCCAGGTCGGTGGCCAATTGCGCCAGGTTGAGCAAGGTGGCCACCAAGGCCTGGCGATCGGCCGGCGGCCGCCCCCTATGCCCAGATATCAAGGGCAACAAACCACTGCGTGCGATCAGGTCTTGGGCCAGATCCTCATTGAGTGGAGGCAGCGCCAAAGCATGGCGTTGGCTCAATTGCACCTCCACACCGCCCTCACCGAGAAGCAGCACCG
>JAJTGH010000165.1 GCA_021299555.1 Comamonadaceae bacterium
CCGCGCGGCCAGGAGCGCCTGAAGGAGGCGGCCAAGCTGGGCTTTTCAGTGGCGCTGATGCCCAAGGCCAACGCCCCGAAAAAGCCGATCGAAGGCCTGACCATCCACGCGGTCGAGCGCATCGAGCAGGCTCTGGAGGTGTTTCGTTCGCTGTCTTGAGGGCAGACTCCAAGGTGGCAGTGCGCGTTCAAGAAAGAGCTTGGCCGCGCGGTTGAGCGCCCAGTCGCTGCACCACATCGTTGAAAACCGGCGCGGCCATTGCCAGGCCCACATGGGGCAGCCCCTGCAAAGCGATGTTGTGCGCGCCCGCAAGCGTGGCGGTGCTGGCTGGAAAGACGATGTTGTCGCACACGCTCCAATAGCAGGTCAGTCGGCTCCGACGCGCCTGGGTTTCGCGCGCCATCAGACCTCGCAGGAAGTCGCTGCCTAGGCGCATCTCGATCGCAGCCGGTGATCGGGCCAGCCGGGCCAGCGCGGTGCCATGGTGCGGCGAGCCGATCGTGATGACCTCGTGTTGCAGTGCGGCGGCCTCGGGCTGACTGCCCAGCCAGCTGCGGATCACCAGTCCGCCCATGCTGTGCCCGACCAGCAAGGGCGCGCTGCCAGTGAGCTCAGTCAGGCGCAGCACCGCCTGCTCGATGCCGCGGGCTTGCTGCGCGATGCCCGCCTGCGGCGGCCCCAAGGTCACCGCCACAAAGGGGATGCCCTCCCGACGCAGAAGCGGCATCCAGGTGTTCCAAAAGCCCCGATTGCAATAAAAGCCGTGGACCAGCAGCACGCCGCGTCGGCCCAGCGCGTCGGGCGGCAGATGGTCGTCGTGCGCTGCATGGGCCCAGGGCTGCTGCCAGCCGAAGACGCGGATGGCCAGCAGAGCTTCGTGACAACCTGCGCGCAGCCAGGCGAGCCCACCCGGATGGGTTTGGGGTGGTGCTGAGTCGGGGCCTGCAGCTCGCCGAGCAGATTCATGCCGTGCCAGATACGCGGCCCAGAACAGCTCGAGGGCCAGCGCAGGTGCATGCGGCAGTCCGGTCAGGATCGCCAGACTGGCCAATGCCCACTGCCCCCGGCTGGCCCAGGCCCAAAACCAAACCAGTGCCATGGTCGCTAAAACCAGGGTCATGATCTGCTGTGTTCGCGCCACATTCATCGTGGCCGTATGGTAAGCGCAGGGCGCTGTCCTCAGGCCTTGCTTGGGCACGGCCCACCGGCTCACTGCAGAGGCATCTCGGGCCTGCGCGCAGCGAAGTACCCCGGCGCTCACATCCACCCCGGGACCAAGGGGATCTGCCTGCAGGCTTGGGGCATACTCGCGCCCCATGTCTATTGAGCCCATCGCGCGATCCCAGCTCTGGGCCGGTGTGGGCTTTGCTCTGGCTGCGGGTCTGGCATGGGGCCTGGTGTTTGTCGCCCCCGTCCTGTTGCCCGACTACACGCCGGCCATGCTCACCTTTGGCCGTTACCTGGCATTCGGCCTGATTGCCCTGCCCTTGGCCTGGCGCGACAGGCGGGCGCTGGCCGCGCTTTCGCGCAGCGACTGGCTCGAGGCACTCAAGCTGGCCGCCGTGGGCAACGTGTTGTATTACCTGGCCCTGTCTTCGGCCATACAGTTCGCCGGCGTGCCTTTGCCGACGGTGATCATCGGCACGCTGCCCGTGGTCATTGCGGTCTGCGCCAACCTGCAGAACCGCGAAATCGCCTGGCGGCGCTTGCTGCTGCCGCTGCTGCTCATTGCCCTGGGTATTGCGTGCGTCAATGCGTCCGAGTTGCAGCGCGCTGACGGCAGGGCAGTCACCGGTGCAGCCCTGGGGCTGGGCTTTGTGCTGGCCTTGGCCGCGGTGGTTTGCTGGACCTGGTACCCGCTGCGCAACGCGGCTTGGGTGCAGCGCCACCCCGACGTGGGTTCGGGCACTTGGGCCACGGCCCAGGGCCTGGCTACTTTGCCCCTGGCTGCTCTGGGCATGGCTGCCTGTCTCTTCGCAGCACAGGGGGCCAACGGGGCCGACGCCCTGGGTCCAAGGCCGATGCAATACATCGGCCTGATGTTGGCCATTGGTCTGCTGGCCTCCTGGTTGGGCACGCTGTGCTGGAACCAGGCCAGCCGCCTCTTGCCCACGTCGCTGACCGGCCAGCTCATCGTGTTCGAAACGCTGGCGGCTTTGGCCTACGGCTACTGGCATCGCGGTGAGCTGCCGCAGCTCTGGAGCGCGGTCGGCGTTTTGCTGTTGGTAGCCGGCGTCTTGGTCGGTGCGCGTGTGTTTTCCAGACCATCGTCTGTCTGAGGGGCGGCATTGCTGCGCGCAAGAGCAGGCTGGCTTGGCGCAGATCTGCGCCGTTTTCGGGCAGGGATGCGAGCCGCGCATCAGTGGCCTGGGCACGAGCGACTGGGCGCGGCAGTCAAAGCGCCCGTGCCGCAGCGCTGCGACAATGGCGAGATGAATGTCCAACGAATTTTGGTCCCCGTCGGAGGGGTGGCGCTGGTGGCGCTGGGCTACCACTATGCCGGCTGGCCGGGCGTGGCGTTGAGCGCCGGCGCACTGGTCATGTGGGTGCTGCTGCATTTCACCCGGCTCATTCGCGTGCTACAGCGGGCCGGGCGCCGCCCGATTGGTTACTTGGACAGTGCGGTCATGCTCAACGCCAAGCTCAAGCGCGGCATGACCCTGATGCACGTGATCGCCATGACCCGCTCGCTGGGCCAGCTGCAAAGTGAAAAAGACGCCCAGCCCGAGGTGTTTCGCTGGACCGATCCGAGCGATTCCTGGGTCGAGTGCGTGTTTGACGGCGGCCGCCTCGTGCGCCACGAGATGTACCGGCCGCCGGCACCCCCCGAGCCGCTTGAGCCTCCTGCCTCGGGCGAGGGCTCGGCGCCGACCTAAAATGCGCTCTTTGGCGGGCTTTGCCTGACGGATTTGCCCACCCCATCACCGATTGTTGAAAAGGACTTTGCACATGGCCCCCATTCCTGCTTCCATGGATGACCGCGACGGCAAGATCTGGATGGACGGCCAGATGGTCGATTGGCGCGATGCCAAGATCCATGTGCTCTCGCACACCCTGCACTACGGCTGTGGCGCTTTCGAGGGCGTGCGCGCCTACAAGACCGGCCAGGGCACAGCGATTTTCCGTCTTCAGGAACACACGCAGCGCCTGTTCAACAGCGCCAAGATTTTGCGCATGAACATCCCCTTTTCTCAAGAAGAGGTGATGGAGGCGCAAAAGGCGGTCGTGCGGGAGAACAAGCTCGAGAGCTGCTATCTGCGGCCGCTGACCTGGATCGGCTCACAAAAACTCGGCGTCTCGCCCAAGGGCAACAAAATCCACATCATGGTGGCGGCCTGGGCCTGGGGCGCTTACCTGGGTGAAGAGGGCATCAAGCGCGGCATCCGTGTCAAGACCTCGAGCTACACCCGCCACCACGTCAACATCACCATGACCCAGGCCAAGGCGGTGAGCAATTACACCAACTCCATCCTGGCCAACATGGAAGCCCTGGACGAGGGCTATGACGAAGCCCTGCTGCTCGACGCTTCGGGCTTCGTCAGTGAAGGTGCGGGCGAGAACATTTTCGTCATCAAAGATGGGGTGGTTTACACGCCCGATCTGTCGGCCGGTGCCCTCAACGGCATCACGCGCAACACCATCTTCCACATCTGTAAGGACCTGGGTATCGAACTGGTGCAAAAGCGCATCACCCGCGATGAGGTCTACATCTCTGACGAAGCGTTTTTCACGGGCACGGCTGCCGAGGTGACCCCGATCCGCGAGCTCGACCGGGTGCAGATCGGCATCGGCTCGCGTGGCCCCATCACCGAAAAAATCCAGAGTGCGTTTTTTGATATCGTCAATGGTCGCAATCCCAAATACGCCGGCTGGCTGGCCAAAGTCTGAGCCGGCCAATAGGAGGCACTTGCATGCAAGTCAAGGACAAGGGCCGCAGTGTTGAACTGCTGGCCAAAGACCTCAACAGCCAGGGCGGCGTGTTCTGTCCCAACCCGTCCATGGAGCTTTGGAGCGGTCATCCGCGTGTCTACTTGAACGTGGCCGAGACCGGCTCGGTCAGCTGCCCCTACTGCGGCACCGTCTACCGGCTCAAGGACGGCGAGCATTTTCACGCGCACCACTGAGCGGGCCGACGCAAGCTGCGCTTTGGGCCGCAGTCTGATCATTGCTCCGCAGTGGATCGGCGACGCGGTGATGACCGAACCGCTGCTGCGTCGTTTGCACGCGCGTGGCGAGCGGCTGACCGTGGCCGCCCTGCCCTGGGTCGCGCCGATCTACCGGGCCATGCCCCAGGTGGCCGAGATCGTCGAGTTGCCTTTTGCGCATGGAGGCCTGCAGTGGCGGGCGCGTCGGCTGATCGCGCAGCAGTTCAAGGGCCAATTCGACAGCGCCTATGTGTTGCCCAACTCCCTCAAGAGCGCGCTGGTGCCGCTGTGGGCCGATATTCCCCGGCGCATCGGTTACCTCGGCGAGGCCCGGGTGGGGCTGCTCACCCATCGCCTGAAAAACCCGCCCAAGGCCAAGCGCCCGCCCATGGTGGCGCTGTATTCGGCGCTCAGCGGCGATGCCAGCGTGGCCGGCGACCGGCCCAGGCTGCTTTGGCCGCTTGCACAGCAGCAGGCGGCGCTGGCGCAGCAGGGCCTGAGTGCGGGCAGCTACCTGGTCTTTGCGCCGGGTGCCGAATATGGTCCGGCCAAGCGATGGCCGGCGAGCCACTTTGCCGGGCTGGCCGCGCTGCTCGGGCAGCCGGCGCTGCTGCTCGGCTCGGGCAAGGAGCGGGCCCTGTGCGATGAAATCGTCGCACTCGCGCCGGCAGCCCACCTGATCAACCTGGCCGGTAAAACCTCACTGGACCAGGCCGTGGCCCTGATTGCCGCGG
>JAJTGH010000166.1 GCA_021299555.1 Comamonadaceae bacterium
CAGCCTCGTCGATCAGATCGATCGCCTTATCGGGTAAAAACCGATCGGTGATGTAGCGGTGCGAGAGCTCGGCCGCAGCCACGATGGCCGGATCCGTGATCTGGACACCGTGGTGTTTTTCGTATTTTTCTTGCAAACCGCGCAAGATGGCAATGGTCGCCTCGACAGAGGGCTCGCCCACCAGGATTTTCTGGAAGCGGCGCTCGAGTGCCGCATCTTTTTCCACATACTTGCGGTACTCATCCAAAGTGGTGGCGCCCACACAGTGCAACTCACCGCGCGCCAAGGCGGGCTTGAGCATATTGCCCGCGTCCATCGCACCTTCGGCCTTGCCAGCACCGACCATGGTGTGCAGCTCGTCAATGAAAACGATGGTCTGACCCTCATCTTTGGCCAGTTCATTGAGCACCGTTTTCAGCCGCTCTTCAAACTCGCCGCGAAACTTCGCGCCGGCCAACAGCGCGGCCATGTCGAGCGAGAGCACGCGCTTGCCCTTGAGCGAATCGGGCACCTCACCATTGACGATGCGCTGGGCCAGGCCCTCAACGATGGCCGTCTTGCCCACACCTGGCTCGCCGATGAGGACCGGATTGTTCTTGGTGCGCCGCTGCAGCACCTGTATGGCTCTGCGTATCTCGTCATCGCGACCGATCACGGGGTCGAGCTTGCCAGAGCGCGCACGCTCGGTCAGATCCTGGCAATACTTCTTGAGCGCATCGCGCTGGCCCTCACCCTCGGCACTGTCCATTTTTTCTCCCCCTCGCACTGCGTTGATGGCCGCCTCCAGGGTCGGGCGCGTCATGCCGCTTTCCCGGGCCATGCGCCCAATGTCTGCCTTCTGGTCGGCGCAGGCCAGCAGAAAAAGCTCTGCGGCTATGTAGGTATCGCCGCGCTTGATCGCCTCTTTTTCAGTAGCCTGGAGCAGCTTGGCCAGCTCAGGGCCAATCTGGATCTGATCCTGTCCTTGGACCTCAGGCAGCTTTTTGAGCCCCGCCTCGACCGCTGCCTCCAGGCTGCCGAGCTTGACCCCGGCACGCTCGAGCAAGGCCCGCGGACCATCGTCTTGCTGCAGCATGGCTGCGAGCACGTGCACGGCCTCTATGTAGGGGTGGTCGCGCCCCAGGGCGATGGACTGGGCATCGCCGAGGGCTTGCTGGAATTTGGTGGTCAATTTGTCTTGGCGCATGATCACTCCTGACGGCCTTTGCAGCCTAGCTGAGGCCATTGCCCAAAGTTTTCAAGGGTTTTCATGGCCCTGCCCTTCATCTGCCAGGCGCCCAGGCGGGTCGGACAGGGTCCTAGAATAATCGCCATGAACATCCACCAGGTCAACGTGAGTTATGTCGGTGAGCAGGACCGCCTGCTGATGCGCATCAACAGCGTCGGCGGGGAGGAGTTTCGGATCTGGCTGACGCGGCGCATGGCCCTGCAACTGTTGCCGGTGCTCGGCAAAAGTTCAGAGCAACAGATACAAGCGCAGCTGGCGCCGCCCGATCCTGCCACCTCCTTGCCACAGCAGCGCCAGCAGATGGTCGCAAACTTTCAAAAAGAAGCGGCCGCCTACAGCGGCGACTTCCAAACGCCCTACAGGGACGCCCCCGCCGCCCTGCCGCTGGGAGAAGAGCCACTGCTGGTCACAGAGGTCAGCCTGACCCCCTTGAAGGACGGGAAACTGCAAATGGCCCTGATGGAGCGCCTGCCGCAGCGCCAGCGCGACATGCAGCTGATGATGGATCCGTCCCTCACCCAGGGGCTGCTGCGCCTGCTCAACCAGGCGCTCAAGGCGTCCGATTGGCTGCAAGCGCCCGCCCCGCTGCAGTTGACCGAAGCGCGGGGGGCCGCGGCAGATGAACCCACCGAACCGAAGGCCAAGCCCCGCTACCTCAACTGAGCGGCTCAGGCCTTGACCGCCTCGAGCGAAAAGCCGGCGATCTTCTTGTAGTTGTCTGAAAGCTGGCGCAACTCGTCCTGGCTGATCAGGTCATCAATGTGCCGATAGGGGCGGTCGCCACTGAGCTCTTCCACGCGGATATTGATCACATCGGGCGGCTGGCTGCGATTGGTCAGTACCACCTTGGCTGTGGCCTCGCGCCTTTGAGCCTCGTAGGCGTGCAGAGCGGCCACCGGATCGGCAGTTTGCGCCAACTCGGTGGCCAGGGTGCGGGCGTCGATCAGTGCCTGGGCCGAGCCATTGGAGCCGCGCGGGTACATGGGATGCGCGGCGTCGCCCATGAGGGTGATGCGGCCAAAAGTCCACTGGGAAACCGGATCCTTGTCGACCATCGGGTACTCGAGAATCTGGTCGGCATTTCGGATCATGGCCGGCACATCGAGCCAGTCGAACGTCCAGTCCTTGAAGATGGAGATGAAGTCGTCGGCGCGTCCGCCACTGTTCCAGTCGTTCATCACCTCGCTGCTGCCTTCGATCTCGGCCATCCAGTTGATCAGCTGCATGCCCTGACCGTCGATGTTGTCGATGATGGGATAGATCACCATCTTGCCGGTACGGATCGAGCCGACCCGCATATAGCTCTTGCCCGTCAAAATGGGCTTGTGGCGGGTCACGCCGCGCCAGGTGTTGATGCCGGCAAAAGCCACCTTCTCCTGCGGATAGTACTGTTTGCGTATGGCCGAATGGATGCCATCGCAAGCGACCACCACGCGCGCTCTGACCGGGGCCAATGGCGCGCCGCTGCCGTCTGAAAAATGCACGGTCACGCCAGTCTCGTCCTGGGTGACCCCCGTGCATCGGTGGTTGGTGTGGATCCGATCGGCGCCCAGGCGCTGCAGAGCGGCCTCATACAAAATCCGGTGCAACTTTCCGCGATGAATGCCAATTTCGGGCAGTGGATAGCCGGCATGGCGACCGCGCGGTTCCCGGTAGATGTACTGGCCGAAGCGGTTGAAAAACACGCTCTCCAGATTTTCTATGCCCACCGCTTCGAGCTCGGGCTGCACACCGAGCGCCGAGAGTTCACGCATGGCATGGGGCAGCAGCGTGATGCCCACGCCCAACTCCTTGACCTGCGGGACGCTTTCGTACACATCGCACGCCATGCCACGCTGGTGCATGGACAAGGCAAAAGCCAGGCCAGCGATACCGCCGCCGACCACCACCACACCGGTTTCCCGCTGCTGCGCCACGTTCAGTCCGCCGAAATATTGTTGCGCTTGATCACATCGCCCCAGCGGGGATAGTCTTTTTGCGTGATCTGGGTCAGCTCATCGACCGAGGATGCAGCGGCATCCATGCCGGCGCGACCGAGCAGGTCCTTGACCTCAGTGCTGCGGATGATGGCCGCAATGTCCCCATTGAGCCTGTTGACCACAGCCGCCGGCGTGCGGGCCGGTGCATAAAAGGCATACCAGAGGTCAACCTCTACGCCCTTGACGCCCTGCTCTTCAAACGTGGCCACGGCGGGGGCCACCGGGTGGCGCTTGGCGCTGCCCACGGCCAAGGCGTTGAGCTTGCCGTCACGCACAAACGCCTGAGCGATGTGCACCGGCAAAAAACCCACGTTGAGTTCGCCAGACAGCAGGTCTTGCGTGTAGCCAGCGGTACCCCGGTAAGGGACGTGCAGCATGAGCAAATTGGTCTGTACCTTGAACAACTCCATGGCCATGTGGTGCGGCGTGCCCACACCGGGCGAGCCGAAGGAAACGCCACTCGGACGGGCCTTGGCCTGAGCGATGAGGTCGGCCATGGACTTGATACCGGTCTTGGGATGGGCCACCAGCATCAAGGTGCCGTAAGCGGCCATGGAGATGGGCGCAAAGTCCTTGATTGGGTTGAACGCCACGTTCTTGTACATCTGCGAGGCCATCAACATGGTATTGGCGCCCATCAGCAGGGTGTGGCCGTCGGTGGCCTTGGCCACCGCATCGGCGCCAATGTTGCCACTGGCACCGGGCTGGTTGACGATGACCACCGGCTGACCCAGACGCTCACTCAGTCTCGGGCCGACCGCGCGTGCAATCGTGTCCATGCCGGTGCCGGCGGTAAACGGCACGATGATGCGCACGCTCTGCGTGGGCCAGGCCTGAGCCTGCGCGCCGCCGGCAAGCGCCGCCAAGGCCAGCGCAAGCCCAGCGCGCAAAAATTGCAAATGGAATTTCATGGTTTTATCTCCTGGATCTATGAATTACAGTGCACCGATGCCAAACACCTTTTGGGCGTTGGTCTGAAAGAATTTTTTCTTGTCTTCCTCGCTCATGTCCATGCGGTCAAGCAAGGCCACTTCCTGAACAGCATACTGGTAAGGGTAGTCCATGGCATAGAGCACGCGGTCTGTCCCCACAACCGACTGGGTGAACTTGATCGCCGGCTCCCAGGCCACGCCGCTGTTGGTGATGTAAAAATTCTCCCGCAGGTAATCGCTGGGCTTTTTCTTCAGGGGCTTGATGCTCTCGTAGCGCTGAGAACGCACCGTGGCCTGGTGCATGTAGTCCAGCCGGTAGGACCAAAACGGCAGCGCCTCGCCCATGTGGCCGATGATCATCTGCAGTTTGGGGAAGCGGTCAAACACACCGGCCGTGATGATGCGCAGCGCATGCAAACCGGTCTCCACGCCGAAGCCATAAATTGCACCGTCGAGCCCGCACTCCTGGAAGGGCTCGATCATGTTGCGCGGCAGGGAGTTGGGGTGCAGGTAGATCGGCGTGCCATGCTGCTCGGCCGCGGAAAAGATGTCCCAAAACTTGGGGTCTGACAAATATTCGCCGTGTGTGTGCGAGTTGATCACCACCGAGTGCATGCCCAGCTTTGTGACGCCACGCTCGATCTCCTGAGCCGCTGCCTGCGGGTCTTGCACCGGCAAGGAAATCATGCCCGTAAATCGGGTCGGGTGGCGGCGCACCGCATCGGCCAGGAAGCAGCCGGATCTGGTCGAGGTCCTGCAGACAACGCATGATGTGCTGCGCCCGCTCGCTCGGGCTGCTCATGTAAAACCCCATCAAGCCTTTGAAGCCCGGGTCCACGTGACTGCCGGCGAGGATCTTCTCGTAGATGCGGATCATCTCCGGGGGCGCGAACGCTTCTTCAGTGGCAATTCGCAGATAGGGTCTGGTGGTGGACATGGGTGTGCCTGTCGGGGTTGGTCGTTCAGAGGGGTGAATCATATTTATTTGCGAAAACACACACAATACGCCTTTTGAGCATTCACCTTTTCCATATCGAGAACAATAAACCATGGACACATTGACCAACCTCGAAGCCTTTATCGCCGTGGCCGATGCCGGCAGTTTCTCGGAGGTCGCACGCCGGCAGCACGTGGCGCCATCGGTGATCACCAAGCGCATCGCGCAACTCGAATGGCGAATCAAAGCGCCATTGTTCGCACGCAGCACCCGCAAGATCAGTCTGACCGACGTGGGCGAGCGTTACCTGCCCCAGGTGCGTGCCCTGGTGCGCCAGTTCCACGACACCTTGGCCGGCATGGCCCAAGCCAGCGGTCAGCTCGAGGGGCACATACGCGTCAAAGTGCCGACCACGCTGGGCATGCTTTATCTGAGCGATCTGCTCCAACGCTTTATGCAGGAGCAGTCGCGGGTGAGCATGGACATCGTGCTGGCTGACCGCACGGTCAACCCGCTGCAGGAAGGTTTCGACATCGCCATCGGCGCCTTGCCCGAACTGTATGGACAGGTGCGTGACTTCAACCTCGCACCGATCGGCCGTCGCCTGTGCGCTGCACCGTCCTACCTGGCGCGCCACGGCCGCCCGCAGCGGGTCACCGATCTGGTTGACCATGATTGCCTGGTCTTCATGACCTCCGGCACCTTTTGGGAATTCAACACGCCCATGGGCATGCAGGCGGTTGAAGTCAGGCCCAAGCTTCAAACCAACGATGGCGCAGCGCTGTACCAAGCCTGCGTGCAGGGTCTGGGCATCGGCATGGTCTCGGACTATCTGGCTGACCCAGCACTGGCCCGGGGCGATCTCGTCGAAGTCATGCCCGAGATCCAGTTTCCCGACCTTTGGCTCAAGGCCCTGGTGCCGCTCAAGCGTCTGGACGTGCCGCGCATCCGGGTGCTGCTCGAATGGCTCGGGCGGCACCTGCGGCTGGACCCCACCCACCTGCCCTACGCTGGCCACAGCTCAAGCCCGTTGCCCCAGCCGACATGAGCCACCAGCGCTCAAGCCCAGGGCACGGCGGTCCAATGCAAGTATTCGATCAAAGCTTGGTCTCGATGGGGGCCACAGCCTGATCACGCACACAGGCTCGACACAGCGGCCAACTCAACGCCACGCCCAACAGGCCGCATATCCCACAGACCCAGATGGCGTTGGGCGCACCGAGTCGCTCTGCCAACGCGCCCACGCCCAGGAAGCCCAGGGGCGAGACACCGATGCACATGGTCATCAGGCCCATGGCTTCGGCGCGGCGCTGAGGCGGCGCAGCGGTGTAAGCCAAGGTCGACTGCATGATGGCAAACCCGGTCTGAACACCGCCCAAGAGCAGCAGCGCCGCACCCGTGAGCAGCACCTGCTCACTCCAGGCAAGCAGCAACTGCAGCACCATGAAGGAGACCACGGCCACCAGGAACACCAGTCCATGGCGCAACCGGGCTGCAAAAACGCTCATGAGCATCGCGGCCGTCAGAGCCCCCACGCCCTCCAGGCTGGCCAGCAAGCCCACGCCCTGGGGGTCAAGCCGCAAGCGCTCTTGGCCAATCACCGGCACCATGCTGAGCACCGGCCAAGCGAACAGGGCGCGGTCAGGTCCGGCGATGTCCCCCATCAAGCCGCGCCGCATCGGCATGTCACAGGCCCACAGCACACCGCTCAAAGCGCTGGCCAGCGCCAAGTGCCACACCTCAATCCAGCCTTGGAAAGACAACAGCAGCAGGACCAAGGTGATGGCCAACAAGCCGGCCTGCCCGGCCAGCAGCACCTTGCGCCGCGACAGCCTGGCTGCCAAGGCGCCGAGTGAAACCCCCAGCAGTGCCAGCGGCAACATCCTCAGCATCATCAAGCTGGCCACCCACAAGGCCGACCGGGTTTGCTCGTAGGTGAACACCGCATAGGCCAGGATCTCCGCCCAGCGGATCAGCCCCACCGACATGCCCAGAGTCCACAGGCGTTGGTACTGCCGATCCCGGTAAATGGGCAGCAGGTGGGCGGACTGGGCAGACATTGACCCGACTGTAACTGAGCACGTCGGCGCAGGGCCTGCCATCGGGTCTCCTAGAAAACAGCAGGAAATTGCTGCGCCGCATTATTTTAACTATCTAATTGATTAAATTAATCAATTTCACAAATCGATTGTAAAAAACTATTATTTCACCCATCCCGACGCAACCCGCATCGGAAGCAGTTCAAACCCAAGGAGTTCACGTGTCCCTGATCAACAGCCCTGTTCAACCGTTCAAGACCCAGGCTTTCCACAACGGCAAGTTCGTTGAAGTCTCCGACCAGAGCCTCAAGGGCAAATGGTCCGTTCTGATCTTCATGCCGGCGGCCTTCACCTTCAACTGCCCCACCGAAGTCGAGGACGCGGCCGACAACTACGCCCAGTTCCAGAAAGCCGGCGCAGAGGTCTACATCGTGACCACCGACACCCACTTCGCGCACAAGGTCTGGCACGAGACCTCGCCCGCTGTGGGCAAGGCCAGGTTCCCCCTGGTCGGTGACCCCACCCACACCCTGACCCGCGCCTTTGGCGTGCACATTGAGCAAGAAGGCCTGGCCCTGCGCGGCACCTTCGTGATCAACCCCGATGGCGTGATCAAGACCGCGGAAGTGCATTCCAACGAAATCGCCCGCGACGTCAAGGAGACGCTGCGCAAGCTCAAGGCCGCCCAGTACACCGCCGCCAACCCCGGCCAGGTGTGCCCGGCCAAGTGGAACGAAGGCGCCAAGACCATTGCGCCCTCGCTGGAACTCGTCGGCAAGATCTAAGCCGGCCTGCCAGAGGCCCTGCACCGCAGGGCGTTGACTGCAGCGCATGCCCCAAGCGTGCGCTGTGTTCAGCGAATCACCCACCCCCCGGCTGCCAGGCGGGCGCCACCCGCGCCCGCTGACCAGCGCCCTCGCCACCAGGAGGTCCCATGCTCGACGACACCCTCAAAGCGCAGCTGCAACAGTACCTGGCTTTGCTGCGCCAGCCGATCCGCCTGATCGCCTCGCTCGACGACAGCCCCACCGCGGCCGAGATGCGTGCGCTGCTGCAAACCATTGCGTCCTTGAGCGACAAGGTCAGCCTGGACTTGGGCGGCCAG
>JAJTGH010000167.1 GCA_021299555.1 Comamonadaceae bacterium
TTGCGCGTGCGCGAAACCGATGAAGAGGGCGTGTTCGAAGTGGCGGGGCGCGGAGAATTGCATCTGACCATCTTGCTGGAGAACATGCGCCGCGAAGGTTATGAGTTGGCCGTATCCAAGCCTCGGGTGCTGTTTCGCGACGTGGATGGCCTCAAGCACGAGCCCATTGAAATGGTCACGGCCGATATTGAAGAGCAACACCAGGGTGGGGTGATGCAGGCCTTGGGCGAGCGCAAGGGCGAGTTGGTCAATATGGAGCCAGATGGTCGGGGTCGCGTGCGCCTGGAGTACCGAATTCCGGCGCGCGGCCTGATTGGTTTTAGCAATGAATTTTTGAATCTGACCCGTGGCTCGGGCTTGATTTCCAATATTTTCGACAGCTATGAGGCGCACAAGGGCGACATTGGTGGTCGCAAAAACGGCGTGTTGATTTCCATGGATGACGGTGAAATTTTCACCTATGCATTGGGCAAACTCGACGACCGTGGCCGTATGTTCGTCAAAGCCAATGATCCTGTTTATGAAGGAATGATTGTGGGCATCCACAATCGCGACAACGACTTGGTGGTCAATGCCACACGAACAAAGCAGTTGACCAATTTTCGGGTCAGCGGCAAGGAAGATGCCATCAAGATCACCCCACCGATCGATCTGACGCTCGAATATGGCGTGGAGTTCATTGAAGACGACGAGTTGGTTGAGATCACGCCCAAGAGTGTGCGCCTGCGCAAACGCCACCTCAAGGAGCATGAGCGCAAGCGCGCCAGCCGTGAGGCCTGAGCCAGCAGGCTTTTGAACGATTGATCAGGCAGACCATGACCCTCAATCACTCTCGCGCTGTGCTGCTCATGGTCGTTGTGACATTGCTCTGGTCTACCGCCGGAGTGGTTACCCGTCAACTCGAACAGGCGCGCAGCTTTGAGATCACGTTTTGGCGCAGCTTCTTTACCGTGCTGTCGCTGATGGTGATCTTGCCGCTTTTCCAGGGGCGCAGCGTGATCAGGCGTGCGTTCACGGGCGGCGGGTCCTTGTGGTTGTCGGGCGTGTGCTGGAGCGTGATGTTCACCGCCTTCATGGTCGCCTTGAGTCTGACCAGCGTGGCCAATGTGCTGGTGACTCTGCCTGTGGGTCCGCTGCTCACCGCAGGTGTTGCCCGTGTATTCACCGGCCATCGCCTGCCCGGCAGGACCTGGATGGCCATTGTGGTTGCGGGCTTGGGCATTGCCTGGATGTACGGTCATCAGCTGGCCATGGGCGATGCCCGCGAACTCGCTGGTACGGCGATCGCGTTGTTGGTCCCCGTGGCGGGCGCGATCAATTGGACGGTGGTGCAGCGTGGGCAGTCGAAGGGGCAAAAGATCGACCTCGTTCCGGCGGTCTTGCTCGGTGCTGTGATCTCCAGCCTGACGACCTTGCCTCTGGCCATGCCCTTTTCAGCCAGTCCTCACGACATTGCGTGGCTGGGCTTGCTGGGACTGACCCAACTGGCCATACCCTGCACACTTTCGGTGGTTTGCGCCTCGGTGCTCAAGGCACCAGAAATTTCTCTGCTGGCCCTTCTGGAGGTGATTTTTGGAATCGCCTGGGCCTGGCTGGGCGCCGGTGAGACCCCCGGTTCGTCCGTCTTGTTTGGTGGCTCTCTGGTCATTGGCGCTTTGGTGGTCAATGAATGGATGGGTCTAAGGCAACGTCAACTTCACTAGCTTATGTCGCAACCAGAACAGCATGTGCTGATCCAGCGGGGTCCGAGCACCGGATTGATCAGCTTGAACCGGCCTCAGGCGCTCAACGCACTCTCGCTGGCCATGATCGGCGAGCTCACCCAAGCTTTGCTGGCCTGGCGTGATGACCCGACGGTCAAGATGGTGGCCCTGCGGGGCAGCAACAAGACCGGTGCGCCAGAGAGCCAGGAGCGTTGGTTTGGCCACTTCTGCGCCGGCGGCGACATCCGTTATTTCCACGATGCAGCGAGGTCTGGCGATACATCTTTGGAGGCATTTTTTACCGAGGAATACACGCTCAACCACCTGATTCAAACCTATGGCAAGCCCATCGTGGCCTTCATGGACGGCGTGGTGATGGGTGGCGGAATGGGCTTGTGTCAGGGCATTGCGCGGCGCATCGTGACCGAAAAGACCAAGATGGCCATGCCCGAGACCAAGATCGGCTTGTTCCCAGACGTAGGGGGCGGATATTTCTTGAGCCGCTGCCCGGGTTCGGTGGGTGAGTACCTGGCTCTGACGGGGCGGGTGATGGGTGCTGACGAGGCCATTGCGTTCGGTCTGGCCGATGTTCGGATCTCTTCGGGTGAGCAGCTGAACCTTTGGCAGGGTTTGAGTCGACAAGAGTTTGTCACTTCCGAGCGGGCAATGCACTGGCTAGACGCGCACTTGCCTGCAGTTGCAGTGGGCCTGCCCGAGCCCCATGCGCCCATGCAGGCAGCGTTTGCGCAACCGAGCGTGCGCGAGCTGATTCAAACACTCGAATCGGCGACCGATCCGTGGTCGCAGCAAACCGCGCGGGACTTGCGCCAAAAGTCGCCTCTGATGCTCCATGTCGCGTTCGAACAGATCCGGCGTGCCCGGCGCATGAGCCTGGCCGACGAACTGCGCATGGAGCGAGACATGGTCTGGCATTGCTTTCACCGGCGGCCCCTGGATGAGAGTGAAACGGTTGAGGGCATACGCGCCTTGGCTGTTGACAAAGACCACGCGCCGCGCTGGAGGCCTTCTCGGATTGAAGATGTGGACATGAATGAAGTGCTCGCCTTTTTCAGCAGCCCCTGGTCTGATCAGGAGCACCCTCTGCGCGCTTTGGCTTGATGGCCGCTCGATGAGGCGGCGTCATAAGGAGGGCGGTGATACAGAGCCAGGGCGCCGTTGACGGGGCTTTAACGCTGGCGTGACTTCATGGCGCGCTCGACCTCACGCTTGCCCTCTCGCTCCTTGATGGAGTCGCGCTTGTCGTGCTCTGCCTTCCCCTTGGCCAGAGCCACTTCGCACTTGACCCGACCCGACTTCCAGTGCAGATTCAAAGGCACCAAGGTGAAGCCTTTTTGCTCGGTCTTACCGATCAAGCGGCGGATCTCGTCTTTGTGCATCAGCAGTTTCTTGGTGCGTACCGAATCGGGCCTGACGTGGGTGGAGGCCGTGCCCAAGGGGTTGATCTGGCAGCCGATGATGAAGAGCTCCCCGTTTTTGATCACCACATAACCGTCGGTCAGCTGCACCTTGCCAGCGCGAACCGCCTTGACCTCCCAGCCCTCGAGCACCATGCCCGCCTCGAAGCGCTCCTCGATGTGGTAGTTGAACAGGGCGCGCCGGTTTTCGGCAATCCGGCTGTTTTGCGCGGGGCCGTCTTTCTTGGAGCCGGAGGATTTGGTGGACATGCGCGGGTCAGTTGAGGGCACCCACGGACAATACAATGGGGATCAGTTTGCATTGTATGAAAACCGTTCACAAGTCCGTCCTGATCTGGTTCAGTGCCGACGAGATGTTTGCTCTCGTGACGGATGTAGACCGTTACCCGCAGTTTTTGCCCTGGTGTGACCAGGCCAGTGTGCTCAGCCGGCAGGAGCAGAACATGACCGCCCGCGTGGGCATCTCTTTTGGTGCGATCAAGCAAAGCTTTACCACCCGCAATCTGCATCTTGCCGGGCGGCAGGTGCGCATGGAATTGGTGGAGGGGCCGTTTTCCAAGCTGGACGGCCGGTGGGATTTCACGCCCCTGGGCGAGGATCAGCGCGCCTGCAAAGTCGATTTCACCTTGAGTTATGACTTCAGCAGCGTGGCTCTGGCCGCTCTGGTTGGCCCGGTCTTTGACAAGATCGCCGGCAGCCTGGTCGATGCCTTTGTCAAACGGGCCAACCAAGTCTATGGTCAGCCTTGATTTTTTGCGGTTTTTTGCTGGGGCGAATGCCTTTTGCGGGTCTGTTGCTTCATGAAAATCAGTGTGGTCGATTGCCAGGCGCCGCGTCGGGTCCAGGAGTGGGAACTCGAACTTTCCTCTGGGGCAAGTGCAGAGCAGGCCCTTCGGGCTTGCGGCTTGTACGACGATCGATTCAAGCAGCCTGGGCCCGAGCCTCTCCTGGGCATCTGGGGTCGGCGCTGCACGCTCGACGCGGTGCTCGAAGATGGCGATCGCCTGGAGCTTTATCGGCCCTTGCGGGTGGACCCTAAGGAGGCCCGGCGTGAGCGTTTTGTAGGGCAGGGGGTTCGTTCGGCCGGGCTGTTTGCCAAGCGGCGCGCTGGAGCCAAGCCGGGGTATTGATGCCCGCAGGCGACCTGGCGCAAGCCCCTTTGCTCCAGGCGAGTAAAATCGCTTTTTTGGAGCTCTACCCATGCGCCTTCTCGGCAAAGCGTTGACCTTTGACGATGTCCTCCTGGTCCCCGCCTACTCCCAAGTCCTGCCCAAGGACGCGTCGCTGGCGACGCAATTTACCCGCAACATCCGCCTGAACCTGCCTCTGGTGTCCGCTGCCATGGACACCGTGACCGAGGCGCGCTTGGCCATTGCCATCGCGCAAGAGGGCGGTATTGGCATCGTGCACAAAAACCTCACTGCGCAGGAGCAGGCCGCGCAGGTGGCCAAGGTCAAGCGCTACGAGTCGGGCGTCTTGCGCGACCCGGTGGTCATCACCCCGAAGACCACGGTGCGCCAGGTCATGGCGCTGTCGGACGAATTGGGTGTATCGGGCTTTCCAGTGGTTGACGGGGGAAAAGTGGTTGGCATCGTCACGGGCCGAGACATGCGTTTTGAAACCCGATACGACCAAACTGTGAGCGAAATCATGACCCCGCGCGAGCGCTTGGTCACTGTGCCCGAGGGCACCACGCCCGAGCAAGCCAAGGCGCTGCTCAATAAACAC
>JAJTGH010000014.1:0-3213 GCA_021299555.1 Comamonadaceae bacterium
TGAACAGCGATGACGGCATGCAAGGCGGTCTGGGGCCTGTGGAGTGGGCAGAAATTGCCAAGCATCTGGCGGCGACGGGCAAGCTGGACTACATCTCTTGCTCTCAGGGCACCTACCTCAACCGCATGATGATCTACCCGACCTCGCCTGAGGAGCACGGCTTTCAGATGGCCGCCACCCGACAGGTCAAAGCCAGCATCGATCTGCCCGTGGTCGGGGTGGGCCGCATCACGACGCCCGACGAGGCAGAGGCCATCTTGCGCGCGGGAGACTGCGATTTTGTCGGCATGACCCGTGCCCTCGTCGCCGACGCCTTCTGGGTGCGCAAGGCCGAGCAAGGACAGGCCGAAAAAATTCGCCCCTGTGTGGGGGCCAACTGGTGCATGGAATCGATTTTTGCGCACGCGCCGATTGCCTGTATCCACAACCCCTCGGTCGGGCGCGAGAAGCAGTTGTCAGAAGAGCAGGTGGTGCCAGCGGCTCAGCCTCGCAGCATTGCTGTGGTGGGCGCCGGACCAGCAGGGCTGCGGGCTGCGCTGACGGCCTCGCGCCGTGGTCACAAGGTCGCACTGATCGAGCGCTCCAGCGAGCTGGGCGGCCAGGTCGCCTGGATGGGGCGGGTACACAGTGCCCGTGAATTGGCCGACACCGCGGGCTGGCTGATCGCGCAGTTGCGTGATACCGATGTTGAGATTTACCGTGAGAGTGAGGCCACGGTCGAGCTGATCACCGAGGCGGGCTATGAGGCTGTGATCGTGGCCACAGGCGCCACGCATCTCAAGCATGGCTGGTCGCCCCTGCAACCGGCGCGCTGGGATGGGCCGGACATGCAGGGCACAGACCAGCCCTGGGTCTATGCCTGCGGCGACGTTTTGGGCGCGGCGCAGCCGCTGCGTGAGGGTGGCGGGCGGCGGGCGGTGGTGGTCGACATGATGGGCGCGCGCCAGGGCGTGCTGACGGCCGAGTACCTGGCCCGCGCCGGTTGGCAGGTGCAGTTTGTCACTCAGCTGGGTCAACCCGCACCCAATTTGGCCGCCAGCCGCGACTGGGGCAAAGCCTACGGCAGTCTGCGGCGCATGGGCGTGGCATTCACCACCGACCACGATCTGGCCGGCATAGGCCAGCACAGTGTGCGCTTTTTAGACGTTTATACCAAGGACCCCTTGGAGATCACCGGAGTCGATGCCCTGGTGCTGATCAACGGTGCTGCGGCCCAAAATCATTTGTTCCACGCCCTGCGCAGCGTCCGCAAGGACCTTGAGGTCCACCTGATCGGTGACGCCTTGGCGCCGCGTCGCATCAACGACGCCATTTTTGAGGCCGAACTCGTGGCGCGAAAAATCTGAGACCTCAGCACACCGAATATCAACATGTCTGACCCAAGCTCTCAGGATCCCGTGCGCCGCGCTGTGGTGGTGGGTGCTTTCGGCGGTATCGGTGCGGCCACAGTCAGTCGGCTGGCAGCCCAAGGTTGGGATGTGGTGGCGATGGATCTGCCGCAGGCGTCTTCTTCGCTCAGCCCCGCTTCATTGGTGCTCGACATGGATTTGGCCGACCCGGCTTCGGTTGCAAAAGCCTTTGCTGCGCTGACTGCGCGGGTGGCCCAGCATGGCCCCATTGATCTGTTGGCGGTGTGTTCGGGCGTTGTCGACACCGAAAAGGTCGCCTCCGTGGCGCTGGCGCATTGGCAAAACATGCTGGCGATCAATCTCACGGGCCCGTTTTTGTGCTGCCAGCACAGCTACCCGCTGCTGCGTGATGGGGGGCGCATCGTGCTGCTGGGCTCGCTGTCGGGCCGCACCGGCGGCGTGCTCACGGGCGCTGCCTATGCTGCTGCCAAAGGCGGTATTGAAAGCCTGGCCAAATCCATGGCGCAGGAGCTCGCTCCTCGGGCCATTACCGTCAATGTGATTGCGCCGGGCGCCATCGAGACCCCGATGCTGCGCGCCCACTCGGCTGAGCGCAAGCAGGGCATGGCCGCATCCACACCGCTCAAGCGGCTCGGCCGGCCCGAGGAAATCGCCGGCGCCATTGCTTTTCTGGCCAGTTCGGAGGCCGCTTTCATCACGGGCGCCGTGATGCACATCAACGGCGGCATCCGCATGGACTGAAGCCCCAGTGATGCGTGAGTCTGCCTGCGTTGTCAAAGCCTACCTGGACATGCCCTGGGGGCAGCTGCATTACCGCACGATCGCCGGTGATCGCGGTCTGCCCTTGCTGATCATGCTGCACCAGTCGCCCTTGTCTTCGCGCAATTACGAGGCGGTGCTTGCGCATCTGGCCGGGCACTGCCGACCGGTCGCCCTGGATACGCCGGGCTACGGCAACTCCAGCGCGGTGCCTGAGGCTTGGAGCGTGGCAGATTATGCAAAGGTGGTGTGGGACACAGCCGATGCGATGGGCGCAGAGCGTGCGTTCGTGTTTGGCCGCGCGACCGGTGCGGTTTTTGCGCTGGAGGCGGCGCTGTCACAGCCGCAGCGTGTGCAGGGCTTGGTGTTGCATGGCATGCCGGTCTACACCGATGACGAGCGAGCCGATCGCATGCGCAATTTCGCGCCGCCCTTTGCGCCTGCGGCCGATGGAGCGCATTTGACGGGTATCTGGAAGCGCATCTTGAGTGAGTATCCCTGGATCGGCCCGGAATTGGCGACCCATTTCGCGCACGACTTCTTGTCTGCTGGCTCCGACTTTGCGCGCTCATACCGGGCGATCTGGCGCTACGATTTGCCCAAACGCGTTGCTGCGTTTGCAGGTGGGACCGACCTGCCGACGATGCTCATCGGCGGCAGCGCTGACCGCATCGCTTTCATGCATGCCCGCGCTGTGGCCCTGCTGCCCCAGGCGCAGGCGGTGTGGCTGGAAGGCGCCACAGATTTTGTGGCTGAGCAACAGCCCACCTTGTTTGCCGAGCATCTGACGCGCTTTATGGCTTCTCACAGAGGCAGTCTCTTGACGGCCCCGGCTGGCCCGAGGACACTTTGAGCGTGTCACCCCAGCTTGCCACCACCCATGAACTGCATGGACAGGTCGCGCTTGTCACGGGTGCTGCCAGCGGCATTGGCGCTGCCACTGCGCTGGCGCTGGCCTCGCGCGGTGCGCATGTCGTCTGCGCTGACATCGAGTCTTCAGCTGCCACGCTTGCAAGAGTTCGTGAACTCGGTGGTCAGGGCTCTGAAGTTCGCTTTGATTTGGGTGACCGGGTCAGCGTCGCCC
>JAJTGH010000014.1:3259-24656 GCA_021299555.1 Comamonadaceae bacterium
GTCGCCCGGGCTGTGGCTCAGGCTGCGCCCGCTGGGCGCATGGACATCTTGGTGGCTGCTGCCGGCGTGGGCTTTTCGGGCCCGCTGCTGGCCAGCGACGAGGACTGGGGCCGCGTGATCGACACCAACCTCACCGGCACCTACGCCACCTTGCGCGCTGCCTGGCCGATGCTCCAGGCCAGCGGGCATGGACGCGTCGTGGTCATCACCTCCATGGGCGCCTACCGGGGTGGTTTTCACTTCGGGCCGCAATACAACGCATCCAAAGCAGGCCTGATCGGGCTGGTGCGCCATTTTGCGTTGCATGGTGGACCCGATGGCATCAAGGTCAATGCAGTGGCCCCGGGCTTCATCGACACGCCAT
The DNA here is from genome assembly GCA_021299555.1 of Comamonadaceae bacterium. GTDB lineage: Bacteria > Pseudomonadota > Gammaproteobacteria > Burkholderiales > Burkholderiaceae_C > Polaromonas. Next base: position 3,624 of record JAJTGH010000014.1, read on the forward strand.
TTGTGGCGGGCCTGCCCTATGACGCGGGGGCCATCCCGATCGGGCGGTTGGGTCATCCCGATGATGTGGCTGAGCCGGTTGCCTTTCTGTGCTCGCAGGCGGCCAGTTATGTGACCGGCACAGTGCTGCATTTCAATGGTGGAGTGTTTTTCGGATGAGCGCCCGGATGGCCGTTTCTCGCAATGTCTCGCTTCAGGGGCATGTGGCGATCGTCAGCGGCGGCGCCCGCGGCATTGGTGCCGCGGTGGCGCTGGAGTTGGCCAGGCAGGGGGCCCGCGTGGCTGTTTTCGATGCGCTCTCGGCGGGTCAGACCCTGGCCGACGCCGCATCCCAGGGCGCAGTGTGCAAAGGCTGGCAACTGGACATCAGCGACGAGCAGGCGGTCGAGGGTGCGGGCGCTGAGGTCGAATCAGCCCTGGGGCCGGTGTCGATCGTCGTTGCTGCTGCCGGGGTCATGCCCTCAGGCGCAGTGGACTCCGGGATCGCGCAATGGCGCCGGGTTCTGGCCGTCAACCTCGATGGCGCGCGCCATTTGATTGCGGCCTGCTACCCGGGCATGGCCGAGCGTGGCGACGGTCGCATTGTGCTGGTGTCCTCCGTCGCTGCACGCCAGGGTGGGCTGCTGGCCGGCGCTGAGTATTCGGCCTCCAAAGGTGCCCTGGTCTCGCTGGGCCGTCATGTGGCGCGCAATGGCGCTGCGCACGGGGTGCGATGCAACATCGTCTCGCCGGGCGTGATCGAGACCGACATGAACGCGCACCTGCCCAAGCCCGATCCGCAAACCCTGCCGGCGCGCCGCCTGGGCACACCGCAAGACGTGGCCGGGCCCGTGGCCTTTCTGTGTTCGGACCGTGCCAACTACATCACCGGTGTCGAAATGCCGGTCAACGGCGGGCAACTTTTTTACCCCTGAGGCCAAAGTTCCGAGCACTGCTTTGCGCATGGGCGCGCTGCACCAGATGGGCAGAGCAGGCATACTGTAGGTTCATCACGTTTGCCACCGATCAAAAGCTCAATATGTCCACCACCCTGTCTAACGCTAGCCTTCCCGTTTTCATCCAGTTCCTGGGCAATCTGCGCCACCTCCTGACCAAGGCCCAGGCCGATGTGGCCGCCCGCGGCTATGACGAACAGGCGCTGGTGCAGTACCGGCTGTCGCCTGACATGCTGCCCTTTAAAAACCAGATCTTCATTGCCTGCGACGCAGCCAAGCTGTGTGCGGCGCGCATCACCGGGCTCGATGCGCCCAAGTACGACAACGTGGAGAACACGCTGGCAGAGTTGATCACCCGCGTCGACAACACCGTGGCCTGGCTCAAGACGGTGCCGGCCGGCGCGCTCGATGGCCTGGAGGCCAAGGAAATTACCTTTCCTGTGGGCAAGACCGGCTCGCGCACCATGACGGCCGAGGCCTATGTCAAGACCTGGGCTCTGCCCAATGTGTTTTTCCACATCACCACCGCCTACAACATTCTTCGCCACAACGGTGTGGCCATAGGCAAGGTCGATTTCCTGGCGGGCGCCGCCGCCTAGGGCAAGCACGCTCGGCCGGCCCGATGCGGCCGGCCGCCTTTTATTTTTGTTCAGTGGCGTTATTGAAATGGCTGCGATCACACTGCATACCGCCAGCGTCTCGGTGCTCTGCAAGTTCTTGCGCAACCTCGGGCATCTGTTGCTCAAGGCGCAGGCGGATGTGGCTGCGCGGGGTTATGACGAACAGGCTTTGGTGCAGTTTCGGCTCAGCCCCGACATGCATCCTTTGCGGCGGCAGGTGTTTTACGCCTGCGACATCAGCCAGATGGCGGTGGCCCGGGTCGCTGGCTTGAGCGTTTCGGTGGCCGAGCCCACAGAAAACACCCTGGCTGAGTTGGTCGGCCGCATTGAGCGCACTGTGGCCTGGCTCGAGTCGGTGCCGGCGGCCAGCGTAAATGGCCGGGAGGCGCACGAAATCGTGTGGACCGGCGGTGACGGCAATGCGCGCCGCATGCTCGCTGCCGCTTATGTGCAGTTCTGGACCTTGCCCAATGTGATGTTTCACATCACCACCAGCTACAACATCTTGCGCCACAACGGCGTGCGGCTGGGCAAGCTCGATTTCCTCAACGGGCTCGATGCCGACCCCTTGGTGGGTTGAACCTGGCCGCCGGCCCGGCCCGGGCAGGCTCAGACCCCGTAGCGGTCGCGGTAGGCCTGAACCTGAGGCAGGTGTCCGGCCAGCGATCCTGCGCCGCCCTGACCCGTGAGGTAGGCCAGCAGGTCTTCAAGCCGTGCAATGGCGCACACCTGCAAGCCGAGCACGCTTTGTACGTACTGCACCGCGCTGTGCGGCACGTCTCGCACCGAGCCGTCGCTGTGTGCCTCGGTGGCCATCTCCTGGCGATCGAGCGCGATGGCCACGCCTTGCGCGGTGGCTCCGGCGGCCTGGATCAGTGCGATCGATTCGCGCGCTGCGGTACCTGCGCTCATCACGTCGTCGACGATCAGCACACGGCCCTTGAGTGGGGCACCCACCAGAGTTCCGCCTTCACCATGGTCCTTGACCTCTTTGCGGTTATAGGCAAAAGGCACGACTTTGCCCAGGCGTGCCAGCTCGATGGCCACGGCCGCACCCAGCGGGATGCCCTTGTAGGCGGGGCCAAAGATCATGTCGAACTCAATTTTGCTTTGCATCAGACGCTGCGCATAAAACGCAGCCAGCCGACCGAGCTTGGCGCCGTCGTCAAACAACCCCGCATTGAAAAAGTAGGGGCTCATGCGGCCGGCCTTGGTTTTGAACTGGCCAAATTTGAGCACGCCACAATCGAGCGAAAATTGCACGAATTCCTGAGCCAGCGCGTCATGCGTGAGCGCATTTCCCATGGGGTATTCCTTGTTCAAACTCACCAGCCTCAACCTCAACGGCATCCGCTCGGCCACCAGCAAAGGTCTTCAGGCCTGGCTGGAAAAGACGCGCCCAGATTGTATGTGTGTGCAAGAGCTCAAAGCCCAGGCCGACGATGTGGCGGGCAAGTTCGAGCAACTCGCGGGCATGCAGGGGCACTTTCACTTTGCCGAGAAAAAAGGCTATTCGGGCGTGGGCATTTACACCCGCCATGCGCCCACCGATGTGATCGTCGGCTTTGGTTCGGGCGAGTTTGACGCCGAAGGGCGTTATGTCGAGCTGCGTTTTGATTCGCCGGCTCGCAAGAGTGCACCCAAGTTGTCGATCATCAGCTGCTACTTTCCCAGCGGCTCGTCGGGGCCGCAGCGGCAGGAGGCCAAATTTCGCTTCCTGGCCGAGTTTTATCCGCACCTGCTGGGCTTGAAGGGGCAGCGCGAATTCATTTTGTGTGGCGATGTCAACATCGCCCATCAGGAGATCGACCTCAAGAACTGGAAGGGCAACCTCAAGAACTCTGGCTTTCTACCCGAGGAGCGCGCCTGGATGAGCGCGCTCTTGCGCCATGACGTGCAGGTGGCCAACGAGGCCGCCGATGCGCTCAATGCCGGCAAAGCCCAACCGGGAGCCGCTTTGGGCGGCGGCTTGGTGGACGTGTACCGCAGGCTGCAGCCGAGCGCCAGCGATGAGGGCTACACCTGGTGGAGCAATCGGGGTCAGGCCTACGCCAAGAACGTGGGCTGGCGCATTGACTATCACCTGGCCACACCCAAGCTGGCCGCGCTGGCGCGCACCGAAGAGATCTACAAGGCCGAGAAGTTTTCGGATCACGCCCCGGTCACGGTGGCTTACGAGCTGGGCCTTTGATTGGCGCAGCGGCCTTCTGCCGCGCCGGGGATGGTGTTTGTTTTAAACCAGACCATTGACCAACCCCAGCCCGGCCGCCTCTTCAGCCAGCAGATACCAGTCGGCCTTGTTGACCTGCTCGCTCAGTTGCTCGTAGCTCAGGTCGGTGCCTTGCACCAGATCGCTGAAGGTTTGGTGTTCGAGTTTGCGCGCCACGTCGAGCTCGGCCAGAAAGTCATGTGCGTTCGATGCACAGACGTTGAGCGATCCGCTGAAACGGATTTCTTTTTCAATTTGCCAGGCATGGATGAGCAGGACGGCGTCGCGGCTGAGAAACCGCCTAGGCGTGGGGAAGGCGGCCATGATCATCACGCCGGCCGAATACACCATGGCCTTGCCCACGAAATAGAGGTCCATGCCGGCGACCTCGCGGCAAAGCCGGATTTCCTCAGCAATGCGGCGGGCCAGGTCGGCGTCACCGCCTGTGGTCGACAGCTCAAACACCAGCGGCTCGGTGTGTCCGCGCAGGGGCTTGAGTTGCTCGAGAAAGCGTCCTAAAAAAGTTTCGTCAACGGCGCCATAGACGCGGATGGCGGGTTCACGGATCAGGATGTCGGTGATGGCGGCGCGGATTTTTCGGGGCACGGTGTTCTTTTCTCTCGACGCTCGCGGTCTCAGGGAAGGGCCAGCACAGGGGCGGCACATCCAGACGATCGGGTGCAGGGGTTGCGCTTTGGCGCGAACGATGTTTCGGTGTGTCCGAATGCATGGCCTCACGATAGACCGGCCTTGCTGCCGCGTCTGTCGGCGCAGACCCAAGCCGCTGTAGGCCGGCGCCGATTGACCTTCGGATGGGGCCGGCCGTGGAAACCGTGCCCCTGCGGCGTTGCGGCCTCTGAAAAACGCCTGCGCCCCACTACTTGCGGATGGCGCTTTCGTACAGCGGCAGGACCTGAGGCAAGGCCTTTTCAATGTCGGCAATGCGGGTCGTGCCGGCCGGGTGGGTACTCAGCCACTGGGGAGGAGCGCCTTTGCTGGCCGCCTGCATCTTGCGCCAAAGCGAGACGCCCGCTTGAGGATCGTAGCCGGCGCGGGCGGCGAGTTCCAGACCGACGAGGTCGGCCTCGGTTTCGTCGTCTCGGCTGAATTTGAGCGTCAGCAGTTCGGCGCCGTAGTTGGTCACCGTGCGGCCCAAGTCGCCCAGGCCGAGCACCTGCGAGACGATGCCCGCTCCAATGCTGGTGGCTGCGCCCTTGCCCATGCGGGCGCGCGCATGCTCGCGCAGCGCGTGAGCGATTTCATGGCCCATGATCTGCGCCACCTCGTCGTCGGTGAGCTTGAGTTGCTCCAGGATGCCGGTGTAAAAAGCGATCTTGCCGCCGGGCATGCAAAAGGCGTTGAGTTGCCTGCTGCCCAGCAGGTTGATCTCCCATTTCCAGGTGCGCGCCCGCGGATTCCATGCGTTGGCGAACGGGATGAGGCGTTCGGCGATCCGGCGCAACCGTTGTACCTGGGGATGGTCTGGTGGCGCCAGCGCATTTTGATTGGCTGCCTGTCTGAGCATCTGCTGGTACTGCTTTGCGGCAGACTCTTCAATGGTCTCGGCTGGGACCAGTTTTGCAAAGACCGAGTTGCGCCCAACGTCCACACCTTCGCGTGCGGACGAATCGCCGCCGCCCAGTGCCAGCGCTGGGGGTGCCCAAGCGGACGCGGCCAGACCCGTGGCCAGGATCAGCGCCCTGGCCAGCGCCAGCGCATCAAAAACTCCACCCATCTGTGTGCGCGACATATCGGCCTCCACCAAGACAGACCGTATTATTCCCGCATGGAATCAAATTCTGGACACAGCCCCGACAAGCCCCGTGCCGTTGAAAGTGCAACGCCCAGTTCGCGAGCCGCGGCCTGGATTGCGAGCTTGCGGGTTTACCGGGAGCCAGCGAGTTTGCGCATGCTCTCGCTGGGCTTTTCTGCCGGCCTGCCTTTGTTGTTGGTTTTTGGAACCCTGAGCTTCTGGCTGCGCGAGGCGGGCATTGATCGGACCACGATTGGCTACCTGAGTTGGGTCGGATTGGCTTACGGCTTCAAGTGGGTCTGGGCGCCCCTGCTCGATCGCCTGCCCCTGCCCGGCCTGACGCGCTGGCTCGGTCGCAGGCGCAGTTGGTTGCTGGTCTCGCAGACGGTGATCGTGGCGGCCTTGGTGGGCATGGCCATGACAGACCCTCAGCGCACGCTGATGCCAGTGGTCTGGTGCGCCCTGGCGCTGGCTTTTGCATCGGCCACGCAAGACATTGCGCTGGATGCCTTTCGCATCGAATCGGCCGATGCAACCCGGCAAGCGGCGCTGGCGGCCACCTACCAGAGTGGCTACCGCCTGGCCATGATTTGGGCCGGCGCGGGCGCCTTGTGGCTGGCCGCCCGCGCCGAGACGCCGCAGGCGGCCAACTATCAGCATGCCGCCTGGCAGTTTGCCTATCTGGTCATGGCTGTGTCGATGCTGCCGGGCATGCTCACGGTGGTGTTTTCAAGAGAGCCATCTGCCGTGGTGCTCGAGCGAGCGCGCAATCCAGCCCAATGGCTCAAGGGTGCCCTGATCGAGCCGTTTACCGACTTCCTGCGCCGGTACGGACGCCAGGCCTTGCTCATCCTCTCGCTCATTGCGGTGTATCGGCTCAGCGATGTGGTCATGGGCATCATGGCCAATCCGTTTTATGTGGACATGGGCTACACCAAGGATGAGGTCGCAACCATCACCAAGGTCTACGGTGTCATCATGACGCTGCTTGGGGCGTTTGTGGGTGGGGCGCTGGCCATGCGCCTGGGTGTGATGCGGGTGCTGATGATGGGGGCCGTGCTCAGTGCGGGCAGCAATTTGCTCTTTGCCTGGCTTGCCACCCGCGGGCATGACGTCGGTGCGCTGGTCTGGGTGATTGCAGGTGACAACCTGTCCGGCGGCATTGCATCGGCAGCTTTTATTGCCTACCTGTCAAGCCTGACCAACGTCAAGTATTCGGCCACGCAGTACGCCCTGTTTAGCTCGATGATGCTGCTGCTGCCCAAGACCCTTGCGGGCTATTCGGGCGCTGCGGTCGACGCCGTGGGGTATGGTCCCTTCTTCGTTGCAACCGCTTGCCTGGGCTTGCCGGTGCTGCTGCTGGTTTGGCTGGCCATGCGCTGGCAGGAATCGGTCACCAAGGCGCCTAGCCCCAACTGAGCCGCGATCTTTACCCGGGCTTTACACGGTGTTGAACGGCGATTGCCAGATCCGGGTCAAACTCTGAGCACGATGACCCAGCAGCTGCTCATGATCGAAGACGACGAGCGCCTGGCTGCCATGGTGGGCCAATACCTGAGCCAAAGCGGCTACGCCTTTGCCCATGTGTCTCAGGGACAAGGACTCGCGCGCGCTTTGGTCGAGTTCACGCCGGATCTGGTCATCCTGGACCTGATGCTGCCCGACGCCGACGGGCTCGATCTGTGCAGACAGATCAAGTTGCAGTCGAGGGCGGCCGTACTCATGCTCACCGCCAAGGGCGATCCCATGGATCGGGTGGTGGGGCTGGAAATCGGTGCTGACGATTACCTGCCCAAGCCATTTGAGCCGCGTGAACTGCTCGCCCGCATCCGTGCGGTTTTACGCCGGGGTGCTGCCGCGGGTGTCCCGCCCGGCCTGGCCCAGCGCCCGCCCCTGCGCTTTGGCTCACTCGAGATCGATCGCGATGCACGCACCGTCTCGGTGGGCGACCGGCAGTGCGAACTGACGTCGCACCAGTTCGATCTTCTGCTGGTCCTGGCCGAACGTGCGGGCCGGGTGCTCAGCCGCGACCAGATCATGGAGGCGGTGCGTGGGCGCGAGCTCGAGGCCTTTGACCGATCCATTGACGTTCATATGGGCCGCATACGACAAGCCATCGAAGCCGACCCCAAGGCTCCGCGCCGCATCCTGACCGTTCGCGGTGTGGGCTATGTGTTTGCCAGGCAGCAGGATTGAGCCATGAACGCTCTGGGCTCTCGCCTGTATCTGCGCATCTGGCTGGCCGTGGTGGCGGCAGTGGTTGTGATCACGCTGGCTGTGGGCTGGGCCTGGCGCGTCTCCCGCGAAGAGCCGGTACGCGAATGGCCAGCGCGCGAGTTGCTGGTGCGCAACCAGGCCGGCGAGGTCATCGGCAAGGCCCAGGCCCCTGCCGGCCCACGCGCCGGTCGGCCGCTGATTTTTGAAGTGCAGACCCTAGACGGGCAGCAGCTGGAAATCGAGCTCTCACGACCGCCGCGGCCGGGTGGACCACCGCATGCGGCAGATGGGCCGGAGCGTCGGATGGGCTCGGGCCATTCGATCATGGGCTGGCGCTCGCCGTTCAATTTTGTCTCGATGTTGCTGCTGGTGGCGGTGGCTGTGGCGCTTGGTGCCTACCCGGTCATCCGACGCCTGACCAAGCGCCTGGAGGGGCTGCAAGCGGGTGTGGAGCGCTGGGGCACGGGCGACTTGAGTGCCCGGGTGCCCGTGCTTGGCGATGACGAGGTGGCGTTTTTGGCAGCGCGGTTCAACCAGGCGGCCCAGCGCATTGAACAGCTGCTGACCTCGCACAAGACGCTGCTGGCCAACGCCTCGCATGAATTGCGCTCACCCCTGGCGCGCATCCGCATGAGCCTGGAGCTCATGGGCAAGGGGGTGCAAGGCGCTGATGTGCTGCGACTTGAAATTGAACGCAATATCCGCGAACTCGATCAACTGATCGACGAAATCTTGCTGGCCAGCCGTCTGGACTTGCAGCAAGGCGACAACGAGCCGTTTGAAGAGCTTGACCTCATGGGGCTGGCGGCCGAGGAGTGCGCCCGCACCGGCGCCCAGTTGCATACCCCACCACCCGATGGTGAGCACGGTTTTGTGATGCAGGGATCACCCCGCTTGCTGCGCCGCCTGCTGCGCAACCTGTTGGAAAACGGGCAGCGCTATGGCGGTCAGTCGGTGACGCTGACCCTGGCTGCGGATGCGCAGATGGTGTCGGTGTGCGTGGACGATAACGGCCCGGGCGTGCCGCCGGAGCAGCGGCTGCGTATCTTTGAACCCTTTTACCGATTGGCAGGTGCGACCGAAAAGGCCGGCGGTGTGGGCCTGGGCCTGGCGCTGGTCAAGACGATTGCGCAGCGCCACAATGGCAGTGCTTCCTGCGAAGACAAGCCCGGCGCTGGCGCGCGCTTTGTCGTTCGTTTACCCAGAGCGCAAGCCGGTTTTCCAGTTCTCCGCTGAGGTCCTGAACCGATCGCCAACCTAGGGGGTGCCCACCCGGTTGACCGAAGGGCTCCAGCCGGCGATGAAGGACTCGAACTGCTCGGCCGCAAGGGCGGGGCTGAACAGGAAGCCTTGGTAGACATGACAGCCGTTGGCGGCCAGCAGATCCCGCTGCGCCCGTGTCTCGACGCCTTCGGCGATGACCTGCAGTCCCAGATCATTGGCCAGCGCAATGATGGTGCGCGCGATGGCTGCATCTTTGGGGTCCTCCAACATGTCTTTGACGAAGGCCCGATCGATTTTCAAGCGTTGCAAGGGCATGTGCTTGAGGCAAGCCAGGGCGGAGTAACCCATGCCAAAGTCATCAATGGCCAGACTCAGTCCTGCTTGGCGCAGTCGTTGCATGCGCTCGTTTGTGCCCTGCATATCGGTGGCCAGCAAGCTTTCCGTAATTTCCAGCTCCAGCTTTTCAGGCGAAATTGCATGGCGTGCCACGGCTTGCAGCACCTGCTCGACAAATTGAGGCTGAAGGAATTGGCGCGGACTCACATTGACCGACAGGCGCAGATCGCGACACAGGGGTCGCTTGGCCCACCGGGCCAACTGTTGGCAGGCGCTGTCGAGTACCCATTGGCCCAGCGGCAGGATCAGCCCGCTGTCTTCGGCTTGAGCAATGAAACTGTCCGGCCTACGCAGGCCTGCGCGATAGCGCCACCTCAGCAGTGCCTCGGCGCCGCATATGCGCCCGTCGGCCCGAACCTGCGGCTGATAGTGCAGTTCGAACTGCTCCTCGCGCAGCCCCTGGCGCAATTCGGCGGTAAGTGCCGCCTTGGCCGACGCGGCCGCTTGCATCTGTGGGTCGAACAGGCACACCATATTGCGTCCTGAAGCCTTGGCCTGGTACATGGCCAGGTCCGCCTGCTTGAGCAGATCGCCCACGCCCTGCTCATGATCCGATAGCAAGGTCACTCCGATGCTGCATGTGCCGTAGTAAGGTTGGCCGGCCAGTTCGTAGGGCTGTGCGAGCGTGCGCAAGATCAGCTGGGCTGTTTGCTTGGCGCGTCGGCCCGCCGCCTGGGCCTGCGCGGCCAGGTTTTCCATCACCACCACGAACTCGTCGCCGCCCAGCCGGGCCACCGTATTGCCCTCTTGCACGCAGGCCCGCAGACGGGCGGCGACCTGCTGCAGCAGCGCGTCGCCGCGGTCGTGACCCATGGTGTCGTTGAGCAGCTTGAAGTGGTCCAGATCGATGAACATCAGCGCGCCGATGGAGGCGCTGGCGCTGCTGTGGGTCAGAGCCTGGCTCAGTCGCTGCATCAGCAACTGGCGGTTGGGCAATTCGGTCAGGGGGTCGTAAAAGGCCAGATGTTCAATCGCGTCGTCCTGTGCCTTGCGCGCGGTGATATCGCGTCCCACCGCCACCCAGTGGGTAATGCCCCTTGGCGATTCGTCCACCGGCACCACCTCGAGCTCGACCCAATAAGTGCCGCCATCTTTTTTGTAATGGATCAGCTCGCTGCGCACGGGCTGCCAGCACGTCATCGCCCGCGCGATGCGGTCAAGCTCGCGGCCTTGGGTCAAAGGGCCGTGGAGCAGCCGGGGATGGCGACCCATCAATTCCTGTGTGCTGTAGCCAGAGAGCCGGCTGAAGGCCTGATTGGCAAAGACGATGCTCGGCTCTTGGCCGCTGCGCTGTTCGGTGATCAGTACCGTGTCGTTCAGTTGTGCAATGCAGGTGTGCAGCAGCAGCAGTTGTTCCTGGGTCCGGTGGCGTTCGCTCACGTCTCGCAGGTAAAGCGCCACACCCTCGTCAAAGGGGTACAGGCGCAGTTCAAGCCACTTGTCCAGCGTCGATGAGAAAACCTCCAGTTCTGTGGGCTGACCAGTGTGCAGCGCTTGCTGTAAGGCGCTCTCCAGCCGATCGCCGGCGGGCTCTGGCAGCTCGCGTCCCAGACGCAGGCCCAGCAGTTGCCTGTGGCTGCGCCCGAGCAGCTGACAGGTGCGTGGGTTGACATAGGTCAGGTATCCGTCGTGGTCCAGCGTCGCAAACGCCTCAGTCATGCTGGCCAGCGTGGTGCCCAGTTGCAGGCGCACCCGACGCGCTTCATCGACCCGCTGCTGGTGCTCGCTTCGGTCTTGCAAAACACCGTGCCAGATGCGCAGCTCCTGGACCTGGGTGCATTGCATCAGCAGCCGAACTGGCAGCTGGCGGCCTTTTCCAGTCAGGGCCGTGGTCTCGATCTCGAGCACCTGGCCGGGTGACAGGTCGTGTTGCAAGGTTGCGATCAGGGCGCTGCGCTCGCGCGGGCTGAGAAGATCGGCGGGGCAGCGCCAAGGTTCTGGAGTGACCCGGTTGCACTCGAGCAAGACCTCCAGAGCTGGACTCCAGCTGAACAGGCCGGTGTTTTCGGGGTGACGGCTTTGGGTCGATCCGCTGTCCAGCGTCTTGCAATCTCCCCTGTTTACCCGCCAATGCCAGCAGGCAGCCAGCCCAGCTTGTTCGAGCAAGTCGGTACAGGGGTTTTGCTGATCGCGCGCAACGTCAAGGGCAGGGGATGGGAACACGGGGGGCAGAGGTCGAGCGCAGGCTGTTTGTGCAAGCATAGGGTCGGCAGAGTCCAGCATATGAGGGATTCGCTTTGCGCCGTCTTGTCTTTGCGCCTGCGCACTGACTGGCGTGCAGCATCGTCCTACGCCAGGCCCCGATATTGGGCGAAGGCCGGTGGGCCTGCTCACCCTAGACTGACTTGTCAGACTCCCAACTGCGTCTCCAACCGTGTCTCCAACCGTGTCTTAATAGCGAGCAATTCCGCCATGTATTCCAGCCACAGTTTTGATTCCAGGCGCGACGCGCCCGCTCAGCAGCTGCGTCCCGATGTCGCCGAACTGCAGGACCGGCTGCACGGTCTGTTTTCTGAACACGGTCAGGTCAGGCGATTGGACTTGATTCGGGCCGATCAGGCGGGGCGTCGCCGCTTTCTGGTCTTCGTGCGCATGAAGACTGCACGGGAAGACGATGCGGTGGCCCTGGCTTTGGGCCTGGGTCGATTCGGGGGCGATTTGGTGATGCTGATCTCGCCCGACGAAGATGACGAAATCAACCCACCTTGGTGGATGGGCCAGCCCGGTGCCATGGCCCGGCCAAGTCAGGCCGAGCAGCGCATCTGATGCGAGGACTTGGCTCTTGCAGGTGTGGGTGTGTCGTGGCTGCGTGGTTCAAGCGCGTTGGCGCTGCAGGTCGAACACTGCGCGGCGCATGCCCACGGGCTGGCCTTTGACGCTCAGGATGCTGGCGGCGCGCCAGGGTTCGAGAGCCTGCCGCTGGCCATCGTCGAGCCAGCCGAGCTGATCCATGGCCGCCACGGCGGCTGCAAAGAGGGCGGGCTTGCTTCCGTCAGAGATCTTGATGGCCAGCCCCTCTTGCCGGCTCACGCTGCCGATGGCCTGGACGCCATCGGCTCCCACCTTGCTGACCCAGTCTCCGCGCCCGATGCGCATGAAGGCTTCGTCGTTGCGCCCGCTGCCCGAAACCAGGTCCGGGTGGCTGCGCATGGCGTGTGATAGCTTGGCCAGGCTCTCACCAAAGATCGGACTGTGCGAGCCGGCGGCCAGGCGCGCATAGCCGAGCGCCAGCTGTGTCAGTGGCAGCGCATGGTTGGGTGCCGAGCAGCCGTCGGTGCCCGGCGCCATTTCACTGGCGCTCACGTCCATGACCCGCATCAGGTCGCGGACGATGGCCTGCTGCAGCGGGTGGTCGCTCGAGAGATAGGTCTCCAGGGGAAGCCGGTGTTGCACGCAATAGGCCAAAAAGCCAGCGTGCTTACCGCTGCAGTTATGGTGCCGCTCATCGTAAGGCGCGCCCGGCCCCTTGACGCCGAGCTCGACGAAGTAGGGCGTGTGGCAGCCGCATTGCAGGCGCTTGTAGCTCAGGCGTGTGACCGCCAGCAGTCGATCAATCTGCGCCACGTGACGGTCTTCGCCATTGTGGGAGGCGCACAGCATGGCCAGCTGTGAGGTGTCGAGCTGCCAGTGCTCTGCCCCGCCCGATTCCATGAAGGGCAGGGCCTGAAAAGGCTTGAGCGTTGAACGGGTGAACGTCAGTCGCCTTGGATTGCCAGCGCTGGCCAGCAGGCGGCCTTGCGCATTGACAACGGCCACAGCACCAAAGTGCACGCATTCGGCAACGCCAGCGCGCTCGGTTTGAATCAGGGCAGTCCAGTCCATGGCCGACATTTTCCCTCGATCATGGTCGCTTGGGTTTGGAAAATGGACTGGAGGCGTTTGCTACCGCCAGGGGATCGGTTGCCGCATATTCCGGGCGGGTCCTGCCATTGAGCCAGGCCGAGCCTATGCCGGCGGCGGCGATCAGGCAGGTGCCCACCTGGCTGGTCAGATCGGGCCAGTGGCCGAAAAATATCAGACCAATTGCGGCTGCGAACACGATCTGCAGATAGGCAAAAGGAGCTGCCACCGATAGCGAGGCTTTTTGCAGCGCGGCCGCAAGCGACACCTGGCCCCCGGTCGCTATGATGCACATCAGAAGAAACAGCAGCCACCATGAGGGCTGCGAAATGGCCCCTATCTCCCGCCAATTGACTGGCCACAGCAGGAGGCAGGCGCCCGATACGCCGGCAATGAAGACCGCAGCCAACAGGTTGGAGACGACGATGTCGGCCGTCACCATCAACTTTCTTGTGGTCATCTGGAACGCGGCGTAGAAGCAGGCGCTTAGCACTGCAACCCAAGCTTGCGCGGTCCAACCGGAAAGACCGGGTTGCACCACTGCCAACATGCCAATCACTCCCAGCCCCACGTAGACCCACTGCAATGGGCTTACCGTTTCTTTGAGGATGAGCTTGCCCAGCAGCACGGAGGCGACGGGGGCAAGCATCATGAGCGCCGTGTACTCGGCCAGTGGCACATGTCGCAGGGCGATATAGCCTGCGATGGAGCTGCCGGAAAGCAGACTGCAGCGCATGAGCTGCAAGCGCCAGGAGCCGACCGCCGCGCGGTTTTGCCTTGGCCCGTAGAAAAGCCATACGCCCATCACCCCCAATTGAAAGAGGTAACGCAGGCACAGTACCAGCATGAAGGGTGCCGCTGCCACGACTTGTTTGATCAATGCATCGCTGCAGGAAAACAGCAGTGCCGTCAGGATGGCGAACACAATGCCACGGCTTTGTTCGGCCTGCGACTGCACGTGGCGCCAATCAGCGCCATTGCTCATGCCGAGATCCTGGGAACGCCGGGTTTGTGCCGCAAGGGCCAGATGGCAGCCAGCCTGGCGGCATAGTCCCGAACGACAGGCGCCAGTGCCTTGATACGTTCTGGCGTCATCCGCAGGCTTGGCCCGGCCACGCTGACCGTGCCAGCGCCCGGCCCGTCAGGCTGGATGCGGATGGCTGCGGCCACAGCGCTGACCCCCGACTCGGCCTCGTTGATGGCTTTGCCGTAGCCGCGCTTTGCAGTTTCGCGGATCGCCTTCATCAGATCATCGGCCTTAGAACCGGGGCAAATCCGGGTGTTTGATGGCGCCCGAGCGCACCAGCATCTTGCCGTATTCGGCGCAGCGGTTGAGCGTTGGAATGACCTTGCCGGGGTTGAGCAGGCCCTCTGGGTCAAAGGCCCGCTTGACAGCGAACATCTGCTCGTTTTCTTCGGCCGAGAATTGCACGCACATGCTGTTGACTTTCTCGATGCCCACCCCGTGCTCACCGGTCACGGTGCCGCCCATGGCCACGCTGGTCTCCAGGATGTCGGCGCCGAAGAGCTCGCAGCGCTTTAGCTGGTCTGCATCGTTCGCGTCAAACAAGATCAGTGGGTGCAGGTTGCCGTCGCCGGCATGGAACACATTAAGGCATTTGAGGCCGTATTTGGTTTCCATCTCGGCAATGGCCTGCAAGATGTCGGCCAACCGCTTGCGCGGAATGGTTGAGTCCATGCACATGTAGTCAGGACTGATGCGTCCCGATGCCGGAAATGCATTTTTGCGACCGCTCCAGAACTTGAGCCGCTGGGCCTCGTCGCGGCTGACAGTGATTGCGGTGGCACCAGCGGCGGTGAGCACCGCGCTCATGCGGCCAATTTCTTCTTCCACCTCTTCGGGTGTGCCATCGCTCTCGCACAACAAAATGGCCGCGGCACTGAGGTCGTAGCCGGCGTGCACAAAGTCTTCCACGGCCACGGTCATGGGGCCGTCCATCATTTCCAGACCCGCCGGGATGATGCCTGCAGCGATCACCGCAGCCACCGCCTCGCCGGCTTTTCGCACATCGTCAAAGCTGGCCATGATGCAGCGCGCCAGTTGCGGCTTGGGCACCAGCTTGACGGTCACTTCAGTGGTCACGGCCAGCATGCCTTCGCTGCCGGTGATCAAGCTGAGCAGGTCGTAGCCTGGCGTGTCGAGCGCCTGGCTGCCCAATTCGATGGGCTCACCCTCTATGGTGTAGCCCTTGACCTTGAGCACGTTGTGTACCGTCAGTCCGTACTTCAGGCAGTGAACGCCGCCCGAGTTTTCGGCCACATTTCCGCCTATGGTGCAGGCGATCTGGCTCGATGGATCGGGTGCGTAGTACAGCCCATGGGGCGCGGCCGCCTCGGAGATGGCGAGGTTGCGCACGCCGCATTGCACGGTGGCCGTGCGGCCGACCGGGTCAAGCTGAAGGATCTGATTGAACTTGGCCAGCGACAGAGTCACCCCCAGGCGGTGCGGCATGGCTCCGCCGGACAGGCCCGTGCCGGCCCCGCGTGCGACCACCGGAACGGCCAGCGCATGGCAGACTTTGAGCACAGACTGCACCTGCTCCTGCGTTTCCGGCAGCGCCACCACCAGAGGGCGCTCGCGGTAAGCGGTCAGGCCATCGCATTCATAGGGCGTGGTGTCTTCGTTGTGCCACAGCAAGGCGTGCGGGGGCAGCACCTTCTGAAGGGCTGCCACCACCTGGGCCTGGCGGCTGGCGCGTTCAATGGAGAGGGCTTGCGGGCTGCTCAAAGGGGCATTCATGGTGGATCTCCCGTGAGTTGGCACTGTACAGCGCCTGCGGGCCTGGTGGTGTGAGGAAATTTACAGGCCGCCGTGAAGCCAGTGCGATCACCCCCAGGCCGCCTGCTTGAGCCACTGCGCAAAGGCGTTGCATTCCCAGCGCTCCATGGTGCCGGTGCGCCAGCACAGGTAGTGGGCATGCGGGCTGGGCACGGTCTGGGGAAACAGGCGGATCAGCGAGCCGTTGTCCAGCCAGAGTGTGCCCAGCTTGAGCCGGACCAGGGCAATGCCCATGCCCGCAGCGGCCGCATCGCACATCAAGCCCACGTCGTTGAACTGTGAGCCCTCGGTCGGCTCGGGCCAGTCCAGTTGCTGCGCCGCAAACCAAGTGCGCCAGGGCTCTAAAGGCGAGCGCAGAAGGGCCTGGCCCTCGAGATCCTGCGGGGTTTCAAACGGACCTTGTTCGCGCACAAAGGCCGGCGAGGCCATGGGCGTGACCTCGTCCCTGACCAGGCACACGTGCTCGACGTCGGCATAGCGGCCGCTGCCAAAGCGGATCATGAGGTCGGCATCTTCGGCCACCACATCGAGCAGGGGAATGGACACCTGCAGCGTCAGGTCGATTTCCGGATAGGCCTCGGTGAACCGGGGCAGCCGTGGGATCAGGATGGCGCGGGCAAAGGTGGGTGTGACGGCCACACGCAGCTTGCGTTTGCCCGGTGCCGCACTCTGTCCTGCAATGGCGGGAAATTTTTGCAGCGTGGTCAGCCCTTCGCGCACATGGGCCAGGTATTCGATGCCTTCGGTGGTCAGCGAAAAATCGGCCCGGCCGAACAGCTTGGTGCCCAAAATCTGTTCGAGCTGCTTGACCCGGTGGCTGACCGCGCTGGGCGTGACAAACAGCTCTTCAGCCGCCTGAGTGACGCTGCGCAGCCGTGCGAGGGCCTCAAAGGTGAGCAGGCACTGGATCGGCGGAATGCGCTTGGCAGCGCTGATCGCAGGCGAATTCATGGCGCTCGATTCAGCCGGATCTACTTGAAAATCACGGTCTTGTGGCCATTGAGCAAAACGCGATGCTCGCTGTGCCATTTGACGGCCCGCGCGAGGACCAGGCTTTCGGTGTCGCGTCCCAGGGCGGTGAGGTCTTCCACGGTGCGGCTGTGCTCCACCCGGGCCACGTCCTGTTCGATGATCGGCCCCTCGTCCAGGTCTGAGGTGACATAGTGGGCGGTGGCCCCGATGAGCTTGACGCCCCGGGCGTGTGCCTGGTGGTAGGGTCGGGCACCCTTGAAGCTGGGCAAAAAGCTGTGGTGGATGTTGATCGCGCGCCCGGCCAGTTTTTGGCACAGATCGTTGGACAGGATCTGCATGTAACGCGCCAGCACCACCAGCTCGGCGCCTTCAGCCTCAATGATTTCGTACTGCCGGGCCTCGGCGTCCGCCTTGGTGGCGGCCGTCACCGGGATATGGTGAAACGGCACGTTGTAGCTGGCAGCGAGCTGGTAGAAGTCGCGGTGATTGGAAATGATGGCCCGCACGTCGAGTTTGAGCAGCCCTGATTTCCATCGAAACAGCAGGTCATTGAGGCAGTGTCCCTCCTTGCTGACCATGAGCACGGTTTTCATGGGTTCGCTCGCAGGCTTGAGGCTCCAGCGCATCCCAAATTCCTGCGTCAGTTGTCCGAGCTCCTGCTGCAGCTGTGCGATTGGCAACTCGCAGCCAAAGCCCACGCGCATGAAAAAAAGGCCGGTCGCGTCTTCGTCCTTGTCGTCTGCATACTGGGCCGCGTCAAGGATGTTTCCGCCGCGCTGAAACAAGAAACCGGAGACGGCATGAACGATGCCAGGCCGATCGACGCAGGACAGGTTGAGGATATAAGTTGAACTCATGGATACCAATTGTCGCAAATGCCCCGTGCTTTGGCGTTCATCGGGCTGATCGGTGTCAGGCAGGGTGACAAAATCACAAGTTCCGGGCTGCAAAAAAAGCCCCGCAGTCAGAGCCCAGAATGCAGGAGAAAGACATGGCTTACCCCGACTTCAACATGGAGCATCAGTGGCTCCCTTTTACGCCCAACCGCAGTTTTGCAAAGAATCCACGCGTCTTCGTGGCCGCCGACGGCATGCACTTCACCACCCACGATGGTCGGCAAGTGCTCGACGGCATCGCCAGCCTGTGGTGCGTGACTGCGGGGCACAACCGTCGCCCCATTAATGAAGCCATCAAGCGCCAGCTCGACACGCTCGACTACGCCACCGCTTTTCAGGCCAGCAATGACCAAGCCTTCAAGGCCGCCGAAATGATTGCTGATCTGGCACCGGGCAACCTGAACAAGGTGCTATTTTGCAATTCGGGTTCGGAGGCGGCCGATACATCGCTCAAAGTGGCGATGGCCTACCACCGGGCGCGCGGTGAGGGTCACCGCCATGTGTTCCAGTGGCTGGAAGCGCCGGGTGGTACATACCGCCCAAAGGTTATCTCAAGCGTTTGCGCGAGATCTGTGACAAGCACGGCATCTTGTTGATTTTTGACGAGGTCATCACCGGCTTCGGACGTCTGGGCACGAACTTTGGTGCCGACTTCTTTGGCGTGGTCCCCGACATGCTCAACTTCGCCAAGGGCGTGACCAATGGCGTCATCCCCATGGGGGGCGTGATTTGCTCCGACCGCATTTACGACGCCATGATGCAGGCCCATGGCAGCAGCCCTGACCATGCAATCGAGCTGTTTCATGGCTACACCTACTCGGGTCACCCGGTCGCTTGTGCGGCCGCCATTGCCACGTTGACCCTTTGTGGGCCTGCGCTCCTTGGGCCTGGCTGCCGCGGTGGAGCTGGCGCCAGCGGCCTTGCCGGGCAAGCGCGCTTATGACGTGTTCATGACCTGCTTTGCCCACGGCGTACTGGTGCGCCCAGCCGGTGAGAACCTGGTGCTGTGCCCGCCTTACATCGTCGAGCCGGCGCATATCGATCAGATGGTGGGCGTCCTGGCCGCGGCGATCCGGGCGCACGCCTGATCGCCTTCAGGGGGAGTTTGCTGGCGCCGCGGGCTTGAGCTGCTGGCGCAGTTGCGCGCAATGGTCGGTTGCCGGCGCCGGCGCAGTGCGCCAGTAGGCATCGAAAGGCCCAATGGCTGGCTCCGGGCCGCCGGCGAGCAGTCGCACGCTGCGGCTTTGGAGTGAGGCCGGCAGATGTGCCGGCACCCCGAGCTGCTTGTCCGCATGGACGCTGCCGCTGAGCATGAGCACCACCTGCCCTTTGGGGGCGCTTTGCACTGCCTTTAGCAAGGTGTCGGCCATGCTCAGGTCCCGAGCGATCTGGATGCGCGCCATCGGCGCGATCTGGCTTTCTGGCAGCAGGCCGCAGTGGCCGTCGCGCATGAGCTGGCGCTGCAGGGCAAGCGCAGCCGGCGGCAGCCGGGCGTCGAATTCACTTCTGACCATGGCCTGGCGCATCTGGCTGGCGGGCAGATTTCCTCCGAGCACGGGCGCGCCCGCCTCGATGGCGGCCATGATCACCGGCCCATAGGCGGCCCATGGCCAGGCGCCTTCGTCCCAGCGCAGTGCCTGCCGAGCCTCTTGGGGCGTGCTGTTGGGCAGCAGGTTGGTGCCGCGGATGCCCGCGGGCAGCATTTCCAGCACCAGTGCGGCCAGACGTCCTTGCGCTGCCAGGGCGACGACCGTTTGCCGGGCAAGTCGTTGATGCTCAGGCGCGTCATGCTGCTCGCCCAGCAGCAGCGCCTGGGCCGGCAGCAGCGCATTCAATTTTTCAGTCAAGTCCAACGGATAAGACCCTTGGGCCCGGGAGGTCCCAGCCAGGCAGCCGCAGGCCAGCGCTGCAAGCATCAGACGACGCTGCGGCCCTACGGCCTGTATGACGGACTGTTGTGTGCGCAGATCTTGTGCAGGCATGAACCGATGTCAAATGGCTTTTGCGTGGGTCCGGGTTCAGTGCATGGCAATCGGAGTTTGCGCCAGTTGGGCATAGCCCTCGAGTGTGGCCTCGATCTCATCCTGGCTGGGGGTTTTGTCCTGCCAGCTCTTGAGCCGCTCTTGAAACAGCTCGGCCCAAGAGCCATCGAGAAAGACTTCCCGGCCGTGGCGCTTGTCGACGATCTCAAAGCCGTGTCGCACCATCTGCGGCACAGACTGCGCACCCGCTATGGGTTCGATGGCATCTGCGACCATGTGCACCACCACAAAGCTGTCCGAGTCGTAGAGCATTTGCATGGGTTGTTTCCGGTTCTAGGTTTGACGATGAATCGCAGGTGTGGGCATGGGCACGTTTTTCAAGATCCAATTTAGGGCGGGTTGACGCTTGCCAGGCGCTGGTCGAATGAGTCGCCGTTGCTCTGAACAATCAGGATGCGCACCGGCAAGTGGCCCAGGGTGGGTGCAAACCAGACTTCGATCGTTTGATCGTAAAGGTGGCGCGGTTCGCGGCGAAGTCGCAAGGCCGAGTGCTCGCCCATGGGCAGGCTCAGATTTTGGCTGTCCATCACGGTAAAGGTCCAGGGCTCGACGTTTCGACTGCCCGCGGTCTGGATGGTGACCTGCGTGCCTGGCACGAAGCGCGTGGGCTCGCCGGCGATCATGGCCGCGAGCTGAAACGTCAGGCTCAGGCGGTCCTGCGCTCCGGCTTGCCAAGTGGCGTGTGGGCTGTTGTTGCTAAACACAATGCGCCCGATCTCCGGCTGAAAATGCACCGCCGTTTCATTGCGGGTTTTCTCTGAAAAGCGTCTGGGCGATAGTCCTTCTGGGCCGATTTCTCCCACGCTGGTTTGGGTTCTGCTGGGCAGCGGAAAACTGCTGATGACCATGCGGGCCTGATAGCGCAGCCCGTCGTGCTGCCAGTCAACCTGGGCAGTGGCCGGCAGTTCAAAGCCTCGCGCGCGCGCCAGGACCTGGTAGTTCAGCTGGGCCGATCCGGGCACGGCCATGGCGACTCGCTTGTCGGCCTGCGCTGGCGGGGCCGGTACTGCTGGCGCCGGGGTAGGCGCTGACGGTTCGCTGGCCACCGCTTCAGTGGGCGCTGCGGTCGTTGGAGCAGCGGCTGGCGGTGCAGGCGGCGCAGGTGCAGGCGGTGCAGGTGTCGGCGGTAC
>JAJTGH010000168.1 GCA_021299555.1 Comamonadaceae bacterium
CCTGCGCGGTGCAGATGTTGGAAGTGGCTTTTTCGCGCCGGATGTGTTGCTCGCGGGTTTGCAGCGCCAGTCGGTAGGCGCTGTGGCCATGGGCGTCCACGCTCACCCCTACCAGCCGGCCGGGCAAGGAACGCTTGTATTCATCGCGGCAGGCCAGGTAGGCTGCGTGCGGTCCGCCGGCGCCCATGGGCATGCCAAAGCGCTGCGTGGTGCCCAGTACGATGTCTGCACCCCATTGGCCTGGCGGTTCAAGCAGAGTCAGGGCCAGCAGGTCAGCGGCCACACAAAACGCGGCCTGCTGCAGGTGGGCGTGCTCGACCAGCGGGCGCAGATCATGGATCATGCCGCCGGTGGCCGGGTACTGGGCCAGAGCGCCAAAGTAGTCGCCGCCGGCCATCAGGCTTGACAGGGGCTGCTCGTGGCTTGACACCTTGACCGTGATGCCCAAGGGGCGGGCTCGGGTCTCGATCACCTCGATGGTCTGTGGGTGACAGTCTCCGGATACCAAAAATACGCAACTCTTGCTCTTGACGCTGCGCTTGGCCAGCGTCATGGCCTCCGCAGCTGCGGTGGCCTCGTCGAGCATGGAAGCGTTGGCCACCGGCATGCCTGTGAGATCGCAGACCATGGTCTGGAAGTTGATCAGCGCCTCCATGCGGCCCTGTGAAATCTCGGCCTGATACGGTGTGTAGGCGGTGTACCAGGCGGGGTTTTCCAAGATATTGCGCAGGATCACCGTGGGCGTGTGCGTGCCGTGATACCCCTGCCCGATGTGGCTTTTAAAAACCTGGTTGCGCTGTGCCAGGACCTTGAGTTCGGCCAGAGCCTGAGCCTCTGCGGTGCCCGGCTCGATGGCCATGTGTGTGCGCCGCGCGATTGAGCGCGGCACCACCGCTTCGATCAGGGCGCGCCGCGAACTCTGACCGATGGCTGCGAGCATGTGCGCCTCGTCGGCCGCGCTCAGGCCAATGTGGCGGGCGATGAACTCTTGTGTGTTTTCCAATTCACTCAAGGGGGCGTTGGCAGACATCAGCATGGTGGTGTTCCTGACTTGCAAAGGGGCGAGGCAATCGTCTTGACCCGTATCCGTTCGAGGGTCCGGCCGCTCAGCCGGTCAAGCCCTTGTAGGCGGCTTCGTCCATCAGGGCATCGAGTTGCGCCGGGTTGGACAACTTGACTTTGAAGAACCAGCCGGCGCCCATCGGATCGCTGTTGGCCAGCGATGGATCGGACCGCAGCGCTTCGTTGACTTCTGTGATGGTCCCGCTGATCGGCATGTAGACGTCGGCAGCGGCTTTGACCGACTCGACCACGCCAGCCACGTCTTTGGGCGCCAAAGTCGCACCCACCTCGGGCAGATCGACAAACACCACATCGCCCAGCGCGTCCTGTGCATGGTGCGTGATGCCCACGACGGCGATCTCGCCCTCCAGGCGTATCCATTCATGGTCTTCGGTGTACTTCAGGCTCATGGTTGCTCCTTAAAAATTTTTCCAGCTGGGTTGGCCCTGATCCCGTTCCAGGGTCAATAGACGGGGGTAGGGGTTGATTTTTGAATCTTTTGACAGGCTCTGAGCGACCGTGGGGGTGTTTCAAGCCTTGTGGTAACGGTGGGGAACGAAGGGCAGGGGACTGACTTGCATGGGCACGGCTTTGCCGCGGACCATGGCCTTGAGGCGCGCGACCGACCCGGCGTGGGGGGCCCGTACATAAGCCAGAGCAATGGGCTTGTCGGCAGTGGGCGAGAGCAGGCCGCTGGTGACTTCACCGACTGTTTGGCCGGCGTCGTCGAGCAATTGCACATGCTCGCGCACCGGCACGCGCTCGAGCGCGACCAAGCCCACCCGCAGGCGTTTTGCGGGCAGTGCGCCGCCGAGCTGTGCCAGCACCTGGTCGGCGCCGGGAAAGCCTGCCGCACGGGCACCGCCGGTGCGGCGCACCTTCTGAATCGCCCATTCAAGCCTGGCCTCGACCGGGGTGGTGGATGCGTCGATGTCGTTGCCGTACAGGCACAGCCCGGCTTCGAGCCGCAGCGAGTTGCGTGCACCCAGGCCGATGGGCTTGACCTCGGGCTGAGCCAACAGAGCTTGGGCAAAGGCCTCGGCCGCATGGTCTGGCAGAGATATCTCGAAGCCATCTTCACCGGTGTAGCCGCTGCGGGTGACGTACAGGTCGGCGCCTTGCCAATGCGCTGGCATACCGGTCATGAAAGTCAGCTTTTGCACGCCAGGCAGCAGACGAGAGAGCGCGGTTACTGCCTTCGGGCCCTGAAGCGCCAGCAGAGCGCGGTCAAATTCGGGCTCGATCGTGCACAGTTCCCCGATGCGCGCCCGGATATGCGCCAGGTCGCCATGTTTGGTCGCGCCATTGACGATCAAGAAGAGGTCCCCTGAGTTCTGGACATTCCGGTTGACAAACATCAGGTCGTCAATGATGCCACCCTCGTCATTGAGCAAGAGCCCGTAGCGCTGCTTGTTCACGCCCAGCCCGATCACGTCCATGGGGATCAGGCTCTCGAGTGCGGCGGCAGCCTGCGGCCCAATCAGGCGCAGCTGGCCCATGTGTGAGACGTCGAACAGGCCGGCGGCTGTGCGGCAATGGTGATGCTCGGCAAGCAGGCCGTCGCGATACTGCACCGGCATGCTGTATCCGGCAAAGGGCACCATCCGGGCATCCAGGGCCAGGTGCAGAGCGTGCAGCGGGGTTTGCCGCAATTGAGAATTCGACAGGGCGGTGGACAAGGAGGCTCTCCGGGGCAAGGCAAGGGTCATGACGCATCATGTTTGCCCCCTCTGTCCTCTTTACCTGAGAGATTCACCCGGCGATGCGGGTTTGCTCCTTCGGTGGGCCGGCTCCAGGGTCGGCCTCTCTCCAGACGGGAGACGTTGCCCTTCGAGCGGCGCAACGTTTGTCAGTCCTGGGTGCCTGAGCGTTCGGCGCGCATTTGCTGCGAGCAAGTGCGGCCTGCGCCTTCGGCGGTCTTTTTCCGTGAAAGACGCTCTCCTGACGGCTTCATTCTAGCCCAAGGGTTGCCGCCGCCCGCTGCTGCGGGCTCGTCGGGCTCTCTCTCGACAACAGCCGCTTTTGTCCTACAGCGCCTGGACGCACTGAGCCGAACAATCGATCGCAGTGAATCCCGAGAGTGACCCTGAGTGTTTGTGCCCTGATAGCGACCATGACAGCCCGCCTTGCCCGTCCGTTCATCGTTGCGTTGATTGAGCGTATCGCTGTGAAACTGCCCGGTGATCGGACAGATTGCCATGGCTGAGTCCGCTCCGCTGACCTCTTTGGGGACATGGCCGATCCGGCGCGGATTTGCTGGAACGCCATCGGACAGCAGTCCTGTGCTGTGGGTGATCGAACGCATGCTTGAACCCTTCATCCTGGTGCTGACCCTTTTTGCTGCCGCTTGGCGTTGGGGTGGGGGTCTGAGTCCTGCCGACCTCATCTTGGCTTTGCTGGCTTTCTTGCTGGCCTTTCCGGGTACAGCTCTGCGCTCGTTCACGCCGTCCGTGTTGGCGCTGCGTGT
The DNA here is from genome assembly GCA_021299555.1 of Comamonadaceae bacterium. GTDB lineage: Bacteria > Pseudomonadota > Gammaproteobacteria > Burkholderiales > Burkholderiaceae_C > Polaromonas. The sequence goes on from JAJTGH010000168.1 coordinate 3,530, forward strand.
CTTGTTGCGCTGGAGCTGGATGGCAGGCTTGCTGGCGCTCGTGGGCCTGGTGACTGGCTACCTGGCGGTGTTTGAGTCGCGCTTTCTCTTTCATTGGCTGTGGCTGGCACCGAGTGCGCAGATCGTGGCCCAGCTCGCGCTGCGCGCGGCCGCTCCGCGCCTGTCGCGTTTGCAAGGCCCGCCCAGGGCGGCGGTCATCGTCGGTATCAATCCCCAAGGCACCTTGCTGGCTCAGCGCATCGCCCAGTCACCGTTTGAGGGGATACGCATGCTCGGGTTTTTCGACGACCGTCTGAGCGAGCGCCATGACAGCAGCGCAGCGCACCCGATCACGGGGGGGCTGGCTCAATTGCCCGAGTACGTCAAACGCAACCGTGTCCAGCTGATTTATCTGTCCTTGCCGATGTCTGCAAGTCCCCGGATCCTGCAGGTGCTCGATGGTCTCAAAGACACGACGGCCTCGATTTACTTTGTGCCCGATATGTTCATTACAGACCTGATCCAAGGGCGCAGCGACAAGGTATGCGGCGTGGCGGTGATTTCGGTTTGCGACACACCGTTTCGGGGCTGGACCGGCTTGCTCAAGCGCGGCAGCGACTTGCTGCTCGCGGGCCTCATCGTGCTGCTGATTGCCCCGCTGCTGTTGATCATCGCCTTGGCAGTCCGGCTCGAATCGAGCGGGCCGGTGATCTTTCGCCAGCGCCGCTACGGGCTCGATGGGCAGGAAATCTGCGTGTACAAATTTCGATCCATGTGGGTTACGGAGGATGGCTCTCGGATCGAGCAGGCGCGCTTGGGCGACCCCCGCATCACCCGGGTTGGGCGTTTTCTGCGGCGCACCTCGCTCGACGAGTTGCCACAGTTCATCAATGTGTTGCAAGGTCGCATGAGCATCGTCGGCCCGCGACCCCATGCGGTGGCGCACAACGAGCTCTATCGAAAACTGATCAAGGGATACATGGTGCGCCACAAGGTCAAGCCGGGCATCACCGGTTGGGCTCAAGTCAACGGACAGCGCGGCGAGACCGACACCCTGGACAAGATGCAGGCTCGCATTGACCTGGACTTGGATTACCTGCGCCATTGGTCGCTCTGGCTCGATCTGCGCATCATCGCCCGCACGGTGGCTCTGGTTTTCAAGGACGCCCGGGCCTATTGAAGGGCTGTTCAATCAGCGCCACCCCTTTGCAGATCACATGACGTCAATACGAAAGCCAACCCCATGTCCTTGATCCCTGACTTCGCGGCTGCTCGCAGCGGCTTTCTCCTTGTGCTGCTGGGG
>JAJTGH010000169.1 GCA_021299555.1 Comamonadaceae bacterium
CCCGTGGCCTTGAATACCGCGCCCAGCAGCATGGGCAGATAGACCGGGCGGGCGCCGGTGTCGGCCTCGATCTTGGTCAACTGGGTGTGTGCCAGGTAGCTGGCCAGACTGCCAAAGTCAAAGTAATAGTCATAGGTTTTCGCCATGAAGAGATTCCTCGCGGTGGATCAAAACTTTTCCATGTAGGGACGCAAATCCAGCTCGTGCGTCCACGCGTCCCGTGGCTGCCGGTGGAGCATCCAATACGCGTCAGCAATGTGTTCGGGGTTGAGTATGCCGCCGAATTCCTTCAAGGCATAGCGCTCAGGAAACTGGCTGCGTATGAACTGCGTATCAATTGCGCCGTCAATGATGGTGTGAGCCACATGGATGCCTCTGGGGCCGAGCTCACGCGCCATGCTCTGGGCCAGGCCACGCAAGGCCATTTTGCCGCCCGCAAAGCCAGCAAAATTTGCGCTGCCCCTGAGCGAAGCGCTTGCGCCAGTGAAGATGAGGGTGCCTCTGTGCTGCACCCCCCGATCCTGGCTGCTGCCTGACTCGGCCCTGGCGATCATGCGCTTGGCCACTTCCCGCCCGGTTAAGAAGCCGGCCAGACAGGACATCTCCCAGATCTTGGTATAGCGCTGCGCTGTTTCGGTGAGGATGCTGTTTGGGGAGTTTGCGCCGATGTTGAAAACCATCACCTCGCTCGGTCCGATGTCGTGCTCGATGTGCTCGACCAGGGCCACCACCTCGTCTTCCTTGCGTGCGTCAGACCCAAAGCCGTGGGCTGTGCCACCGGCTTGGCGGATCTGAGCGAGCAGCGGCTCGAGTTTCTCCAGGGTTCTGCGGGTGACGCAGGCGGTGTAGCCCTCCCGAGCGAATCGCCTTGCCACAGCGCCTCCTGTGGCATCGCCTGCGCCAATGACGAGACAGACTTTTGATGGGGGCATGGATGGTTTGAGTGCAGAGTTCATGGCCGTTTGGAGTCCGCCTCAATCAGCGCAATCACCGCGCTGATGTCCTGCTCGCCCATGCCCTGGCTCAGGGCGCGGCGAAAGTAGGGCGTTGCAGCGTCGAACAGGGGGCTGGCGCAGCCCAGGCCACGGGCCATTTGCTCGCCCAGGTCCAGGTATTTGGCCAGGGTGGTGAAGGGCCCCGGCGCGGGTGAGAACTTGCGTTCGGCCATCATTGGAGCCCTGATGGAGAACATGGTGGAGTTGCCCGCACCTTGCGCGATCACTTTGGCCACCAGTGAAGGGTCAAAGCCGGCCCGCGCGCCCATGTTCATGGCCTCGGCCGCGGCCAGGGTGTGTATGGTCAGCAGGTAGTTGGCGATCAGCTTCATTGACACGGCCGATCCGTATGGCCCGAGGTGAAACTGACTGTCGGTGATGGCGTGCAGCAGGGCCTTGCATTGTTCGAGCGTCTGAGCCTCACCGCCGATGTAGAGCGCGGCCTTGCGTGCGCTGACCATGGGCGGTGAGCCGCTGACTTCGGCCTCGAGCACGCGTGCGCCGCGCTCGATCAGGCGCTGCGCCTGCTCGAGCTTGAACCCGCGGCTGTAGGTGCCCAGCTCGATCACGATCTGACCAGGCTTGAGGTTCGTGAGCACGCCGTCGTCGCCTTCGAGGGCGCTGCGCTGGGCGACCTCGTCGGGCAGGCAGAGCAAGAGGATCTGGCAGGCCCGGGTGACGTGCCCCGGGCTGCCCAGGCGCCGGCCGCCGGCCGACTCGAATTCGGGGGCGGCCGAGCGGCGGTGGCCCGATACCGTGTAGCCCGCTTGCAGCAGGTTGCGGGCCACGGGCAGGCCGAGTTGGCCCAGACCGATCAGGCCCAAAGTGGGAAGTGCTTGTGACATGACAGAGTCCTCCTTGAACAAAACCGCATCCTGGCGAGGAGCTGATTTTGCATGCGCGGCGCTGGGGCCCGGCTTGGGGCAGCTTTGTCCCTGAGGGGACATGGCCCCTGTCTCCAGACTTGTCTGCCTGGCTCAAATGCGCGAAAGTCGGTTGGCCAATGCGCCGATGCTTACTGTGATGGGCTGATGATGAGCGAGACCTTCGACTATTTGATTGTGGGTTCGGGCCCGGCCGGCTGTGTGCTGGCCAAGCGCTTGAGTGAAGACGCAGGCATCAGTGTTTGCGTGCTCGAGGCGGGCGGTCCTGATACCAGCCCCTATATCCGCATGCCGGCTGGCTTCGTCAAGATGCTCGACAAGCCTGCCTTCATGGACTTTTTTTCCACCGAGCCCATGCCGTCCTTGGCTGGGCGCAGCCTGCGAATACCGCAGGGTCGCATCGTGGGCGGCTCGAGCTCGATCAACGGTTTGGCGTACTCAAGAGGCCAGCATCAGGACTTTGACGATTGGGCCGCCTGGGGCAATGCCGGCTGGAGCTACCGCGAGGTGCTGCCGTATTTCAAGCGTTCAGAACGGCGGATCGGTGCCGCTGACGAGCGTTTTCGGGGGAGGGACGGCCGATTGCCAGTGACCAATCCGGACTGGAGCAGCGACTTGTGCGAGGCCTTCATTGCAGTAACTGGCCAGCACGGCATTGCCCGCAACCCGGACTACAACGGTGCTACGCAGGATGGGGCCGGTTATTTCCAGCGCATCATCGAAGCTGGGCGCCGGGTGAGTTGCGCCGATGCATTCCTGAGGCCGGCTCTGGCCGGTGGTCAGGTGCAGCTCAAGATGCGCGCACAAGCGCAGCGGCTGCTGTTTGAAGGCTTGCGCGTCACTGGTGTGGCCTACCTTCAGGACGGGCAACTGCGACAGGTTCATGCACGGCGCGAGGTCTTGGTCTGTGCCGGCACGATCAACAGCCCCAAGCTTTTGCAACTGTCTGGCGTCGGGCCGGCTCAGGCTCTGCAGGCCTTGGGCATTGCCGTGCTCAGTCATCTGCCTGGAGTGGGCCAAAATCTGCGCGACCATTACACGGTTCGCATGGCTGCGCGGGCCCGCGATGTGGCCACGCTCAATGAGTATTCTCGTGGCTGGCGGCTGGGTTTGGAGACGCTCAAGTGGTTGACGGGTCGGCCCAGCATCCTGGGCTTGAGCCCTTCGCTGGTCCATGTTTTTTGCAAAACCCGCCCGGAGATCAACCGCGCCGATATCCAGGTGCTGTTCACGCCGGGCAGCTACAAAGAGGGCCGCAGCTACGTGCTCGATGACCATCCTGGCATGAGCTGCGGTGCCCGACAGCAGCGGCCGTTCAGCACGGGCCATGTGGCCCTGAGTTCAGCCGACCCACAGGCAGCACCACGGGTGCAGCCGAATTACCTCAGTGATCCACGCGACCCGCCGGTGTTGTTGGCCGCGCTGCGTCTGGCCCGCCAGTTCTTGCACAGTCCCGGGCTGTCCCGGTATTTCCACAGTGAGACCTTGCCCGGCCCGCAGGTGCAAACTGACGACGAGTGGCTGGACTTTGCCCGCCGCCGAGGGTCAACCGCTTATCACCTCGTGGGCACCTGCAAGATGGGGTCGGCCGATGATGCAATGGCCGTGGTCGATCCCCAACTGCGTGTGCGTGGGCTGCAGCAGCTGCGGGTGGTTGATGCCTCGGTGATGCCCCAGGTGCCTTCTGCCAACACCATGGCGGCCACGCTGATGGTGGCCGAAAAAGCCGCCGACATGATTCGTGGGCGTGTGGCCGCTGAGCCCGCTGATGTGTAGTTGCAAGGAAATGATGCCAGCGGCGAGCAGGCCCCTGAGGCTACGCTGCGCTTGCCCCCGACGCCAGTCGGGGCGGCTGGAGAGCTGACCCTTAGCCGCTATGGGCTGGATCGAGGGTCAGTCGATAGACCCGCGCCGCAGTGCCACTGAACAGGGCCTGTTTTTCCGCTGCGCTGGCGCCGCTGCTCATGCGCTTGAACGCATTCCACAGCACCGCGTAACTGCAACTGCCCTTGTCGACCGGAAAGTTGCTCTCGAACATGCATCGATCAGTGCCGAAGAGCTCGATGCAGGTGTGCACATAAGGGGCCCAGAGATCGGCCAACTCTTGCGACGATGGGGGCCGAGCGCGCGCACTCAGATCAAAGCCAAACAGTCGCATGCCCATGCCACCGAGCTTGACGAACACGTTTTCACAGCTGGCCAGATCACGCATGGCCGTTGCCCACTCGGCGCGCACAGCGTCTCTGCGGCCCGCATAGGGGCCTATGCCGATCACGCCGCCGGCGTGGTTGACGACGATGGACGTTTGCGGAAATTGCCGGGCCAGAGCGGCCAGTTCGGTGATTTGCGTGTGGTAGATCCAAGCGTCAAAACTCAGACCCAGTGGAGCCAGCCGTGCGAACCCCTGCCGAAAGCGTGGGTCGTTCATGACATGAGGTGGGGGATTGGCCAAAGAACCACGTGCCTGTGGATCGGGATGCCAGACGGCTGAGTAGCGGATCCCCCGGAGTCGGTCGCCCCCAGCACGCATTTGCGCCTGCAGCACCGCCAGCACGTCGGCGCCGAGCAGCAGGTCCGCATGCCCCACGATGGCCGCAGCAATTTGGCAGGGACCGTACTGACCGCTGGCGCTGAGCGCCGCAGAGCCATTGAGAAATTCCACTTCCCCAACGGGTTGCAGGGCCGCAGGCGCCCGACGGTTGTACATGGCGTGGCATTCCACCGCCACGGTGGCCCGGACGTTGTGACCTGTCGCCAGGTCTTCGAGCATGTCGGTGGCGAAATAGCGGTTGCCGGCGTGATCCCACAGGTGGTGGTGCGCATCGACGATGGGTAGGTCGGGCTCCATGACAGGCTCTTGTTGCAGGGCAAGCCATTGGGGTCGCACGGCCAGGTGCGGGGAGGC
>JAJTGH010000170.1 GCA_021299555.1 Comamonadaceae bacterium
CAGCGCATTGCCGCTCAACTGGCCGAACCCCTGCGGCTGCACGGGCAGGGCGAACGCTTGGAGCATCGGGTCCTTCGCCGTAGGCAAACTGCACCTCGCACATCTCCAGAGCCAGCGCATCAGCCATGGCGAGGCTCCTGGACATGCAGCCAGCAACTGACCGATCGATCCGGGCCGATCGCCTGGACAGTCGGCACAAGCTGCGCACAAGCGTCCAGGGAGCTGGCGCATCGCGGTGCAAACGGACACCCTCGGGGCTGGCGCGTGGGCGCAGCCACGATTCCGGCAATCTCCTGCAAACGCTCGCTGCGCGGACGCTGCGCACTCGGGCGGGCGCGCAGCAACCCCTGGGTATAAGGGTGAGCGGGCGACGCCAGAACCTGCGCAGCGGGCCCCTGCTCCATGACACGCCCACCGTACATCACCACCACATGATCGGCCACCTGGGCGACCACCCCCAAGTCATGGGTGATGAGCAACACCCCCAGGCCGCGGCTGCGCTGCTGCTGAGCAATCAGATGCAGAATTTCGGCCTGCACAGTGACATCGAGTGCGGTGGTCGGTTCATCGGCGAGCAGCAACACCGGGTCGCAAGCCAGAGCCATTGCAATCATGACGCGCTGGCGCTGCCCCCCGGAGAGCTGGTGAGGGTAATGCGAAAAGCGCCGCTGCGGCTCAGGGATTTGGACGCTGGAGAGCAGTTCGACCGCGCGATCGCGCGCCTGCCCAGCGGAGAGCGACAAGTGGCAGCGCAACACCTCCACCACCTGCTCGCCCACCCGCATCACCGGGTTGAGCGAGGTCATGGGCTCCTGAAAGATCATGCCAATTCGACGGCCCTGTATCGTTCGCCACTGCCGCTCGGACAAGTCGCGCAGGGGCTGCCCCTGTAAAAAAGCCTGGCCCGACTGCCACTGCACCGCAGGCGGCAAGAGTCCCATCAAGGCCATGGCACTGATCGACTTGCCGCTGCCCGACTCACCCACCACGGCCAGGGTCTGGCCAGCCTGCAGCTGCCAACTCACCCCATCGACCAGAGCCGTCCCATCGGCCAGGCCCAGTTGCATCTCCTGCACCTGAAGCAACACATCGGAATTCATGAATTCAGGCGCGTGTTGAGCGCATCGTTGAGGCCGTCTCCAAGCAAATTGAGAGCCAGCACACTGAGCATGATGGCCAAGCCGGGGACCACCACCAGATACCAGCCCGCCCGGAAATCGGAGCGCCCCAGCCCGACCATGGTGCCCCATGAAATCACGTTCGGATCACCCAGCCCAAGAAAAGCCAAACCGGATTCGATCAAGATGGCACTGGCCACCATGATGGAAGAACTCACCACAATCGGCGGAATCGCATTGGGCAGCATCTGCACGAAGATGATGCGCAGGGGACTCATGCCCATCAGGCGGCAGGCACTGACAAAATCGGCCTCGCGCAGCCGCAAAAACTCCGCCCGCACCAAGCGGGCCACCGTGGGCCATGAAATCAGTGCAATCGAAGCGACGATGGAGCCGACCGATGGATTGACGATCAGCACCACCACGATGGCCAAGAGAAAGGGCGGCACGGTTTGCACCGCATCAACCAGACGCATCAGTGCGTCATCGATCCAGCCACCGAAGTAGCCGGTCACAGTGCCCACTGCAATGCCGACGCACAAGGCCACCAGAGTGGCCGCCCCACCAATGAGCAGGGACACGCGCGCGCCATGGAGCAGCCCAGCCAGGATGTCCCGGCCCAAAGCGTCTGTGCCCAGCGGCCGGCTCCAGTCCGCCCCCGGCCAGGTCATGGGCGTCGCCACCACAGACCATGGGCCTTGCGGGTAAAGCCAAGGACCAACGATGGCCATTGTCGCAATGGTCAACAGCAGTCCAGCGCCAGTCATAAAGGTCAATGAGCGCCGCAGGCGGCTGGACACAGAATTCATGGCGCGTTCAGCCCAACCGGATCCGCGGATCCAGCCGGGTGTAGATCAGGTCGACACACAAACTGATGGCCAATACCAACACCGAGCTGAGCAACAAGATGCCCATGACCAGGGGCACATCGCGCTTGAAAACCGCCTCGAAAGCCAGACGGCCAATGCCAGGCCAGCCAAAAATGGTCTCGACGATCACCGAACCGCCGAGCAAGGAGCTGACCTGCAAGCCGGCCATGGTGACGATGGGCAGCAGGGCATTTCGCGCGGCATGGTGCCAGACCACGCGCCAGCGGCCCAAGCCCTTGCTGCGCGCGGTTCGAACATGGTCCATGGGCAAGACTTCCAACATGGCCGCACGCATCAGGCGGGTGTATATGGCCACATAAAAAAGGGCCAGACTGATCATGGGCAAGACCAGGTGCTTGGCCGAATCGATCAGACGCAGCGTCCAGGGACTGTCACCGTAGAGCGAGCTCATGCCCGACATGGGCAGCCACTGCAGCTGAACCGAAAACACCAGAATCAAACCGATACCCACCAGGAACCCGGGGGTGGCATAAAACAGCAAGGCCAGCACTGAAATCAGCCCATCGGCCCAGCGGCGCGCATACAAGGCGGCGAGCATGCCCAAAAGAACGCCCATCACGATGGCCAGGGTCAAAGCACTGACCATGAGCAAGGCCGTGCCAGGCAGGCGCTCGGCAATCAATTGCCAGACGGGCGCGTCCATCGAGTGGGCATGCCCCCAATCGAGTGTGAGCAGCCGCTGCATGTGCAGCCCAAGTTGGACCGTCAGCGGCCGGTCGAGTCCCAGGTCACGGCGCAGTTGCTCGATGAAGGCCGGGTCAGAGGCCTGAGCCTCTCCCGCGATGACATCGGCGACGTCCCCCGGGGCCAGATGCAGCAGCAAAAACTGCAGCACCACCACCAACAACAAGACCAAGCCCGCTTGACCCAAGCGGCGCAGGCTGTAACGCAGCAGACTCATGAACTCGGCTCAGTGCAGGCAGCGGCCTCGCACGCCAGATGCGTCATGCTCAGTTCGGCGCGATCCAGACATCGGCAAAGCCGCCATAGACACCGTCAGCAAGCGTGGCGTGGTTGCGCACCCGCTTGTTGGTGATCGTGAACTGGTCAATGGCGACCAGGGCAATCACCGGCAACTCGGTGGCCAAGATGCGCTGCACGGCCGCGAAGTGACGCTTGCGCACCAGCGGGTCCGTATTGACTGAAGCCTGCTCGAAGTAGTTGTCCAACTCTGCATTGCGAAAGTGGGTGCCGTTGGTAAATGGTGTCCCGACCACGATGTTCTTGGACGAGTAAGCGCGCTGGATACCAATCGAAGGATCCGATGCATTGGTCAATGCCGACAAATTGATCGCCCAATCCCGGGCTGTCCAGATCCGCCGCACCCAGGTGGCGAAGTCGCTCGAGCGCACATCGGCGTCGATGCCGATCTGCACAAATTGCTGACGCACATACTGTGCGACCTTGGGATACTGGTCACCGAATGGGACGAAGTCGATCGTCAGCTTGAATCGCATGCCATTGGCGCCGCGCTTGTAGCCCGCCTCGTCGAGCAACTGCTCGGCACGCTTGAGGTCGTAGGGGTACTGTGCCACCGCATCGGTGTGGGCCTGAGTCAAACCGTAGTGAACCGGCGACGAGGCCAGGCGGCCAAACCGTCGGTGGTCAGTTCCAGATTCTTCAGGCCCGCAAGGCGCCGTGCATCAGAAGCGGCCACCGTGCTGTGAAACACCATGTCCACCGCGCCAGACTCGACCGCCGCACCGCGGGACTGTGTGTCGGGGATCACTTTGAATACCATACGATCGAGATGGGGTTTGCCCGCCTCGTAATAGTTGGGATTGCGCACCAGCACGATGCTGTCACCGCGACGCCATTCGCTGAACATGAAGGGGCCGGTGCCCACAGGTCTTGTATTGGCCGGGTTGCGCCGAATGTCGGTGTTGTCGTACAGGTGGGCCGGCAAAATGGTGGCGGTGGCCACTGGCAAGGCACTCATGAGCGCTGCTGCTGGCTGACGCATCACCAACACGGCCGTATGAGCGTCAGGCGTCTGCACCGTTTCGACATTGGCAAACGTGGTTCGCACCAAGCCGTTGTTCGTGCCAAACCCCTTCATGATGGAAAAGGCCACGTCGGCTGATGTGAAATCGCGTCCATCGTGCCACTTGACGCCCTTGCGCAGCTTGAACGTGATGGTGCGACCATCGGGCGCCACCGACCAGGACTCGGCCAAATCAGGCCGCATGTTCATTTTCAGGTCGTACTTGATCAGCCCGCTGTAAATCTTGCCCGCAACAATCTTGACCTGTTGCGTGGTATCGATGGCAGAGTTCAAGTGAGCCGGTTCTGTGGGCAAGGCAACGGTCAAGGTACCGCCACGCACGGGTTGCTGAGCCGCCAGCCAGGAGCACGCGGTCAGGGCGCATGCAGCCAACACAGATTTGAAGATCAGACGCATTTCAAAGTCCTCCCAAGCCAGTTTCATCAAGACGGGACAATGCTAGCACGCATCAGCTTTTGCGTACAATTCCTGTCTGTTTGCAGCAAAAATTTGGCGATTGACCGACTCAAAGGACAAAAATAGTATGCAAACCAGAGTCTCAACAGATCAAGAGATCGACCTGGATCATGTCGGATTCATTGTTGAAGATCTGTCTGCCGCCCGCGACCTGTTCGTCGATCTGGGCTTCACATTGACCGAGCGCGCGGACCACACACGAACCAATGAGCATGGGCTCAAGGTGTCGGCGGGCAGTTCCCAGCACTCGATCATGTTCAACGTGGGCTATATCGAGTTGATGCAGATCACCGATCCACATGCCGGTCACCAGTTGACTCCAGCCATCCATGAGCGATACGGCTTGCATGTGCTGGCCCTGGGCTGCACCGATGCCAGGCAATGGCATATGCAGTGCGAAAAAAATGGCATGGCAGCACGCGCAGTCATGGACTGGTCCCGGCCTGTGAGCACGCCCGAGCGCTCAGGGCTGGCACGGTTTGCGTATTTCGACGCGCCCTGGCAAGCCAGCGACCCCTCCTACATCTGCTGGGTGCAACACATCACACCCGAGCTGGTGCGATCGCCCTCGCTGCTGCGCCACCCCAACGCAGCCCATGCTTTGCGCGCATTGCATTACACAGGGGCGGCCGATCGGCTCGGCCCGTGGGGCGCACGGCTGGAGCGGGCCGGTGCACGTCTGGCGTCACAACAAGGCTCAGCGAGCCGCTTGAGGCTCGGGCACTCGTTCATCTCGCTGGAGTCGACCGCACAAGGCGGCCCGGTACTGCCGAGCGCGCTGACCTTGGAGTTTTCAGATTTGGCGCAAATCGAGCGCCGGTCGGACCGGCTGCAACTGCCCCGCTTGCACGACAGCCCAGAGCGCCTGAGCCTGGATCTGCGCGAGGCCTGCGGACTGATATTGCACGCGGTCAAAGGCAGCTGACTGGGATTTTTTCAGCAGATCCGGCTCATGCCGGCGGCCAGCGTTGGGCGGGACGGCCGCAAGCGCAAATGTCTGGTGATTTGCTCCGATGCCAAGTGGATATGCCACCCCGGCTCAGTCGGCTTCCAAAATCAGATGGCCCACGGCCGTGTTGGAAGCCGGCACATGGTAAAACCGGTGGGCCACTGTGGGCAGGGCGCAGTCCATGGCGCCACGCGCAATCAACCACATGACCAGCTCGATTCCCTCGCTGCCCGCCTCGCGCACCAGTTCCACGTGAGACATTTGCACCAGCTCCTCAGGCCGGTCAATCAGCCGGTCCATGAAGTCATGGTCGAAGGCGGCATTGATCAGGCCAGCACGCTGGCCCGACAGCTGGTGGCTCATGCCGCCCGTGCCCCATACCTGAACATTCAAGTCAGGCCCAAAACTCCCAATGGCCCGCCCGATGGCCCGACCCAGCGCCAGGCACCGCCGGCCACTGGGCACCGGATACTGGATCACATTGACCGCCAACGGGATCACCGGGCAGGGCCAGGCCAGCTGCGCACCGAAAAGCAACGACAGCGGCACCGTCAGGCCATGATCGACGTCCATTCGGTTGACCAAAGTCAGGTCGAAGTCTTCCAAAATACAGTGCTGCGCAATGTGGGCAGCCAACTCGGGGTGGCCCATCACACTGGGCACGGCGCGGGCGCCCCAACCCTCGTCGGCCGGTTCATAGCGAGCCGCAGTGCCCAGAGCAAAGGTGGGCACCAAGTCCAGGCCAAAAGCGTTGGCATGGTCGTTGTAGACCAGCAAAATCACGTCAGGTACGTGGCCGGCCATCCACCGGCGAGAAAACTCGTAGCCGGCAAAAATGGGCGCCCAAGGCGGCTCGGCCGTCTTGCCATGGTCCATCGCCGCGCCCAAAGCGGGCACATGCGAGGTGTAAACGCCGGCGCTGACGCGGGCCATCAGCGGCTCCACTCGCTCAGGCTGCGGTTGCCCTGGATCGGGCGCCCACCCTGCATCATCATGTCGCGGTAGGCCTGGGCACTCATGCCCACCATGCCGGCGACCATTTGCTGAACGCTGATGCCATCGGTGGCCGCGATTTTGACCAGAAAAAACACATTGCCCCCGAGTTCGAGACAGCGGTTCATGTCGCGCGCCAGCACTGCCTGCTTCTGCTCAGGACTCATGGGCCATTGATCCAGGTAGGTCTGCTCGTCGGCCTTAAAGCGCAGGCGGTTGTCAGCCTGCATCAGCGACATGCAAAACCGATTGAGCGCATAGCCCTGCCGGGCCCGCACCGCATCGAAGATAACGGTGCCGGGAATGTCTGAAAAATCTGGCGCATCCATCCGTCTTGCATTGTGACTCAGCGCGCCAGCCACCGCATCATGGCGGCCGCCAGTTGAGCAGGGCGTTCCATGGGGACCATGTGCCCAGAGTCTTCGATGACTTCCAGCACAGGCGCTGCCCGAGGTCCAATGAGCGCGTGCAAGGCGCGGTGCTGCTCGACGTTCGCCCAACTGTCCTGGCGGCCCGTGAGGACCAGCGTGGGCACGGCCAACGCTCGCAAAACAGGTTCGGCATCTGGCCTGTTGAGCAGGGCGCGAACTTGACGCTCGAACACGTCGGCGCTCTTGCGCTCAAACATGGACAAGATCTGCTCGATCAACTGCATGTCCCCAAGCCGATCCGGGTGCACCATGCCCTGCACCCACAGTGTGGCCATCGCACGGACACCCTGTTCTCGCGCCGTTTGAACCAAAGCCTGCCGTTTGTCTTTTTCCTGCTGACCCGGCACGCCGCGAGCCAAAGGGGCATAGCCAGTGTCGAGCAAGGCCAGATGACTGACCCGATCGGGAGCGAGCCGGCACACCTCCAGGGCGACACGGCCCCCCATGGAATGACCAGCCAGAGCAAATCGGGGTGGTGCCTGGACCAAAACCTGCCGAGCCATTTCGACCAGGCTGTCGCAAAGTCCGTGATCGACACCATCGATCCGACCGACGCACCCGCTGTCGCGCAGGGCTGGGAGCAAGGGCTCCCAGACCGCAGCATCGCACATCAGCCCCGGAACAAGAACGAGCGGCAGCGTCATGCAGGCCCCGCACCAATCGCAATCAACGGGTCTTGCCCGGATCCTTGACGTCGGTAGTGGTCTGAACTTCAACGTTCCAAAGTTGCCCGTCGACACGTTCAACACGCCGCACGTAGACGTTGTGCACCACATCGCGGGTCTGCGCATCGATCAGCACCGGCCCGCGTGGGCTTTCAAACGTTTGACCCTTCATGGCGTTGAGCAAGGCCTCTCCGCCCTCGACGCCCATGAAATTGGGACGCATTCCCGCATTGGCCTTGCCAAAGGCTTCGACAAATTTCTTGTTCAGATCAGACTTGTGATGGGCAGAGTAATGGTGCGCAGTCACAACGCCAATGGCCGCATCACCCATGCTGTTGAGGATGTCGTCGTCGGTGACACTGCCCTCTGCAATCATGCGGATTCCAGCCTTGTCCAGCCCACGCTCGGTGAACTGCTTCATCAGCACAGAGCCCTGGCCCGATGGCACAAAGGTAAATAACGCATCGGGCTTGGCATCGCGAACCTTCTGCAAGAAGGGCGCAAAGTCCGGGCTGCGCAGCGGCACGCGCAAGGCCTCGATCACGACACCCCCGTTGGCTTGAAAGCGCTGGTTAAAGTACTTCTCCGAGTCAATGCCCGGCGCGTAGTCGGTGACCAAAGACACGACCCTCTTGATGTTGTTCTTGCTGGCCCAGTCGGCCAACACCGTGACCACCTGCGGCACGGTAAAACTGCTGCGCACAATGAACGGTGAAGCCTCGGTGATGACCGATGTGGCTGCCGCCATCACCACCATCGGCGTCTTGGCCTGGGTGGCAATGGGGCCGGTTGCCATGGCCAGCGGTGTCAGCCCGAAGCCGGCCAGCACATGGACCTTGTCACCGACCACCATCTCCTGGGCGATGCGCTTGGTCACATCGGGCACCCCGGTGTCGTCTTTGACGATCAGCTGAACCTTGCGGCCCGCGATGGTATCGCCGTTTTGTGCCATGTACAGGCGGGCCGCCGCCTCGATTTGCTTGCCCGTCGAGGCGAACGGGCCGGTCAGCGGCGCGATCAGACCGATCTTGAACACGTTGTCCTGGGCCAGAGCCGGGGTGGCCAGCACGGCTGCGACACATGTCAAACCACCTAGAAAATTGCGCTTGCGCATGATTTGTCTCCTTAAAGTTGCGCCAAAACTCCTATGTTGCCATAAGTGCGGAGCATCCCCCAGCGACCAAGCTTGTGGCGACCACCGATCGCTCAGGCTCAACCGTCAAGCGATGCGGCGTCGATAATCGGCAGATGTTCGAGTCAATTCGCCAAGCCTGGGCGGCTATAGAAGACGATCAACTGCACGGCATCCTGGCGGCCATTGATCGTCCCGCACCGCCCCAGTGGAAAGGCTTTTATCTGGGCAGCCTGCGCATTGGTTGGCTGGCCCCCGGGCACGTGGCACCGCTGATGGCGAATTTGCCAAGTTGCGAAGTCAGCGACCGCGGCTTGGTGTGGCAGGCCGCGCACTGGGACGCGGGCACGCGCACTCTGGCTCTGGCCCGAGCCGCCCAGGCGCTCAAGGACAGCGGCTGGGTCGGCGGTTGGCGCAATGAGCTTTACAGCTACTGGGGCGAGATCGAACACGCCCCGCAGCCACAACAGCCGCACCACTTTGCGCTCGAGCGTGCGGCCTTTCGGTTTTTTGGGCTGCGCAGCCATGCGGTACACATCAACGGGTTCACGCCGGACGGGCGGTTGTGGTGCGGCATCCGCTCCATGGGCAAAGCCACCGATCCGGGCCGCATCGACAACCTGGCGGCCGGTGGCCTGCCGGCCGGCGAAGAGGTGCTGAGCTGCGCGATCCGCGAACTCTACGAAGAAGCGGGCTTGCCCCCCGAATTGGCACAGCGGGCGCAGCCGGCCGGTCGCATCGTCACCCGCAGGTGCGAGCCGCAGGGCTGGCACGACGAAGCCTTGCTGGTCTACAACCTGCTTGTGCCCAGCGATGTGGTGCCAATGAATGTCGATGGCGAAGTCAGCGGCTTTTTGTGCCTAACACCCCGGCAGGCCATGCGGCGCATCGGCGAGATGACCGAGGACGCCGCTGGCGTGCTGGCCCAGGGTGTGTTGTCTCTTCGCGCCACGGGTCGGCAAACCCACTAAAACCAGCGCACCACCGGCCATGCACGGTCGCTGGCGATGCGCTCCAAAGCGGGATCGGGCTGGGCGCAAATGGGTGAATTGACGCATTCAAGCAAGGGCAGATCGTTGACCGAATCGCTGTAAGCCGTGCTGTGCACAGCGTCCAGGCTCAGACCTTGCTCAGCGAGCCAGGCGTGCAAGCGATCGACCTTGCCTTGGCGCATATTGAGTACACCAGCGGCCTTGCCAGTGAACCGATCGGCCACGATCTGAGGTTCGGTGGCAATCAGGTGCTCAATGCCCAGGTATTCGGCCGTCAATTGCGTGATGAAGCGATTGGTTGCAGTGGTCATGACCACACAGTGGCCGGCAGCCCGATGCTCGGCCACCTGAGCGCGGCCCCCAGCGGCCAGTCGAGGAACGACCGACTGCCGCAAAAACCGCTCCCGCCAAGGCTGCCATTGAAGCGGACTGAGCAAGGTCAAGGTGCCCAGATAAAACTCACAAAAAGAGCGCACATCGACCGTACCTGCCTTGTATTGGCGGGCCATGTCCTGGTTGCGGCTGGCAAAGGGTTCGCGCGGCAACAAGCCTTGCGCCATCAGGAAGTCGCACCACAGTTGGTCGCTGTCTCCCTCAAGCAGCGTATGGTCCAGATCAAACAGCACCAGGGGCTGATCAGCACGCACGCAGCCACCTTAATTCTTGCGCAGATGCCAGGCCTTGGGCCGGGTGAAGGTGCTGATGCCCTCGACCGAGAGGGTCAGGCCCAGGCCCGATTCGCCCCAACCGCTCCAGGGCAAACGCGGGCTGACCCGGTCACAGCAGTTCCAGTAGAGCGAACCGGCGCGAACCTCTGAGCCGATGCGCCGCGCTCGCTGCTCATCGGGCGTGTAAACACCCGCTGTCAAGCCATAGCGGGTGTCGTTCATGAGCGCTATGGCCTGAGCGTCGCCGGTCACCTTCTGTACGCCAACGATCGGACCAAAGCTCTCATCGCGCATGAGCATCATGCTGCGGTCGGCGCGGTCGATCACCGTCGCTTCAAACCAGTTGCCTTTGCCGCCGAAAGGACCGGGCGCACGGGCACCTCCGAGCAACAGTCTGCCGCCCCGGGCCTGGGCATCGGCGACCTGCGCCTGCAGCACATCGATCTGCGGGGCCCGCGTCAAAGGTCCCAGGTAAGTGTCATCGGCCATGGGGTCGCCCATCTTGAAGCTGCGAACCGTCCCGACCAGCGCCTCGATGAAGCGGTCATAGATCGCCTCGTGGACATACAGGCGCTCGACCGAGCAGCAGCTCTGCCCGGCGTTGTACATGGCGCCGTCGGCCAAAGACTGGGCCGCGGCCACAGGATCGGCGTCGGGGCAGACATAGGTCGGGTCTTTGCCGCCGAGCTCGAGCTGTAGCTTGACCATGCGCGGTGCCATGGCTTGGGCGATGCGCTGGCCAGTGGCCACCGAGCCGGTGAAAAACATCCCGTCCAGCGGCTGCTCGAGCAAGGCACCACCGGTGGGCCCGGTTCCAATCAGGGCCACAAAAACATCATCTGGCACACCAGCGCCGTGCAGCAGTCGGGCCATCTCCAGCCCAGTCATGGCTGCATATTCCGAGGGCTTGTAAACCACGGCATTGCCCATGAGCAAGCCCGGTACAAACACGTTGCCACCGACAAACCAAGGGTAATTCCAGGCAGAAATATTGCCAATCACACCCAAAGGCAAACGCTCGATCTGCTCGCGCATGCCATCGGCGTCAAAGACCTGCTCACCGGCCAAGGCCTGATCGGCATGGGCAAGAAAAAAATCGATGCGGCCCAAAAAGCCATTGAGTTCATTGCGCGAATGGGCCAAAGGCTTGCCCGTCTCGCGGGTGAGCACTTGAGCGAGTTGGGCCAAGCGCTCCTGCACACTTTGGCGAAAACGTGCAATGACCTGCTTGCGTTCGGTCAGCGGACGAGCGGACCAAAGCGGCTGCGCCCTTTGGGCAGCGGCCACACGCTCGGCCACGCGGGCAGCATCGTCCATGGGCAGCTGCTCGATCAGGCTGCCATCGGCGGGGTTGAAAACAGACAGTCGGTTCATGTGAGAAAGGAGGAGTCAAGAGGTGGAACGAAGCCGCGCGGCATGGGCCAAAAAATCCGCGAGGATGGGGGCATCGTCGAGCGTGCCCTGTTGCGGCCGATGAAACTCGGGGTGCCATTGCACAGCCGCCAGATAGCTCGGGCCCCGCCAGCGTATGGCTTCAATCATGCGGTCATGCGGGCAGTGGGCCTCGACCACGAAATCAGGAGCGAGGTCTTTGATGCCCTGGTGATGGACGCTGTTGACCACCGCTTCGGTGCGTCCGCTCAGCACATCGCACAAGCGGCTTTTGGGCTCAATGGCCAAGGGATGCAAGTTGTTGTCATAGGCCTGCGCATCGCGGTGCACCAAAGCATCAGGCCGTTGGGTCGGGATGTCTTGGTACAACGTGCCTCCAAACGCCACGTTGATCAGTTGCAAGCCGCGGCAAACGCCGAGCACCGGCTTGCCCGCGTCCACAAAAGCGCGCACCAAGGCCTTGTCGTATTCGTCGCGCACACGGTCACCGCTCCAGCGCTCCTGCAAGGGCAACTCGCCATAGCTGCCCGGCCAGACATCACTGCCTCCCATGAGCACCAGCGCGTCGAGCCATTGCGCGAAGTGGACAAAATCGACGTCGCCGCGCCGGGTCAAGCCAGTTGGGCTGGGGATCATCACCGCCATATCGCCCTG
>JAJTGH010000171.1 GCA_021299555.1 Comamonadaceae bacterium
CCACCAAAGCCGCCGTGGAGGGACTCTCGCGGGCCATGGCGGCCGAATTGGGCCGCCGGGGCATCCGGGTTTCCTGCGTGCTGCCGGGGGCGGTCAACACCGAGATCAATGTGCGCGCAGGCCTGCTCACCCCCGAGGAGTCGGCCGCCCGCTATGCCTCGATGGCAGCCGACCATGCCCTGGGCCGCATCGGCACCAGCACCGAGGTGGCCGAGGCGATGGTCTACCTGGCCTCAGCCGATTGGGTGACGGGCGTTTCGCTCGAGGTCGATGGCGGCCTGGGCCTGGGCCTGTCTAAACTCTGAATGCGCCGGGCTGACCCATGGAACTGGCTCAATCCATTGTCCAGAACGCCTACGTGGTGCAGGACATCGACCAGGCCATACAGCGCTGGCACAGGCTGTGGGGGCTGGGCCCTTTTCTCGTGCGTCGCCACATGGCCATGGCCGAGGTGAGGTACCGCGGCCAGCTTTCGCAGCTGGACATCTCTGCAGCCTTTGCGCAGGCCGGACCCATCCAGGTGGAGTTGCTGCAGCAGCACTGCCAGACGCCTTCGGCATTCCGGGACATGTTTGCGGGCCAGGGCGAAGGCTTACACCATGTGGCGGTACAGGTGACCGATCCCGAGGCGCTGCTCGATCGCTACCGAAGCTGCGGCCTGGCACGGGCCAGCGAGTTGCGCACGGCGGGCGGGCGCGGCGCGGTGCTGGTGGACACGCGGCCTCTGGTCGGCCACATGACCGAAGTCTACCTGTCCCCAGACGCGACCCGGGCCTTTTACCAGCAGGTGGCGCAGGCGGCGGCGGCCTGGGATGGCCGGGAAATCATCATCGAGCTCGAGCCTTCCTGAAGGCCCGCGCGCCAGACTGTGGAGGAGCCCATGAAAGACCTGCAAACCGAAATGCTGCGCACCGAGCGCGGCAGCATCATGGCGCTGGACAGCGCCGCCGACATCCTGCCGCGAAATCAGGGGCGCGATGTGCTGGTTACGGCGTCCTATATCGGCGTGCTGCCAGCCCGACTGCTGCGCGAGCACCTGCCGCGTGCGGTCATCGGCTTTGACGGCGGCGTGGGCCCGCTGGGCGCGAACATGGCGGGGCTGTGGTACATGGAGGCACTCAACATTGCAGCCGCTGCAGTCGACGTGATGAGCATCATCCTGGGCGACGGTGTGGACGCGTACCACAACGGCCGAATCAGTTATCTCAACCGTCCGGCTGCCGACTGCGGCGTGCGCGCCGGCATGCCGGCCCATGAAGCCGCGCGGCTGATGCTCGAGCGCGATCCCGCCAACCCAGGCGCTTATCAAGTGACGAACCGGCGTGTGATGCACGAAACCAGTGACGGACGGCAGATCGTGGTCACCGATTCCATCGTCTTCGGCACTGAGGCAGACCAGCGCAATGTGCTGGTGACGGCCGGCCACACCGGTCGCAGCGGTGCGCGCCACATCCTGAATGTGAACCCTTATGGCTTCATCTGCTCCGACGGCGGACGCGGACGCAACGACTCCGGCATGGCTGGCCTGGCACTGACCGATCAGGCGGGCGTTGCGGGCGCGACGGTGGACGCTCGCCTGGCCCGCATGGGCGACGGCATGAGCACCTATGAGGACGGCGTGATCAGCGCTGCAGGCGCACTGGCCCAGGCCTGCGGTGTGAGGGTGGGCATGCCTGCGCGCGAGGCCGCAATGCTGCTGGTGCTGCGCAAACCCGCCTGAGCGCGAGCCCGCTTCAGAGGCGGTACACCCGCTGTGCCGTGGCGGCCAGCGCCTGGTGACGCTCATGCACGCTCAAAGAGGCGGCCAGGCGCTGAAACGCGTTCCACAGGGCGCCGTAAGTGCAGCCACTGCGGTCGACGGGAAAGTTGCTCTCGAACATGCAGCGCTGCGGCCCGAAAGCGTCCAGACAGATCTCCCAGTAGGGCCTCCAAGCCTCGGCCAGGGTCTGAGAATCGGGAGGACGAGGCCGCTTGCGCCACTCAAAGCCGGCCAAGGGCATGGCCAGACCGCCGAATTTGAGCGACACATTGGGCGCCCGACTAAGGGCCTGCAGCTGGACGCGCCACTGCTCAAGGACCTGGCTGCGTTGCCCGCTGTAGGGTCCCAGCCCGATGGGCCCGCCCGCATGGTCGATCACGATGCTCAGATCGGGGCAGGCGCTGGCCAGCGCCAGTACGTCGCCCAACTGGTGAAAGTAGACCCAAACGTCCAGAGACAGGCCGCGCCGGGCCAGCCGCGAGGCGCCGGCCTGCACCGCTGCCTCGCGCAGCATGCCTGCCCGGGTGGGATAGGCGCTGTGGATCGCCGGATCGCTGTCGTGCGCGGTGCTGTAGCGAATGCCGCGCAGGCGGCCGTCGGCGTGCTGGACATGGGCATCGAGCACCTCGTCGACCCCCTCCCCCAGCGCAAGATCGGCAAACGCGATCAGGCCTGCAGCAATCTCTGGCGCACCCGCCTGCCCCCGGCTCTCGCGGACCTGCCACGCAGCGCGCGCAAGGGCGGCCACGTACGCAGTCTCGCCCACCGGGCGCAAAGCCTGCGGGCCGCTGTCCAGGTAATGCGAGAGGCACTCCACATAAATCGAGGCCAGCACCCGATGGCCGCTGGCCTGCGCTTCTGCAGCAAACTGCGCGGGCAGGTAGGTGTGGTCGCCCCGATCCCAGAGGTGGTGGTGCGGATCCACAATGGCGGCCTCGGGGTCCAGGGCCGTCTCCTGGCCCAGGTCCAGCCACGCTTGCCAGCGGCCCATCCGCGCCGCCGCATCCCCCATACCGTCGCTCACGGCAGTGCGCCTGGCAAAGCGCGTGCGACAGTGGGTCGCGCGCTCACAGCGTTCGCCCCCCGTCCACAAGCAGCGTTTGGCCATAGATGTAGCTGGCCATGGGCGAGGCCAGGAACAGGCAGGCATCGGCCATTTCCTGCGGCGTGCCCAGCCGCCCGGCAGGAATGCCCTCGAGCCGCTCGCGCAGGCGCTCCTCATTGGCGATGGTGACCTTGGTCAACTTGGTATCCACAAGGCCCGGGGCCACGCCATTGACCCGAATGCCCTGACGCGCCCAGGCCTGGGCCAGGGTGGCAGTGAGGTGGATCGCTCCCGCCTTGGAGGCCGCGTAGGCCGGATTGCCACGGGTGGCGCGCAGACCCCCGGCCGAGGAGATGGTGATGATGCTGCCCCGGCGCTCTGACAGCGTCTGGCGATAACGGCTCGCGCAGGCCATCAGACTGTTGAGGTTGACGTCGACGATGCGCCGAAAGGTGTCGACTTCGAACTCCTTGCGGCCGTAGGCCACGATGCCCTGGCACAGCACCAGCACATCAATGACAGAGGGTGTCAGAGCAGACGCCACCGCCGCCGCGTCGGCCACGTCCACCTGTGAAAAGACCAGGCCCTGCAGATCGCTGCCCGCCTCGTCCTGGTAGAGTGCCGCCGAGGCGCGGGTGCCCCACACATGCACGCTGGCGCCGCGACGTCTGAAGCCCTGGGCAATGCCGTTGCCGATGCCGCTGGAGCCGCCGACCACCAGCACGGTCTTACCGCTGAAATCAAGAGGATCGGGAGAGGGTGGGATGTTCATTGCAATGCCTTCTTCTGGCGCAGGGTTGCGGCTCAGACGGGGGACTCGGGGTTGAAATTGGGCTCGCGCTTTTCTTCGTAGGCCTTCAGGCCCTCCACCACATCGGGTCCGGAAAAGCCGAGGATTTCCAGGGCCAGCGAGTTTTCGAAGATGGGCCAGGCCATGGTCAGCCAATTGTTCATGGACAGCTTGGTCCATCGGATCGCCGAGGGCGAAGCCCGGCTGAGGTTCACTGCGACCTCAAGCGCAGTCTCCTGCAGCTTGTCGTCGTCGACCACCCGCGAGATCAGGCCGATGCGCTCGGCCTCCTCGGCATACAGGTGCTCACCGCTCATGAGGTAGTACTTGGCCTTGGCCATGCCGCACAGCAAGGGCCAGATGATGGCCGCATGATCGCCGGCGGCCACGCCCAGGCGCACATGGCCGTCGACAATCTTGGCCGAACGAGCGGCAATGGTGATGTCCGAGAGCATGGCCGCGGCCAGCCCACCGCCGGCGGCCGCGCCGTTGATCGCCGAAACCAGGGGCTTGGAGAAATGGATCAGGTTCTTGACCAGGTTGCGGCCGTCCTTCCACATGCGGGCGCGCCACTCGAATTCATTGACCAGCTTGTGCTCGAGTTCGAAGTCGCCACCGGCGGAAAAAGCCCGGCCTTCGCCGGTAAGGATGACCACGCTCACCGAGGGATCGCTTTCGATGTGTTGCCAGATGGTGGTCATCGCATGGTGAAACTCAAAGTCCATGGCGTTCATCTTGCCGCGCGACATGGTGATGCGCAGAACCCGGTCGGCGGGACGGTCCAGGCGCAGGGATTCGTAGGCGGGATAAGCGTAGGTCATGGAAAGCTTTCTTCAAGGAACAAGGAAAATCGGCATGGCTCGGTGGGCAAGAGCGCCGTGAGCAAGCCGGTGATGGGCGAGCCCAACAAGCGGGGGCTGGCGCCGCAAGAGCGCTGTGGCCCGATGTTAAAGTCAAGTGCAGTTGGCGCGCCCCGGGCGCGCGCCCTGTGTGATTCAACCTGGAGGCCGCGCCACGCGGCCGATTGCGCATGAACGTCGGACTTGCTGTCACCCGGATTTCTCAACGCGCTCCCCAGAGCTTGGCCCTTTTCGAGGGCCACCGAACCATGGACTACGCCACGCTCGAGCAGCGAAGCA
>JAJTGH010000015.1 GCA_021299555.1 Comamonadaceae bacterium
CGGGTACACCCAAACGCCTTTGGGCCGCTTGCTCAACGCGGTGAGAGACAACCCGACCCGGGTTTCGTTCATGGGCTATGACCCGCGCCGAATCAGGCACGCCGCGTTTGTGACGGCCGGTTTTTTTGCAGGTATGGCCGGCGCCCTGGTTGCGCTGTTCAACGAAAGGGTCAGCACAGAGGCCCTGAGCAGCCACCGCTCGGCGCTGGTGCTGGTTTTCACGCTGATGGGGGGACTGTCGAGCATGTCGGGCGCTGTGCTGGGCGGCGTGCTGATGGTCATGGCCACGGTGGTGCTGTCTTCATGGACGCCTGCGTGGTTGCTCTACATGGGTTTGGCCTTCGTGATGGTGCTGCTGATGGCACCGGGCGGTCTGGCACAGGGACTGCCGGCCATGGGCCGGACGATGAGGCTGCATCCGCTGGGGGCGGTGTGTTTGGCCCTTGCGGCTGCGGCTGCTGGCGGCTTGGTGGAAATGGCCTATCAACTGCGTCTGGCCAGCACGCTGGGGCCAGAAGTGGGCTATCTGGGCCTTGTGCTTGACGCGCACGCTGCCAGCCACTGGCTGGCGGGTCTGGGTCTGACGGCAGCCGGGGCGCTGGGCTGGCATGGAGCCCGCACACGCGGTCGGGGCACACCATGAGCCAGTCGGTTTTGCAGGTCAGCGCACTGCACCGGAAGTTTGGCACCAGCCATGTGCTGCGTGGCGTGGACCTGGCGCTGCAGGCCCAGCAGTGTCTGGCGGTGATCGGTCCCAACGGAGCTGGCAAGTCCACCTTGTTCAACGTGATCAGCGGGGCGCTGGCGCCGTCCGCGGGAGACGTTCTGCTTTATGGCCGCTCGATCGCAGGGCACTCCCCGCATGCGATTGCGCGTGCTGGCCTGGCTCGCAGTTTTCAGATCAGTCAACTGTTTGCCAGGCTGTCCGTGCTTGACCACCTGCGCTGCGCTTGCCTTCGGGAACTGGGGCCGCAGGCCGCAGGCTGGCGCGGCCTTTGGGGTTCATTGCTGCATCGCCGCGACGTGCAGGAGCGGGTCGATGGACTGATGGGCGCTCTGGGTCTGCAAGAAAGCGCCCAGCGCTTGGCCGGTGAACTCAGTTACGCGCAGCAGCGCATGCTCGAGCTGGGCATGGTGCTGGCCAGTGGTCCTGCTGTCATTTTGCTCGACGAGCCGACGGCCGGGATGAGCCGCAGCGAGACCTTGGCCTTTACGACCAAGCTGCGCGAGCTCACGCGGGGCTGCGCCCTGATGCTGGTCGAGCATGACATGGGCGTGGTTTTCGAATTGGCCGACCGAGTGGCCGTGTTGCACGAAGGCCAGGTGATCGCTTGCGCAGCGCCGGATCAGGTGCGCACCGACGCATCGGTGCGACGGGCCTATCTGGGTGCCCACAGGGGCAATGGCCTATGCTGACGGTCCAGGGGCTGAGCGTCAACCATGGTGCGGTGCAAGCGCTGCGCAGCGTTGACTTTTGCGTCCCACCTGGACAGGTTCTTACGGTGCTTGGACGCAATGGCTCGGGCCGATCCACGCTTGCACGGGCCTTGATGGGTTTGACCCCGGCCCAGGGCCGGGTGCGTTGGATGGGGCAGGACCTGCTGGGCCTGGAGCCTCACCAGATCGCGCGACTCGGCGTGGGCTATGTGCCGGAAACCCGCGATGTCTTTTCGCTGCTCAGTGTGGAGCAAAACCTGCAGCTTGGCCTGCGTGGAAAGCCAGATCGGGACCGTATCGCCTGGGCCTATGAACAGTTTCCTCAGCTCCACGCCCGACGGCAAACACCGGCTGGCTTGTTGTCGGGTGGAGAGCAGCAAATGCTCAGTTTGATCCGCAGCTTGCTGGCCCGGCCCCGATTGCTGATCGTCGACGAACCCGCGGAGGGCCTGGCCCCGCAGATGGTTCAAGCAGTCGCACACTTGATGAGGCAACAGGTCAAAGCCGGTACCGCCATCGTCCTCATGGAACAAAAGCTCGATCTGGCCCTGGATCTGGCCGATCGCGTGCTTTTGCTGGGCAGATCAGAGGTGGTTTTTGAGGGAACGCCCGAACAATTGCTCGGTGCGAAGGTTCTTCGCGAGCGCTGGCTCGAGGTCTAAAGGGTACAAAGAACGCACCTGCGCTGCGGCGCTTGGTGTAAACCCTGAGGATCTCTGAACCATGGGCTCAAGCGCTTGGGCTAGCATCGCTGGAGAGCGGCCAAGGCGATTCGGGCCGAGTCGATCGGGCGCCCGAAGCGGCCCGCCCAAACAACGAAAGGTTTTTCATGAGTTCTGTCTCCTTGACGATCAACGGCAAGCCCACCACGGTGAACGTGGATTCGGCCACCCCTTTGGTCTGGTTGCTGCGCGAACACCTCCAATTGACCGGCACCAAATTCGGCTGCGGCATTGCGCAATGCGGTGTCTGCACGGTCCATGTCGATGGGCAGGCCACGCGCTCCTGCGTGACACCGGTCTCTGCCGTCGCAGGCAAGTCCGTGACCACCATTGAAGGCCTGTCTCCCGATGGCAGCCACAAGCTGCAAAAAGCCTGGGTGGCCGAGCAAGTGCCCCAGTGTGGTTACTGCCAGTCGGGTCAGATCATGCAGGCAGCGAGCCTGCTGGCTGTCAACAAAAACCCCAGCCGCGACGAGATCGTCAAGCACATGAATGGCAACATCTGCCGCTGCGGAACCTATCAACGCATTGTCAAGGCCGTCCAGCGTGCCGCCAAGGAGGCTTGAACCATGAATGCAGCACAAGACAATGAGATCGTTGATGCCCCAATCAACCGACGCGGCTTTCTGGCTGTCTCCGGCGGCTTGACCTTTTCTGTGGCTTTGGGCGCTGGTCTGTCTGGCGCCGACTCTGCCCAGGCACAGGCTGGCTCGAGCGCGCTGCAGGCCAATGTCTGGGTTCGCATCGGATCAGACGATTCGGTGGTGGTGATGACCCCCACCGGTGAGATGGGTCAAGGCACGACCACTGCACTGCCCATGATTTTGGCCGAGGAGCTCGACGCCGATTGGTCCAAGGTTCGGATCGAGTATGCCCCGCCCAATCCTCGCGTGTTCGGCAACCCGCACCCGCTGCTCAACGGTGGCCAGGCGTCCTTGGCCAGCATCGCGATTCCGGGTTACTTCATGCCATTGCGAATGGCCGGCGCCCAGGCTCGGCGCGTGCTGATGGACGCGGCCGCTGCCCGCTGGGCCGTGCCGGTTGGCGAGCTGAGCACCAATGCGGGCGTGGTCATCCACGCGGCCAGCGGAAGGCGCTTGCGCTATGGAGAAATTGCGGCCTTTGCCACGGTGCCGGCCGAGTTGCCCAAGATCAGCGCTGCGGATCTCAAGCAGCCCCAGCAGTTCAAGCTGATCGGACGGGCCGACATCGGACGCAACGACGTGCTCGACAAAGTCACGGGCAAGGCCAAATTCGGCATCGATGCCATGGTGCCAGGGATGGTCTACGCCACAGTGCTCGAGTCACCAATGGACGGCGCCCGGCCCGATTTTGTCAATACGGCCGAAGTCATGGCCGTGCCGGGCGTTATCCAGGTCATGGCCATGCCCTTTGGTGTGGCCGTGCTGGCAAGCACAGTCGAGGCCGCGCGCATGGCGCGCAACGTGTTGCGGCCCAAGGTCACCTGGAACACCCAGGGTGCCCGCGGTGCTGGATTCGATTCGGACGCGGCCAAGGAGGAGTACGCCCGCCACGGCCGCTCACCCGATGCCAAGCCCATGTCCGCGTATAAAAAGGGCGAGCCCGATCAGGCGCTGGCCTCGGCCGCGCGCGTCATCGAGGCGACTTATTGGTCCGAGCACACCTGCCATGCTCAGATGGAGCCCATGAACTGCGTTGCACGGGTGGCAGCAGATGGCCAGTCGGCTGGAATCTGGACCGGCACCCAGGCGCCTGTGCTGGCAGCCATGGCAGCGGCCGGAGTGCTCAAGACCACGCCCGACAAGATCCGCCTGAACCAGATGCTGCTCGGTGGCGGCTACGGCCGTCGCATCACACCGGACATCGTTGCGCAGGCGGTGGCGATTGCCAACGCGAGCAAAAAGACCGTCAAGCTCATTCTCACCCGCGAGGACGACATGGCGGCTGCCCGTCCGCGGCCGATGACGCATCACATCTTGCGCGCCGGCCTGGACGCTCAGGGCAAGGTGGTGGGCTGGAAGCACCGGATCGTGGCAGAAAACGTCGACGCTGTGGCCGCCCCGCCTCGGTTTGCGGCCACCGGTGGCAAGGACTACATCGGCTGGCAGGGCTCGAATCTGCCGCATTACAGCATCGCCAATTGGGAGTCTGAGGGCTTGCGCGAACAACGCGGCATGCGTGTCCACGCCTTCCGGGGAATTGGCGCCGGGCATAACAAGTTCGCCATCGAGAGTTTTCTTGACGAAGTGGCCCAGGCGCGCAACATGGACCCACTGGCCATGCGCCTGGAGTTGACGCAGAGCGATCCGCGGGCGCGCGCCGTCATTGAGGCGGTGGCCGAGATGTCAGACTGGAAACGCAACCGCAGCGGCCGTGCTCTGGGCCTGGCTTTTGCCGACTACCACGGCACCGTAGCAGCGGGCGTGGCCGAGGTGTCGATCGAGTCGGCCACCGGCAAGATCGTGGTCCACAACTACTGGACAGCGGCTGATCCGGGCTTGGTGGTGCAACCTGAGAGCGTTTTGGGTCAGCTCGAGGGAGGCGCGGTCTACGGCCTGTCGGTGGCGCTGCTCGAAGAGCTGACCATCAAGGGAGGTGCCGTGCAGCAGACCAACTACCACGACTACCCGGTTCTTCGCATGGCCGACATGCCAGAGATCCATACGCGAATCGTGAAATCCGATGCACCGCCGACAGGGATGGGTGAGGCTGGGGTCGGACCGGTGGCCCCGGCCATTGCCAACGCGGTGGCCCGACTGACCGGCAAACGTCTGCGTGCCTTGCCGATGTCGCCCGCACGGGTCAAGGCTGCGCTGGCCTGATAGGCTGACCAGGGCGGCGCGCTCGGCTGTCCTTCGGGCCGTGGGCGTCGCTGTCTTTGGGCAGAGTGCCGCCGCCCTGTACCTGACTGTGCAAATGTTCCCCAGAGGCAGCTGACGCTGCCTCTGGTTTTTTGATTTCGCTGCGCCAGGCAACAAGTACGGGCGCCCACATGGACCCCGGCAAGCGCAGCACCACCGGCAACTGACCGACCAGCGTCCCTGGCGCACAAAATCCCCGGCCACCCCATCTGATTTGGGCGCCGTTCTGTGCCTACAATAGCTCAAATCGAACGGTCGTGCTTATTTGGACCCAGTCGGTCTGGCTAGACACCACCGCTCCCACCGCACCTTAGAGACTGGAGCGACAAACACATGACGGCACGCTATGAATTGCACGGCCCAGTGGCTGTGATCACCCTGGATAACCCCCCGGTCAACGGCCTCGGACATGCCACGCGCATCGCGATCGCTCAGGGCCTGAACCAGGCCAACGCCGATCCGGCCGTGCGCGCCATTGTGATCACCGGCGCAGGCAAGGCGTTTTCAGGCGGGGCCGACATTCGCGAATTTGGCAAACCGGCAGCACTGGCCGAGCCCAACTTGCTCAGTGTGATCCTGGCCTGCGAGCACTCGGCCAAACCCATTGTGGCGGCTGTGCACTCCGTGGTCATGGGCGGCGGTCTGGAATTGGCTCTGGGCTGTCACTACCGTATAGCTGCGCCGGGCTGCTCCGTGGCGCTGCCCGAGGTCAAGCTCGGTCTGATACCTGGCGCCGGTGGCACGCAGCGCCTGCCCCGCGTGTTGGGCGTGGAGGCTGCACTCAACATGATCGTCAAGGGCGATCCGCTCAGGAGTGAAGTGCTGGCTCAGTTGCCGGGTCAGAGGCTGTTCGATCGCATGGCCGACTCACCGCAAACCCTGCTGCCGCAAGCGCTGGCGCTGGCTCAAGAGGTGGCCGATGTCAGGCCTTTGCCCCTGGTTCGTCATCTGCCTTGCAAGCACCCGCAGGCCGACGCCTATTTTCAATTTGCGCGCAACACGGTCAAGGCCATGGCCCGCAATCTGCCGGCGCCGCTCAAGTGCGTGGATGCGGTCGAAATTGCAACACGCAGCTCCTTCGAGGAAGGCATGTCGCGCGAGCGGGAGATGTTCATCAACCTCATGTGGACGCCGCAGTCGCGCGCCCTGCGCCATCTGTTTGCAGCCGAGCGGGCCGCCGCAAAGATTGCAGATGTGCCTGACGATACGACCAAGCGCGACATTGCCCAGGTGGCCATCATTGGCGCTGGGACAATGGGTGGCGGAATCGCCATGAATTTTCTCAATGCGGGAATCCCGGTCAAGTTGCTGGAGATGAAGCAGGACGCCCTGGACCGTGGCGTGGCCACCCTGCGCAAGAACTACGAGGCGCAGGTCAAAAAAGGCAAGCTCAAAGCTGAAAAATACGAAGAGCGCATGGCTTTGCTGTCCACCACGCTCAGCTATCCCGACATCGCCCAGGCCGACCTCGTGATTGAAGCCGTGTTTGAAGAAATTGGCGTGAAGGAGCAGGTATTCCGCGAACTCGATCGGGTCTGCAAAGCGGGTGCAATTTTGGCCAGCAACACGTCGACGCTTGACGTCAACGCCATCGCCGGTTTCACGCAGCGGCCCCAGGACGTCATCGGCATGCACTTCTTTAGCCCTGCCAATGTGATGAAGCTGCTCGAGGTGGTGCGTGGTGAAAAGACCGGCAAAGATGTGCTGGCCACCGTCATGGCAGTGAGCAAGAAGATCAAAAAGACGGCCGTGGTCTCGGGCGTCTGCGATGGCTTTATTGGCAATCGGATGATCGAACAATACGCCCGACAGGCCGGCTTTTTGCTCGACGAGGGCTGCACGCCGGCGCAGGTGGACAAGGCGGTCGAGAAATTCGGTTTTGCCATGGGTCCGTTTCGCATGGGTGACCTGGCCGGCAATGACATCGGCTGGGCCATCCGCAAGCGCCGGTACGCCGAGAAGCCGGGTATGCGTTACAGCCGCACCGCTGACTTGCTGTGCGAGCTCGGCCGCTTTGGTCAAAAAACCGGTGCCGGTTGGTACGACTATCAGGCCGGGCAGCGCGATGCGATCGTCAGCCCTGTGGTGCTGGACATGCTCGACAAGCACCGCGCATCGCTGGGCATCAAGCCCCGGAAAATCGGTGACACCGAAATCGTTGAGCGCTTGGTGTTTTCGCTGGTCAATGAGGCGGCCCATCTTTTGGAGGAGGGCATTGCGGCGCGGGCCAGTGATGTTGACATGGTTTACATCACCGGCTACGGCTTTCCGTTTTGGCGCGGTGGCCCCATGCTTTATGCCGACAGCCTGGGCCTTTTCAATGTGGTCCATGCCATGCACCGGTTTGCCAAGAACCCTCTGGACGATGCGGCTTTCTGGCAGCCCGCGCCGCTGCTGGCCCGGTTGGTGGCCGAGGGCAAGACTTTCAACAACGCCTGATGCGCCCGGTCGCGAAAGGAACACACACATGAGCCGAGCCGTCATCGTTTCAACTGCCCGCACACCCCTGGCCAAGAGCTGGAAGGGCGCCTTCAACATGACCCATGGCGCCACTTTGGGCGGACATGTGGTGGCCCATGCCCTGGGTCGCGCCGGCATCGAGGCTGCACAGGTCGAAGATGTCATCATGGGCTGTGCCATGCCCGAGGGCGCCACAGGTAACAATATCGCCCGTCAGGCCGCTTTGATGGCCGACTGCCCGGTCAGCGTTTCGGGCATGACGATCAACCGCTTTTGTTCATCGGGCTTGCAAGCCATCGCGCTGGCGTCTCAGCGCATCATTGCCGGTGAGGGCCATGTGTATGTGGCCGGTGGCGTCGAGAGCATCTCTTGCGTGCAGCAGGAGGTCAATCAGCACATGATTGAGGATCCGGAACTTCTGGGCAAGAAGCCCGCCGTTTATTGGAGCATGTTGCAGACGGCCGAGCAGGTGGCCCAGCGCTACGGCATCGGTCGGCAGGCCATGGACGAATACGGTGCGGCAAGCCAACAAAAGGCCTGCGCAGCACAGGCCGCAGGGCTTTTCGATGCCGAAATTGCCCCCATCACAGTCACTGCGGGAGTGGCCGACAAGGTGCGCGGACTGATCACGTCCCGGGTGACCGTCAGTCGCGACGAGGGCACACGCGAGGGTACAACCGTGCAAGGCATCTCCGGCATCAAGCCAGCCCTGCCCGGTGGCTTGGTGTCTGCCGGCAATGCCAGTCAGTTCAGCGACGGCGCTGGCGCCTGCGTGGTGGTCAGCGAGGAGTTGGCCAGCCGTCAGGGTCTCAAACCCCTGGGGCGGTTTTTGGGCTTTGCGGTGGCTGGCTGCGAGCCCGATGAGATGGGCATCGGCCCTGTGTTTGCTGTGCCCAAGGTGCTCTCGCGCCTGGGGCTCAAGGTCGATGACATCGACCTGTGGGAGCTCAATGAAGCCTTTGCGGTGCAGGTGCTGTACTGTCGCGACCGATTGGGCATCCCAGCGGAGCGACTCAATGTCAACGGCGGCGCGATTGCGCTGGGTCATCCGTATGGGGTCAGTGGGCAACGTCTGACCGGCCATGCCCTGATCGAAGGCAAGCGGCGCGGGGCCAAGCGCGTGTGCGTGACGATGTGCATCGGCGGCGGCATGGGCGCAGCCGGCGTTTTCGAGGTATTTTGAGGTGGATGCGGGTCAGCGCCTGCGCGCAACCCTGGACTTTTTGCTCTATGACTGGCTGCAGATCGAACAACTGAGCGCGCGGCCCCGGTATGCCGATCACAGCCGTGAGACCTTCGATGCAGTGCTCTCCACCTGTGAGCGCATCGCCCGCGACAAGTACGCCCCTTTCAACCGTCTGGTCGACACCCAGGAACCTCGGTTTGACGGCGAAAAGGTGATCCTGCCGCAGGCCACGCACGATGCGCTCAAGGCCTACGTGGATGCGGGCATGATGAGCGCCTCTCAGGACCACGCGGTCGGCGGGATGCAACTGCCCTTTGCCGTCGAGGCGGCGGCCAACGGTTTTTTTTCACAGGCCTCAATCAGCATCAACACCGCCTTGCTGACCGTGGGCAACGCCAATTTGCTGATGGCCCACGGCTCGGCGCTGCAGCAATCGGTGTTTGCGCATAACGAGTTTTCTGGCCGCTGGTCCGGCACCATGTGCCTGTCAGAGCCACAGGCCGGCTCCTCGCTCGGCGACATCACCACCCGTGCGGTTGCCGATGGTCTGGGCTCAGAGATGGATCCCCTGGGGCCGCGGTTTCGCCTGCGCGGCAACAAGATGTGGATATCTGCGGGTGATCATGAGCTGACCGAAAACATCGTTCACCTGGTGCTGGCAAAAATTCCTGATGACCAGGGGCGCTTGCCGGCCGGTGTCAAGGGCATTTCCTTGTTCGTCGTGCCCAAGCATCTGGTCGATCAAGAAGGTCGCCTCACTGGCCAGCGCAACGATGTCGCGCTGGCTGGCTTGAACCACAAACTGGGCTGGCGCGGCACCACCAACACCTTGCTCAACTTTGGCGAAGGCCGGTATGCCGTGGGCGGTCAGCCCGGAGCGATCGGCTACTTGGTGGGCAAGCCGGGGCAGGGGCTGGCCTGTATGTTTCACATGATGAACGAGGCGCGCATCGCCATCGGCATGGCCGCTGCCATGCTGGGCCTGGCCGGCTACCATGCCAGCCTGAGCTATGCGCAGCAGCGGACCCAGGGCCGCCTGGCCAACGGGGCTGTTCAGCAGGCCAGTCCTGCGCAGGTGCGCATCATTGAGCATGCCGACGTCAAGCGCATGCTGCTGGCCCAAAAAGCCTATGGTGAGGGCGCTCTGGCCCTGTTGATGTACTGCGCGCGCCTGGTTGATGAACAACGCACTGGCTCCAAGGACAGTGCCCAGCAGGCCCACCTGCTGCTGGAATTGCTCACGCCGGTGGCAAAAAGCTGGCCCAGCGAATGGTGCCTGGAGGCCAACAGCCTGGCCATACAGATCCATGGCGGCTACGGCTACACCCGTGACTTTTCGGTCGAGCAGTATTGGCGCGACAACCGGCTCAACATGATCCATGAGGGCACTCATGGGATACAGGCGAGCGATCTGCTTGGGCGCAAGGTGCGGCTCGAGGGTGGACGGGCCATGGAACTTCTGGGCCAGCGCATTGAGGCAACAGCGGGTGCCATGGGCTCAGACGCCTCATGGAGCGCCCATGCCCAGGCCTTGCGACAAGCCTGGCAGGCGGTGTGTTCGGCTGGACATGCTGCCTGGGGCGGCGGCGATGCGCGTTGCGCCCTGGCCAATGCCGTGCCCTTCATGCAGGCCTTTGGCCACACGGTGCTGGCCTGGATCTGGCTCGACATGGCCCGGGTGATGGTCCATGCCGGAGCGCACGGGGCGGCGGCCACAGGCCGTGTGGCTGCCGCCCAATACTTTTTCCGCTATGAACTGCCCAAAATCCCGGCCTGGTTGGCGGTGGTGAACAATCAGGACATGACCTGTGCAGATCTGCCCGAAGATGCGTTTTAAGTCGGTGTTACGCTCTCAGTGATTCTGTGACCCGTCCTTGCTGCTCAATTGACCCACACGTTGACCCCCAGCCCCATGCCCGATGCCAAGCAACTCAAACGCCTGCAAAACCTGATCTGGGTGTTGATCTTTGGCGGCCTGATGACTGCCGTGTTGGGCCTGTCGGTGGGACGCTTTGAGCCGGCCATCGGCTGGGCTTTGGTGGTTGGTGGTGTCCTTGTGGCTGCGGTGGGCGTGGTGCTGATTTTTGTGCGCGCCCGATGGCAAGCCGATCCCGGAAAGTGAAAGGAGTTATCGAACATGTCACGCATCGTTCAACAACTGTTCAACCTCCAGGGCAAAACCGCCCTGGTCACCGGCGGCTCGCGTGGGCTGGGGCTGCAACTGGCCGAGGCTCTGGGTGAAGCCGGCGCCAAGATACTCCTGACCTCGCGAAAACTCAAGGACCTGGAGGAGGCCGCAGCCCTCCTGCGCGCGCGCGGCATCGAGGCCGATGTGGTGGCTGCCGACTGCGCCGATCCGGCCGATATCACCCGGCTGGCCCAGGTGGCGATGGACAGGCTGGGCCATGTGGATATATTGGTCAACAACGCGGGTGCCGCCTGGGGTGCTCCTGCCGAGGACCATCCGCTGGAGGCCTGGGACAAGGTGATGAACCTCAATGTGCGTGGCTATTTCCTGCTCAGTCAGCAGATCGGCAAACTCAGCATGATCCCGCGCAAGTACGGGCGCATCATCAACATTGCATCCATCACGGGTCTGGGTGGCAATCCAAAGCCGATCAAGACCCTGGCCTACAACACGTCCAAGGCAGCAGCGATCAATTTTGGCCGTGCACTGGCTTGTGAGTGGGGGGTGCACGGCATCACGGTCAATGCGATCTGCCCGGGATTTTTTCCGAGCAAGATGTCCGATGGATTGCTCAAGTCCATGGGCCTGGAAGAGATGGCCTCGCACGCGCCGCTCAATCGCCTGGGTGATGACGAGGACCTCAAAGGCATTGCAGTGCTTTTGGCCTCTGACGCCGGCAAACACATCACGGGCCAGTGGATCGCGGTCGATGGTGGTGTGTCGGTGGTGACGGGCGGCTGAGCGCAAGCCCTTGTGCGGCCTCGATACTGAACGGCTCGATTTGCTGGAATCCACCCATGAGCTTTGGCATCCACATTCCTTTTATCGAACACATCGGCTTTGAATTGCTTCGCTTTGAGGAGGGTACGTCGACGGTGCAGTACCGCCCGCTGCCCGAGCACCTGAACATTTTTGGCAAAGTTCATGGCGGTGTGATCATGACCCTCATGGACACGACCATGGCCGCTGCTGCGCGCAGTGTGCAGCGCGATCATGGCGCCATCACCATCGAGATGAAGACCAGCTTTTTCCGACCGGCCGAGGGCAGTGCGCTTATTCGTGGGGAGGGCAAGCTCTTGCATCGCACCCGCACCCTGGCCTTCACCGAGGCCACGGTTTACGACGAAGCCGGCCAGGCCTGCGCCCATGCCACCGGCACCTTCAAATATTCCCTCCTACCGACGCCGGTCAAACTCTGAACCGCGGCCTTGTATCTCCCTTCAAGCAGGACCTCCCATGCCACAAAACCAGTCCATCGTTTTGGCCAGCCGGCCGCAAGGTGCGGCCACGGCCGAGAACTTCAGGCTCGAATCGGCCGCAACGCCGGCGCTGCAGGATGGACAGGTTCTGGTGCGCCACCATTACCTCAGCCTCGACCCCTACATGCGCGGACGCATGAACGAGGGCAAGAGCTATGCAGCGCCGCAGCCGCTGGGAGAAGTCATGATCGGTGGCACGGTGGGGGAGGTGCTTGAAACCCGTTCGCCCCGGTTTGCTGTGGGCGATAAGGTGGTGGGCATGGGCGGCTGGCAGCTCTACAGCGTGGTCGATGCCGAGCAACCGGGTGCCTTGCGCAAGGTGGACACCACCCATGTGCCGCTGTCGCACTATTTGGGCGCCGTGGGCATGCCCGGAGTGACCGCCTGGTACGGGCTGGTGCGCATCATCGATCCCCAGGCCGGCCAGACGGTGGTGGTCAGCGCGGCCTCTGGCGCGGTGGGCAGTGCGGTGGGCGTGTTGGCCAAGTCGCGCGGCTGCCGGGTGGTGGGCATTGCTGGCGGTGCCGAGAAATGCACCTACGTGGTCAAGGATCTCGGCTTTGACGAGTGCGTCGACTACCGTGCACATGCCGATGCCCTTTCGCTTTCAAAAGCGCTCAAGCTGGCCTGTCCGCAGGGGATCGACGGTTATTTTGAGAACGTCGGCGGCATGGTGCTCGATGCGGTCATGCTTCGCATGAACGCCTTTGGCCGTATCGCTGTTTGCGGCATGATCGCCGGCTACGATGGTCAGCCCCTGCCCATGTCCTATCCTCAGATGATCCTGGTGCAGCGCCTCAAAGTGCAAGGTTTTATCGTGAGCGAGCACATGCAGGACTGGCCCGCTGCGCTCAAGGAACTCGGTCAGCTGGTGGGCAGTGGTCGCTTTCGCCCCCGGGAATCGGTGGCACATGGGCTCGAGGGTGCACCACAGGCCTTTCTGGGTCTGCTCAAGGGCCGCAATTTCGGCAAGCAGTTGGTCAAGTTGGTCTGAGCCACAGCCCAGCGCATGGTCATGGCCGTCACCCACGAGGTCTCCAACCAGTCCGAGCCTCTGGTCGGACATGACCTGTTTGAGGGCAACCAGGGACTGCGCGATGTCTTGCGGCTGCTGGCGCCACAGCTC
Source organism: Comamonadaceae bacterium (assembly GCA_021299555.1). Lineage (GTDB taxonomy): Bacteria > Pseudomonadota > Gammaproteobacteria > Burkholderiales > Burkholderiaceae_C > Polaromonas. The sequence goes on from JAJTGH010000015.1 coordinate 13,222, forward strand.
GATCTGGCGCCGCTCCAAGCATTGGGCCGGCAACTGGGCCAAGCCGACATGCAGACCCATGCGCGGCTGGCCAACTGCCACCGGCCCGTTCTGCACAGCCACGATCCTCAGGGCCGGCGCATCGACCAGGTCGAGTTCCATCCGAGCTATCACGCGCTCATGGGCGCGGCAGTAGGCGCCGGTCTGCATGGCAGCGCTTGGCAGGAGGGCAGAGCCGGCGCGCACCTGAGCCGCGCCGCCGGCTTCATGATGTTCACCGAACTCGAGCCCTCGGTGCTGTGTCCCATCTCCATGACTTATGCGGTGCAGCCGGCGCTGACCGGCAATCGAGCGATCTACAGCGCCTGCGCCGACAAGCTGGCCAGCCGGGTTTACGAGCCCGGGCTCAGGCCCTGGCCGCTCAAAGCTGGCCTGACCATGGGCATGGGCATGACGGAAAAGCAGGGCGGCTCTGATGTGCGCGCCAACACCAGCCTGGCCCAGATCGAGGGCAGCGACGCCTGGGGCCAGCGTTACCGCGTCACTGGCCACAAATGGTTTTTTTCGGCGCCGATGTGCGACGCGTTCCTGATTCTGGCGCAGACCGCATCTGGCCTGAGTTGCCTGTTTTTGCCTCGGGTGCTGCCCGACGGCACGCTCAACACCGTGCACATCGAACGTCTGAAGGACAAGCTGGGCAATCAGGCCAACGCCAGCTCTGAGGTGGAGTTTGATCAGGCCCAGGCCTGGCTGGTCGGACCAGAGGGTCGTGGCATCTCGCAGATTCTTGAGATGGGCACGCTCACCCGCCTGGACTGCGCCCTGGGCACCAGCGGCCTGATGCGCGCGTCGCTGAGCCTGGCGCTGCACCATGCCCGCCAGCGCGCCGTCTTTGGCAAGCCCCTGATCGAGCAGCCCCTGATGAAGAACGTGCTGGCCGATCTGGCGCTCGAATCGGAGGCGGCCACCGCGCTGGCGCTGAGGCTGGCGCATGCGGTCGATCAGCGGGCGCAAAGCCATGAGGCCGATCTGGCCCGCCTGCTCACGCCGATCGCCAAGTTCTGGATCTGCAAGCGCGGCAGTGCCTTTGCCCAGGAAGCGATGGAATGCCTGGGCGGCAACGGGTATGTGGAAGCGGGTGGGCAGGGCCTGATGGCGCGGATCTACCGGGAAATGCCGCTCAATTCCATTTGGGAGGGTGCGGGCAACATCATGGCGCTGGATCTGCTGCGCGGTCTGCGTCAGTGCAACGCGCTGGAGTGCCTGCAGCGCGAGCTGGCCCCAGTGCGCGGCTGCAATATTGCGCTCGATCGTGCGATCGAGCGCCTGCCTGCGGTGTTGCAGGAATGGGCCAACCCTGTACAGGCCCGGCGATTGGCCCAGGAACTGGCGCTGCTGATGCAGGCGGCCTTGCTGGTGCGTGCCTCACCTCCTGCCATTGCCCAAGCTTTTTGCGATGCGCGCCGGGGCGGGGATTGGGGCCAGACTTTCGGCACCCTGGGCCCGCGGGCAGATGTCCAAGCCATCCTGGCGCGTGCCATGCCCTGAGCAGCTTGCTTCGATGCCAGCGCAGCCTGAACATCCAACGAGAGGAGAACCCGTGAACACCATCGTACTGCACCACTACCCAGCCTCGCCCTTTGCAGAAAAAGCCCGGCTGATGCTGGGCTATAAGGGCCTGACCTGGAAGTCGGTGTTCATTCCCATGGTCATGCCCAAACCCGATGTGATGGCGCTGACCGGAGGCTATCGCAAGACGCCGATTTTGCAGGTCGGGGCCGACATTTATTGCGACACTGCGCTGATCGCGCAAGCCCTGGATGAGCTGGCGCCCGAGCCGCCGCTGCTGCCCGCGGCCGTGCAGGGCCTGGCCGGCCCGCTGGCGCAATGGGCCGATGCCACCTTGTTCTGGGCCTCCATGTCATACAGCACCCAGGCGGCCGGCATGGCACAGATGTTTGCCAAGGCCACGCCGCAGGCGATGCAGTCCTTTGCTGAGGACCGCAAGGCCATGGGTGCTGGAATGCCCCGGCCCAGGCCAGCGGACGCGACCGGCGCCTACAAAACCTACCTGCAGCGCCTGGCCCAGATGCTGAAATCCGGCCCCTACCTGCTCGGGCAGCAGCCCAGCGTGGCCGACTTTGCCGCCTACCATCCCCTGTGGTTCACCCGCAGCCAGACGCCGGTGATGGCTGGGATTTTGGATACAGCGCCAGCGGTGCTGGCCTGGATGGACCGCATGGCGGCCATCGGCCATGGCACCGTGGAGCGCTACAGTTCTGCACAGGCCATAGAGCTTGCGCGTGGCTGTACGCCCATGCCGGTGGACGGCGAGCCGTTGCAGGACGACCACGGCATCGCCCTGGGCAGCCGCGTGACCGTGGCCGCTGAGAGCTTTGGCCTGGAGCCCACCGAAGGCACTCTGGTGGCAGCCACTGAGAGCCGCTACACCCTGGCCCGCGAGGACGAGCGGGCCGGTCGGCTGCATGTGCATTTTCCGCGCATCGGCTATGCGCTGCGGGCGGTCAAGGCATGAGCGCGGCAAACTGGCGCGGCAAGACCGCCTTGATCACCGGCGCCGGCTCGGGCTTTGGGCTGGAACTGGCCCGTTTGGCGGCCCGCGCCGGGATGCGCTTGGTGCTGGTCGATGTGCAGGCCGACGCCCTGGCGGCCTCGGTGGCCGAGCAGCGCGCCGCTGGCGCTCTGGTGATGCCTTTTGAACTCAGCGTGGCCGATGCCAATGCCATGCAGGCCATGGCCGAGCAGGTCGAGCAACAGTGGGGAGCGCCGCACCTGCTGTTCAACAACGCCGGCGTAGGTTCGGGGGGCCTGATCTGGGAAAACTCCCTGGACGATTGGCAATGGGTGTTGGGCGTCAACCTCATGGGCGTGGTTCATGGCGTGCGCCTGTTTACCCCCATGATGCTTGAGGCCGCGCACAAGGACCCGGCCTGGCGCGGGCACATCGTCAACACCGCCAGCATGGCCGGCCTGCTCAATCCGCCCAATATGGGTGTGTACAACGTCAGCAAGCACGCAGTTGTTTCACTGACCGAAACCCTGCACCACGACCTGAGCCTGGTCAGCGAGCAAATCGCAGTGAGCCTGCTGTGCCCCTATTTTGTGGCCACCGGCATCAGCCAGAGCCACCGCAATCGGCCTGCCGCCGGACAGAGGGCGACCCGCAGCCAGCGGGTTGGCCAGGCCATGATGGATAAGGCGGTGCAATCGGGCAAGGTCAGTGCTGCCGAGGTGGCCGAACGCACCTTCGCAGCGATTGCCTCAGGCCAGTTCTATGTCTACAGCCATCCCCAGGCCCTGGCCTCGGTACAGACCCGGATGGAAGACATTGTGCAGGGGCGCACACCCAGTGACCCCTTTGCCGGTCGGCCCCAGGTGCGCGAGCAATTGCGCGATGCTTTGCGTGGAGACTGACGAGGTTGTTGACGGGCGCATGCCGGTGACCCTTGGGACGGATGTGTCGAATCGGTATCGCCCTCGTTGCGATTGGATCGGGCATCGAAGACTGAGTTTGATCGAGGCATCTGTCTGCTGCAAAAAATGCGACTTGTTTGAGGTCTTGGACTGCCATGAAAAAGGCCCTGTGGCAGAATCCCGCAGCCTTGCGCGAGCCGGCCTGTTTACGGCTCCGTCGCGCCCGGCCCGACTCTGAATTTCATGAACCCCATCTTTGCCCAGATTGCGGCTGAACTCAAGGTTCGGTCCGCACAAGTCGAGGCTGCTGCTGATCTGCTCGACGGTGGCGCCACAGTCCCTTTCATTGCCCGCTACCGCAAGGAGGCCACCGGCGGCCTGGACGACATTGCCTTGCGCGAGCTTCAATATCGGTTGGGCTATCTGCGCGAGTTGGAGGAGCGTCGCGCGGCTATTTTGAAAAGCATTCAAGAGCAGGGCAAGCTCACGCCCGGGCTGCAGGCAGCCATTGCTGCCGCCGTCACCAAACAGGATCTGGAAGACCTGTACCTACCCTTCAAGCCCAAACGGCGCACCAAGGGCCAGATCGCCCGCGAGGCCGGCATCGAGCCTTTGGCTGACTTGCTGTTCAATGACCCCCAGCGGGTGCCGCTGGACGAGGCCCAGGCCTATGTGCTCAAGGAGAAAACCGAGGCTGGCGACGACTTCACAACGGTGCAGGCGGTGCTCGACGGCGTGCGCGACATCCTGTCGGAGCGTTGGGCTGAAGACGCCGCTCTGGTGCAGTCCCTGCGCCATTGGCTGTGGGCCCAAGGGCTGCTGGCCTCCAAATTGGTGGCCGGCAAGGATGAGAACAACCCCGAGCACGCCAAATTCCGCGACTACTTTGACTATGACGAGCCGATCAGCCAAGTGCCTTCGCACCGCGCGCTGGCGGTGTTCAGGGGGCGCAGCTTGGAGATCCTCGACGCCAAACTCAGCTTGCCCGAGGTGTTGGACGCCCAGGGCAAGCCGCCGGCCGTCTCTCTGGCAGAGGGCAAGATCGCGCTGCACCTGGGCTGGAGCCACAAAGCCCGTCCGGCCGACGACCTGATTCGCAAAGCGATGGCCTGGACCTGGCGGGTCAAGCTCAGCCTGTCGCTCGAGCGCGACCTGTTTGCCCGCCTGCGCGAAGAGGCCGAGAAGGTGGCGATCAAGGTGTTTGCCGACAACCTTCGCGACCTGCTGCTTGCGGCGCCCGCGGGCCCACGCGTGGTCATGGGGCTCGATCCTGGCATACGCACCGGCGTCAAGGTGGCGGTGGTCGATGCCACCGGCAAGCTGGTCGATACCGCCACCGTCTATCCGCACGAGCCGCGCCGCGACTGGGAGGGCTCCTTGTTTGCCCTGGCCAAGCTGTGCGAGAAGCATGGCGTCAACCTGATTGCCATTGGCAACGGCACCGCAAGCCGCGAGACCGACAAGCTTGCAGGCGATCTGATCAAGCAGCTGGCCAGGCTGCACCCTGAGCAATCCTTGCAGAAGGTGGTGGTCAGTGAAGCGGGGGCCTCGGTGTATTCAGCCAGCGAGTTTGCCTCGCAGGAGATGCCCGATGTGGATGTGAGTCTGCGCGGCGCCGCCAGCATCGCAAGGCGCTTGCAGGATCCACTGGCCGAGCTGGTCAAGATCGAGCCCAGGTCCATTGGTGTGGGCCAGTATCAGCATGATGTGAACCAGAGCG
>JAJTGH010000016.1 GCA_021299555.1 Comamonadaceae bacterium
CTGCGCGTTCCCTCGGGCGTGAGCTACATGATCGAGGACCGCAAAATGATGATGCGGCTGTTCCCCGAACTATTTGCCCGCAACCGGGTGGCGCCCGTGGCCCACTACCCGGACCTTCTGCTCGAGACCTTGAGGGCCATGGCGCCGGCCGGACTCGACGAGCCGACGGTGGTGGTGCTCACCCCGGGCATGTACAACTCGGCCTACTTTGAGCATGCCTTTTTGGCCCAGCAGATGGGCATCGAACTGGTGGAGGGCCAGGACCTGTTCATGAAGGACGACTTCATTTACATGCGCACCACACGCGGGCCGCGCCGGGTCGACGTAATCTATCGCCGCGTGGACGACGACTTTCTCGATCCACAGGTTTTCCGCAGCGACTCCACCTTGGGCTGCGCCGGCTTGCTGCGAGCGTACCGGGCCGGCAATGTGGCTGTTTGCAATGCGATGGGCACCGGGGTTGCCGATGACAAGTCCATCTACCCCTACGTGCCCGCGATGATCGAGTTTTACCTTGGGCAAAAACCGATTTTGAGCAATGTGCCGACCTATCAGTGCCGCAAGGAGGAAGACCTCAAGTACACGCTGGCCCACCTCAAGGATCTGGTGGTCAAGGAGGTGCACGGTGCGGGTGGCTACGGCATGCTGGTCGGACCTGCGGCGAGCAATGCTGAGATCGAGTCGTTCCGGCAGGCCTTGCTGGCCAACCCCGCGGGCTACATTGCGCAGCCCACATTGAGCCTGTCGACTTGCCCGACCTACGTAGACAACGGAATCGCTCCGCGGCACATCGATCTGCGTCCCTTTGTACTCAGTGGCAAGCAGGTTCAGATGGTGCCTGGCGGGCTGACCCGTGTGGCGCTCAAGGAGGGCTCTCTGGTGGTCAATTCGTCGCAGGGCGGTGGCACCAAAGACACCTGGATTTTGGAGTCTGACGCGCCGCCCGCACCGTCCGGCGCGGGCCAGGCCCGTTTCGAGGCCCAATGGCTACGCGCCATGGCCGGTGGTGCCGCCTGACCGTCTAAAGCCAGTCGAGCCCTTGTCAATTTGCTGAAAGACCGCCATGCTTTCCAGGACCGCAGACCATCTTTTCTGGATGTCCCGCTACACGGAGCGAGCTGAAAACACGGCGCGCATGCTCGACGTCAACTACCAGACCTCCTTGCTGCCGCAGTCTGCAGCCGCGGCGCAGGCTGGATGGCTGGGCATGCTCTCGATAAGCGAGCTCAAGAGCACTTTTGGTGCCAAGTACGGCGACCGGGTGGAGCCGCGTGCTGTGATGGACTTCATGGTCAAGGACCAAAACAACCCGTCGAGCATCATTTCGTGCCTGCGGGCCGCTCGAGAGAACGCCCGTGCGGTGCGTGGCACGCTGACCACGGAGGTCTGGGAGACCCAAAACCAGACCTATCTGGAGGTGGTGCGCATGCTTGGGCAAGGCGCACTCGAGCGCGATCCGGCCTCGTTCTTTGAATGGGTGAAATTCCGCTCGCACCTCTCGCGCGGGGTCACAGTGGGCACCATGCTGCAAGACGCGGCGCTCAATTTTTTGCGCTTGGGCACTTTTTTGGAACGTGCCGACAACACCGCACGCCTGGTTGACGTGAAGTTTCATGCGGTCGAGACCGACTTTTACGGCCAAGGCACCGAAAAAGACCAGGAGCTCGACTTCTATCACTGGAGCGCCATCTTGCGCAGCGTTTCGGGCTTTGAGGTCTACCGCAAGGTCTACCGCGATGTGATCAAGCCCGAGCGCGTGGCTGAGTTGCTGATTTTGCGGGCCGATATGCCTCGCTCTTTGCTCTGCTCCATGAACGAAGTCATGACCAACCTGGGCCTGGTGGCCGCCCATCCAGAGAGCAACAGTCGGCGGCGCGCGGGCAAGTTGCGAGCCGACCTGCAATTTGCCCGGATCGACGAGATTTTGGCCACCGGCTTGCACGCCTTTCTGACCCAATTTCTTGATCGGGTCAATGAAATTGGCGGCCACATCAGCCGCGAGTTTCTGGTTCCGAGCTAGATAGGCTCCGACGCGGTTTGATGAAAATCTGTTTTTCAGTTCTGTTGGGTCGACCTTCTCGCAGCCCCTCTTGTGCGCCGGCTCGCAAGCTGCGAGGCTTGCGTCCGGCGGGGGCTCAGGTTGGGCCCGCGTGAGCTGCAGGTAGCCCGACGCGCCCGCAGCGCTCACCAATCACCATGCAAGGACCCTTCATGAAGCTCTTCAAGATCGCAACGACCCTGGCAGCGGCCGGTTTGCTGGCCGCCTGCGGCACCCTTTCCCATGCGCCCGATGTGCCTGCAACCATGCAGCAGGTGCGGGTCAACATATTCCCCGGTGGCTTCAATTGGCCGATCTGGGCAGGGCAGGAGAAGGGGTTTTTTGCCCAGAACCGTGTCGAGGTCAAGACCATCGACACCCCCAATTCGCGTGAGCAGCTCACCGGCCTGATCAATGGCAACTTCGAAATTGCCATGACCGCGGTTGACAACCTGTTGGCCTACCGCGAAGGGCAGGGCGCTGTGCCGATTGACGGCAGCAACCTGATTGCGGTGATGGGCGCCGACAACGGCTTTTTGCGAGTGGGCGCTCAGCCCAACATCAAGACCTTTGCCGATCTCAAGGGTACCAATGTGTCGGTTGATGCCCTGACCACCGGCTACGCCTTTGTCCTGCTCGAGGTGCTCGAGCGCAACGGCCTGATGCTCGACCGGGACTACAAGACCGTGGCCGCCGGCGGTGTGCTGCAGCGCTACAACGCGCTGATCGAGGGCAAGCATTCGGCCACCATGCTGATTTCGCCGTTTGACGTCTTGGCCAAGGAAAAAGGCATCAACGTCCTGGCCGACGCCTCAGCGGCTCTGGGCAGCTATCAGGGCTTGGTGGGCGGCGTTCGCAAGACCTGGGCCGATAACAACAAGCCCACGCTGGTGGGCTACATCCGTGGCTACCGGGCTGCGTTGGACTGGCTCTATGACCCGAAGAACAAAGAGGCGGCCCTCGAGATCTTCATGAAGAAAGTCAAGGGCGCCACCCGTCAGAGCGCCGAGACCAGCTACGGCATCTTGCTCGATCCCAAGAACGGCTTCACCCGCGACGCAGCCATCAACGTCAGTGGCGTGCAGACTGCGGTGCAACTGCGTGAAAAGTACGGAAAGCCGCAAAAGAAGATGCAGCCGGTGGCCAGCTACATCGACACCAGCTATCACCAGGCGGCCAGCAGCCGCCGTTGATCGGTCAGTGCCACGGTCCTCCAGTTTTTGGACGGGTCGGACCGTGGCTCGCGCAGGGGCCGCTCAAGCCGGTCTGGCTCGGCACAAAGCGCTGGGTCTGCTTGATGAAGACGGCCTGGCCATCTGAAAATCAAACCCAGCCCTGCCGCTACACGCTGTCGTCTTGTAAATCCCGCCAGGCAATCCACTTGGTCAGCAGCAGTTTTTTGGGGTTGAGCGGGTTCATGCGGACGCGCCATCAGCGCCTGTTCTGCATCTCCCGCGCCACCGCCTCGGCCAGCTCGATCACCGCCATCGCGTAGTAACTGCTCCAGTTGTAGCGGGTGATGACATAAAAGTTCTCGGTGCCGGCCACGAAGCTCGGTGCGTCGGTGCCGTTGAGCAGTTCGATGAGCGCCAGCGGGCCTGCGTGGGTCCGGGCCGCACCTTCGAGCATGGCCCCTTTTTCCTGGAAGCTGGCCGCGCTGAAGGTGGGCAGGATGTCGGGCGCGAGCAGGGCGCTCATGTCGGCGTCTGCCTTCAGGCGCACCGCGTAGTGGGTCGGCATGCCGGTTTTCCAGCCAAACGCCTGGAGGTAGTGGGCCACCGAGCCGATGGCATCGCTGTTGCTGCTGCGCAGGTCGATGCGGCCATCGCCGTCAAAGTCCACCGCGAATGAGGCCATCGATGAAGGCATGAACTGCGGCAGGCCGGTGGCGCCGGCATAGCTGCCCAGTGTGCCGAACGGATCGGTGCGGCTCTGGCTGTGACTGAGCATGAATTGCTCGAGTTCCTTGCGAAAATATTGACTGCGCTCGGCCGCTCGCGGGTGGGCGGCGGGAAAATCGAAGGCCAGGGTACTGAGCGCATCCATCACTCGGAACCGCCCCATGTTGCGGCCGTAGAGGGTCTCCACACCGATCACCCCCACGATGATTTGCGCTGGAACCCCATAGGCCGACTCGGCCCGCATCAGGTCGGATCGGTGTTGCTGCCAAAACTGCAGGCCAGCCTTGATCCGAATGTCATCGATGAATCGAAGGCGATAGACCCCCCAATTTTTGACGAACGACGCGGCTGGCGGCTTCATCAGGGCAATGACTGCGGGCGATTGCCGCGCCTTGCCCAGGGTCTGTCTGACCCATTCGGCAGGCAACTGGCGCCGCGCAGCCATTTCGTCGGCAAAACGCATCGCCTCTTCGCTTTGGGCGTAGGCTGGGCCCGTGCCAATGAGGGCGTTTTCAGGGGCTGGGCCGGGCTTTTTGGCCTTGGTCGCAGCCTTTTTGTTCTCTTTGGCTTTGTTCTCTTTGGCTTTGTTGCGCTGGGCTTTGCTGCCGGGCTTGGCCGGATCGTTGGGCGCTGCCGAGGAAGTGGCGTTAGAAGTCGGTGCCGTGTCAGGGGCCGCGTGGACAGCGCCCCACGCCAGCAAAAGCCCCAGCAGCATCGCGTTTGGCCGTCCTGACGCGGGTCTGGCCCTTGGCGCTGCATTGCTGCGCGTGAAATTGCGGTCACTCAATGTGCGCGTGTTAAGCTCGTTTGCAAGAGTCGGTTGTCTGGTATTCATGGCAAGCTGGACGTGATAGCCTGAACCATAACCGATGTTTGATCAGCCGTAGGCTCACCCAGGGCGAGCGTCATCATGCAAGGCACCGGTTATTTCACGCATGCTTTGTGCCGCCAGCACGACATGGGCGCGGGGCATCCCGAATGCCCGCAGCGGCTCGATGCCATTGAAGACAGGCTGGTGCTCACGGGTCTGGGCGATCATTTGATGCGGCGGCAGGCGCCCGAGGCCGATCGGGTCGACCTGCTGCGCGCCCATGACGGCCTTTTGCTGGCCTCTGTCGAAGCCCTGTCCAGGCAGGTTGCCGATGGTCTGGATGCTGGCGGACCCAAGCTGTTGGCCATTGATCCAGATACGTGGGTCAATCAGCACACCTGGCACGCGGCTTTGCATGCTGCCGGTGCAGCCGTTGCGGCCACCGACGCGGTGCTGACCGGCGAGATGCAAAACGCTTTTTGCGCGGTGCGCCCGCCCGGACATCACGCTTGCCGGTCACAGGCCATGGGCTTTTGCTTCATCAACAATGTGGCGGTCGCCGCTTTGCATGCGCTGACCCAACACGGGCTCGAGCGCGTGGCCATTGTTGACTTCGACGTGCATCACGGCAACGGAACGCAAGACATCGTGGCCGCAGATGAGCGCATTCTCATGGTCGGTTTTTTTCAGCATCCGCTTTATCCCTTCAGCGCAGACGAGCCTGCTGCTGGCAATCTGCTCAACTTGCCCGTTCCAGCCTATACCCGGGGCCCAGCGATCCGCGAGCTCGTTCAGACGCATTGGTTGCCGCGGCTGCATGCGTTTGCGCCGCAGCTCATCGTGATCAGCGCCGGCTTTGATGCCCACCGCGATGACGAGCTCGGACAACTCGGCCTGCTGGAGGCAGACTACGACTGGATCACGCGGCAACTCAGGGAGGTGGCTGATCGCCATGCTCAGGGGCGCATCGTGTCTTGCCTGGAGGGCGGCTACCATCTCGACGCTCTGGCACGCAGTGTGGAGGCGCACCTGCGGGTGCTGGCCGACCTGTAAATGCCGAGATACACATCGCTTGGAGGGAGTTTTACCGCATGTCAGCTACGGGTTTGACCGGCCCATTCGTGGGCTCTCGCTTACAGAGTCTGGACGATTGGCCTTTGGCCTTGGGCCGCAGCTCGCCCCTGGTTGAATTGGCCGCGCTGGCCGCGTGTGTGCTGCTGGCCTGGTTGTTGGTTTGGCTGGCACGGCGTGCCGTGCCAGGCGAGGCCGACATGCCAGTGTTGTTCGGTCATCGCTTGCTCGATGGTGCCTTGTTTCCTCTGCTGCTCTTCGTTTTGGTCTATGCGGCCCACGGTCTCTTCAAGGCTGTTGCGGTGCCCTTGTTTTTATTGCGCATGGCCTTGCCGGTGTTGCTGTCGCTGGCTTTGATACGGGTCGGCGTCAAGGTGTTGCAAGCGGCCTTCAAGCAGGCCCCTGTGGTGCGCCTGCTCGAGCGGTCGATTTCCTGGCTGGCTTGGCTGGCTGTTGTGCTCTGGATCACTGGCTTTCTGCCCCTGCTGCTCGAGGAGCTTGACAGCATCGGCTGGCGTGTCGGTGGCTCGCGTCTGACCGCGCTGGACCTGCTCGGCGGAGCCATCACGGCGGGCGCGGTGCTCATTGTCTCGCTGTGGATCTCTTCGGCCATAGAAGAGCGATTGCTGCGCTCGGCCTCCGGCGGCGATTTGTCGTTGCGCAAGGCGGTCAGCAATGCGGTGCGGGCATTGCTGGTGGGCGTGGGGCTGCTGCTTGGTTTGACGGCGGTGGGCATCGACCTGACGGCGCTTTCGGTCCTGGGCGGCGCCGTGGGCGTGGGTGTGGGTCTGGGCTTGCAGAAGCTGGCCGCCAGCTATGTCAGCGGTTTCGTCATGCTCGCAGAGCGCAGTGTGCGCATCGGTGACAACGTGCGCATTGACGGCTTCGAGGGCCGCATCACCGACATCAAGGCCCGCTACACCATCGTGCGGGCACTCTCAGGCCGTGAATCGGTGGTGCCCAACGAAATGTTCATCAGCAACCGGATTGAAAACCTCTCGTTGACCGACCCCAAAGTGCTGCAGACCACCGTGGTGTCGGTGGGCTACGGCAGCGATGTGGAAAAGGTCATGCAACTGCTCGAGGCCGCCGCCAGCGCCCAGGAGCGCGTGCTGCAAGATCCGGCGCCTGCGGCGCAACTGAGCAACTTTGGGGCCGATGGGCTTGAGTTCACGCTCAATTACTGGATCATCGACCCAGAGAACGGTCAGGGCAATTTGCGTTCTGCCGTCAACCTGGCTGTGCTGAGGTCCCTGCGCGAGCACCACATTGAAATTCCCTTTCCGCAGCGGGTGGTGCATGCGGTCAGGAATGCCGGCTAGGCTTCCTGTGGCTTGACTTGCGCGCGGCCACTTTTGAGGTTGTGGACGTGGACATGCCCGCCAGCGGCAATGGGTTGGTAGATGCTCCCAATGACTTCGCCGTATTTGCGCGCACTTTGGCCCCGATCGAGCGCCTCCAGAGCGATTTTGTGGCACAGCGCAATGGGCTCGAGCACCCGAATCTGCAGTGCCTTCGACGGTCCTTGCACCCAGATGGTTTCGCCGGCCGCCAAATCGCGCAGGGCTGTGGCCACGTTGTCGTTTGGGTGCAGCATCAGCGCGCCGGCTGGCTCATCGGGGCGCGCTGGGCTGGGCAGGGTGTCGGTCAAAGGGCCTCTCCCAAGCGGGCCACCACCTCGTCGCCTTCGCCCAGAACCTCTCCCCAGGTCAACGTGCCACTGGCCACGTCCACCAGCCTGTGCATGAGTTGATCAGCAGCGTTGCTGGCGCTCATGCGGCCCTCGAAGACCGCACTGGCGTCAAAGTCCAGTTGCTGCATCAGCGTTCGAGCGGCCCGGGGATTGGCGCTGATTTTCAGGGTCGGTGCCAGCAAGCTGACATAGCTGTTGCCCACGCCGGTTGAAAAAAGAAGCATCTGCGCTCCGGCCGACACGAAGCCTGAGAGCGATTCGGGTGAATAGGCGCTTGCGTCCATGGCGTAAAGGCCAGGGCCGCTGGGACGCTGCGCCAGCGCCAGAATGCCTCGAATGGGCGCACTGCCCGACTTGGCGATGGCACCGAGCGATTTTTCCTCGATCGTGCTCAGCCCCGCGGCGATGTTGGTGGGCCCCGGGTTATTGCCCAGCAAGTCCTGGCCCTTGGATCTGGCCAGTTGCTCGCGCCGCTCAACGGCGGCCACCAGCTTTTGGGCAACCTGAGTGCTGGATGCCCGCTGGGCCAGCAGATGCTCGGCGCCCAGCCATTCAAGGGTTTCCCCAAAAATGACCTGAGCCCCAGCTTGCTCGAGCCGGTCGGCCACCTGGCCGATCAGGGGATTGGCCACCATGCCCGAGCTGGGGTCTGATCGCCCGCATTCGAGGCCTACGCACAGGTCAGACAAAGCGGCACTTTGCCGGCGAAGCCGGGAGATTTCGAGCCGCAACTGGGCCCCCGCCCGGATGGCCCGGTCTGTCAGTGTGAGTGCATCGTGTTCGCAGTCATCCAGACACAGTGCCGCGAAAGGTTTCTTGCTCGCGGCAATGGCCTGAGAGATTTGCTGCAGCTTGGGCGTGTCGCTGCCGATCAGCAGCACGGCCCCTACGTTGGGATTGAGCCCAAAACCGATCAGCGATCGCAAGTGGGCCTGGGCGTCTTCGCCAATCAAGCCGCCCCCAAATGGCATGGTCACGCATTTGGACCCCGGCAAGGCCGCAGCCACGCGTCGGGCTGTAGGCCCGGTCAGTCCGGCGATGGACAGTACGAGCAAATCGTTGCGCACCCCGACCGATCCGTCGGCTCGGTGATAGCCTTGCCACTGGAGTTGAACCATGCGGGATCAGTCCGGCTTGGCTCCGGAGGACTGAATCACTTTGCCCCATTTCTCCAGCTCCGAAAAGATCCAGCTCGAAAACTGCTGAGGCGTGTCGTCGACCGGTTCGGCACCGATCAAGTCCCAGCGGGCCCGCACGTCCGGCTGCCGGATGATGCGGATCACCTCGGCGTTGAGTTTATTGACGATTTCTCTGGGGGTTCCTGCGGGTGCAAAGATGCCCTGGGCCGCAACCGACTCAAACTTGGGCAGACCCGACTCGGCCAGGGTCGGCACCTGAGGCAAGGTGGTCATCCGGCTTGATGTGGTCACGGCCAGCGCCTTGAGTTTGCCCGACCGGATCAGGGGCATGGCTGGCGGTGCGCCTATGAACATCAGGTCCACCTGGCCACTCATCACGTCGGTCAGTGCGGCACCGCCACCTTTGTAGGGAACATGCTTGATCTGCGTGGAGGCGGCTAGGTTGACCATTTCGATGGTCAGGTGCGTGCTGGTGCCATTGCCCGATGACGCGGAATTGAAGCGACCGGGCTTGGCCTTTTCCTGCGCCAGCAAATCGGCAAAGGATTTGAGTGTGCTGTTGGGCGGTGCAATCAGGATGTGCGCAAAAGAGGCCACATTGACCACCGGTACCAACTGTTCTGGGGTGTAGCCGAGCTTGGGGTACAGGCGCGGGGCGACCGTTAAAACAGCAACATCAGACAGCAGCAGGGTGTAGCCGTCAGGCGCCGACTTGGCCACCGATTCGGCGCCCAGCGTGCCGCCTGCCCCGGGCCGGTTGTCCACGACAAACGACTGACCCAGGCTTTCGCTGAGCTTGGTGCTCAGCGCGCGGGCCAGGATGTCCGAGGCGCCACCCGGAGCGAAGGGCACCACGATACGCACCGGTTTTTGCGGATAAGCGGTCTGCGCCTGTGCGCCGATGGCAGTTGCACAAGCCAGTGCCAGGCTCAGGCCACGAACGATGCGATGCATAGGATGGGTTCCTTGGACGGGTTGGTCGCAGTCTGCTTGCCAAAGCGGCGTCGGCGAGAGGGACTCGGGCAATGAAATAGCCTGAGGTTGAACTTCAATGTACATCCGATTCACCCTTCACGCACCATGGGAAAACCACGACAGGATTCCCGCCAACGGGTCTGCTGGCCGCTGGCGTGCAAGCGCTGCCCGGGCGCCCTGGTTCCAGAGCTGGCCCTGGTGCCGGCACGGGTGACAGCGCGATTGTCTTGACGGCCGTGAAATATCTCTCTATGATTCGGACAGAAAAAGAACGACCGTGCTTTTTGTCGCCTGCATGTCTTACCCGTTGCCCCAACATGCCCCTCGCTGGCTGGGAAGTCCGGGTTTTGTTGCAACGCGGCATAGAATGGGAGAGTTGACGTTACGTCAATTCGCCCCCGGCTTTTTGGGCATGGCGGCCTGCTAATTGTTTCAACTATCCCTGGAGACCCCATGAAGGTTCTGGTACCCGTCAAGCGCGTGGTCGATTACAACGTGAAAGTGCGCGTGAAGTCCGACGGCAGCGGTGTGGACATCGCCAATGTCAAGATGAGCATGAACCCCTTCGACGAGATTGCGGTTGAAGAGGCGACGCGGCTCAAGGAGAAGGGCGCGGCCACTGAAGTCATTGCGGTCAGCTGCGGCGTGGCCCAGTGCCAGGAGACCCTGCGAACGGCCATGGCCATCGGTGCCGACCGTGGCATCTTGGTCGAAAGCGGCGAAGAACTGCAGCCCCTGGCCGTGGCCAAACTGCTCAAGGCCCTGGTCGAAAAAGAAGGCCCGCAATTGGTGATCCTGGGCAAGCAGGCCATCGACGATGACTGCAACCAGACTGGCCAGATGCTCGCCGCCTTGCTCGGCTGGCCGCAAGCCACATTTGCCTCCAAGGTGGAGGTTGAGGCAGGCAAGGCCAAGGTCAGCCGCGAGGTCGACGGAGGCATTGAGACCTTGTCTTTGACGCTGCCTGCCATTGTCACGACGGACCTGCGTCTGAACGAGCCGCGTTATGTGACGCTGCCCAACATCATGAAGGCCAAGAAAAAGCAGCTCGACATCTTCAAGCCCGAGGATTGGGGTGTCGATGTCAAGCCCCGGATCAAGACCCTCAAGGTCAGCGAGCCGCCCAAGCGCGGCGCCGGTGTCAAAGTGGCCGATGTGGCTGCCTTGGTCGATAAATTGAAGAACGAAGCGAAGGTCTTGTGAGACCTTGCGGGACAGACCAAGATTTGCGCAGCAAATTTGCTCTGTCCTCAACTGATTAGCTCCTCCCGGTTCGGGTAGGGCACCGAAAAACACTGGAGTATTTCTCATGGCCTCTCTCGTCATCGCTGAACACGACAACGCCAGCCTTAAGCCGGCCACCCTCAACACCGTCAGCGCCGCCATCGAGTGCGGCGGCGACGTGCATGTGCTCGTTGCCGGGCACAACGCAGGCCCCGCCGCCGCTGCAGCGGCTCAGGTGGCCGGCGTGAGCAAAGTCATCCACGCCGACGCCGAGGGTCTGGCCCACGGGCTGGCTGAAAACATGGCCGCTCAGGTGCTGGCCATTGCGGGGCAGTACAGCCACATCCTGTTTGCGGCCACCGCTTCGGGCAAGAACGTGGCTCCGCGCGTGGCCGCCAGCCTGGATGTGGCGCAGCTGTCGGACGTGACCAAGGTCATCAGTGCCGACACCTTTGAGCGGCCGATCTACGCCGGCAATGCCATTGCCACGGTACAAAGCAGCGACGCGGTCAAAGTGATCACGGTACGCACCACCGGCTTTGACCCGGCTTCCGCCAGCGGCGGCTCGGCCGCTGTGCAAAGCGCGGCCATCGCAGACGGCGGCGGCAAGAGCAGCTACCTGGGCAGCGAGATTGCCAAGAACGACCGGCCCGAGCTCACAGCGGCCAAAGTCATCGTCTCTGGTGGGCGTGCGCTGGGCAGTGCCGAGAAGTTCAACGAAGTGATGACGCCTCTGGCCGACAAGCTTGGCGCGGCCATGGGCGCGAGCCGCGCTGCGGTCGATGCTGGCTACGCGCCCAACGACTGGCAGGTGGGCCAGACCGGCAAGATCGTGGCGCCGCAGCTGTACGTGGCAGCGGGCATCTCTGGGGCCATTCAGCACCTGGCTGGCATGAAAGATTCGAAGGTGATCGTGGCCATCAACAAGGACGCCGAGGCGCCGATCTTCAGCGTCGCCGACTATGGCCTGGAGGCCGACCTCTTTGTGGCTGTGCCGGAGTTGGTGGCCAAGCTCTGAGCCGGCTTCACGGGCCTCATACTCCCCGCCGCGATGGCGCGAGCCCCACAAGTTCGATCGGCCTTGGCCGAATCCTGTGGGGGCACCGGATCGGCGTGGCAGGGCCTGTTACACAACTACAGCTGGGCCGCCCATGGGCATCCATAGGGTGCTTTTTAGCCTGACATCGCCAGTAACGCTTCCCATCATTTCGCAAAATTTCGCCTTGAGTCACCAAAGGACCCGACCATGAGCTACAACGCACCCTTGAAGGACATGCTGTTCAATATCCGGCATTTGGCTGGCATAGACGCAATCGCCCAAATTCCGGGGTTCGAGGACGCCGGTTACGAAACCGCGCAGGCGGTGCTCGAGGAGTGCGCCAAGTTCAATCAGGATGTGGTCGCGCCGCTGAACTGGGAAGGCGATAAGAACCCCTCGTTTCATAACGGCAGCGGCGTGACCACCACGCCCGGCTTCAAGCAGGCCTACACCCAGTTCACTCAAGGTGGTTGGCAAAGCCTGCAGCACCCGGCCGACTACGGCGGTCAGGGCTTGCCCAAGGTGATCGGCGCATCGTGCGGCGAAATCTTGAACTCTGCCAACATGAGTTTTGCCCTGTGCCCCATGCTCACCGACGGCGCCATCGAGGCCCTGCTGACCGCCGGCTCGGACGACATGAAGGACAAGTACCTGGAAAAGCTCATCTCCGGTGAGTGGACGGGCACCATGAACCTCACCGAGCCCCAGGCCGGCTCGGACCTGGCTGCCGTGCGCACCCGAGCCGAACCCCAGCCCGACGGTACCTACAAGATTTTCGGCACCAAGATCTACATCACCTACGGTGAGCACGACATGGCTGAGAACATCATTCACCTGGTGCTCGCCCGCGTGCAGGGCGCGCCCGAGGGCGTCAAGGGCATCAGTCTGTTCGTCGTGCCCAAGTTCATGGTCAATGAGAACGCCTCGCTGGGCGCGCGCAACGACGTGCATTGCGTGAGCATCGAGCACAAGATGGGCATCAAGGCCAGTCCGACGGCTGTGCTGCAGTACGGTGACAACGGCGGTGCGGTGGGCTACCTGGTGGGCGAGGAAAACCGCGGTCTGGAGTACATGTTCATCATGATGAACGCGGCCCGTTATGCGGTGGGCGTGCAGGGCATCTCCATTGCCGAGCGGGCCTACCAGAAGGCCGTGCAATACGCCCGTGACCGCGTGCAAAGCCGCCCGGTCGACGGCAGCCTGCCCAAGGCAGGCCCCATCATTCACCACCCGGATGTGCGCCGCATGCTCATGACCATGCGCGCCTACACCGAAGGCTGCCGCGCCATGGCTACCGTTGCTGCGGCCGCTTACGACGCGGCGCATCATCACCCCGATGCCCAGGTGCGCCTGGACAACCAGAGCTTTTATGAGTTCATGGTGCCTCTGGTTAAGGGCTACAGCACCGAGATGAGCATCGACGTGGCCAGCCTGGGCGTGCAGGTGCACGGCGGCATGGGCTTCATCGAGGAAACTGGAGCTGCCCAGTACTACCGCGACGCCAAGATCTTGACCATTTACGAAGGCACGACCGCCATCCAGGCCAATGATCTGGTGGGCCGCAAGACCGCGCGTGATGGTGGACGCACCGCCCAAGCCCTGGCCGCACAGATCCAGGCCACCGAGGTCCAATTGGCTCAGGGCAGCGCCAATGCGCAGGCCGTGGCCCGCCGGCTGGCAACCGCTCGCAAGGCATTCATCGATGTGGTCGCTTTTGTTTGCGCCAGCAGCAAGACCGCTCCCAATGCGGTGTATGCCGGCAGTGTTCCCTACCTCATGCTGACCGGCAATCTGATGGCTGGCTGGCAAATGGCCCGTGCGCTGCTGGCCGCCGAAGCCTTGCTCAATGGCGGGCAGGGCGCAGATTTTGGTGCTGAATTTTTGCAGTCCAAGATCACGACGGCCCGCTTCTATGCCGATCACATCCTGAGCAAAGTACCCGGTCAGCGCGACGCCATTGTGGAAGGCGCCGACTGCGTGACCGAGCTGGCCCTTGACGCCTTTTGAACTGCGAAAACACCATGTCCAAACTACCTGGCGCTCTGGCGCATTTGCCCTTTCCGGTGATCGGCTCGCCGATGTTCATTCTGAGCACGCCCAAGCTGGTCATCGCCCAGTGCATTGCCGGCGTGGTGGGCTCCATGCCCTCGCTCAACGCGCGGCCGATCTCGCAACTCGACGAGTGGCTCGCTGAGATCACAGAGACGCTGGCCAACTACAACCGGGACAACCCCGACCGACCGGCTGCGCCCTTTGCCATCAACCAGATCGTGCACAAGTCCAATGACCGCCTCGAGCAGGACATGGTGTTGTGCGTGAAATACAAGGTGCCGATCTACATCACCTCGCTGGGCGCGCGTGAAGACATCTATCAAGCCGCCCACAGCCACGGCGGCGTGGTGTTGCATGACATCATCAACAACGCCTTTGCCCACAAGGCGATTGAAAAAGGTGCAGACGGCCTGGTGGCTGTGGCCGCGGGCGCGGGCGGCCACGCTGGTGTCAAGAGTCCGTTTGCCCTGATTCAGGAAATCCGCCAGTGGTTTGACGGCCCATTGGCCCTGTCCGGGGCAATCGCCTCGGGAGGCGCTGTGCTGGCTGCTCAAGCAATGGGTGCAGACTTCGCCTACATCGGCTCGGCCTTTATTGCCACCGAGGAGGCGCGCGCCAGCCAGTCGTACAAGCAGGCCGTGGTGGAATGCGACTCCGACGACATCTTCTACACCAACCTGTTCACCGGTGTGCACGGCAATTACCTGGCCCCGTCCATTCGTGCAGCGGGCATGGACCCGGCCAACTTGCCCGAGAGCGATCCAAGCAAGATGAATTTTGGCGGCGACACAGCGGCCAAGGCCTGGAAAGACATCTGGGGCTGCGGCCAGGGCATAGGCGCCATAGATAAGGTGCAAAAGGCCGGTGACTTCATTGCGCAATTGCGCCGTGAATACGACGAAGCCAAAAAGCGCTTGTGCCTCTGAGTCAGCGCCGCTCCCTGCGGCGGTCTACTCTTTGATATTGGCTGCGCGGATCAGTTCTGTCCAGCGCACCGAGTCGGTGGCCATAAACTGACGAAACGAATCTGCGCTGCCGCCGACAGGGATCATGCCCATTTTGGCGATCCGCTCGCGCGCCTCCGGCTTGCCCAGCACCTGATCAATCGCCCGGTTGAGTTTGTTGAGTACGGTTGCGGGCGTGCTGGCTGGTGCCACCACGCCGAACCAAGCGCCCACATTGTCAAAGCCGGCAATACCGGTCTCGCTCATGGTGGGTACATCCGGAAAGTCAGGATGGCGCCGTGCCGCAGTGATGGCCAGCAGCTTGACCCGCTTGGCCGCCACCTGTTCTTTGAGTCCGGACATGGTGTAGAACGTAAAGTCGACCCGACCGGCCATCACATCGGCCAGGGCGGGTGCTGCACCCCGGTAGGCAATATGGGTCATCTGAGTGCCCGTGGTCTGGCCCAGCAGAGCGCCGGCCAGATGCGCCGGCCCGCCGTTCCCCGCCGAAGAGTAAGTCATGGGCCGCGTGCGTGCCAGCTTGACCAAGTCTTGCATCGATTGCACGGGCATGTCCGGTGCCGTCACCAAAATTGTGGGCAGCACCGCTGTGTGCGCCACCGGCGCAAAGTCTTTCTGCGGATCGGGTGAGTTGCGGCCTGTCAGTATGGGGTTGACGATGAAGGTCGATGCGGTCGACAAAAGTGTGTAGCCATCTGGCTCGGCCTTGGCCACCGCATCGGTGGCCAGCTGGCCGCTGGCCCCTGTGCGGTTTTCTACCACCACAGATTGACCGAACACTGCGCTGAGTTCTTGGGCCAGAACTCGGGTGAAGACATCCAGCGGTCCGCCAGCAGCAAATCCGACAATGAACTTGATCGGGCGGGTCGGAAATTCTTGCGCCGCGGCCGACAGGCACAGGCCAAACAGGCTGATCCAAATCAGAGGCCGGCGCAGCATACGCATGAAGATCTCCTGGTGGGTATGTGTCCAAGGGCCCAGGCCGGTTGACAAGGCTGGTTCCGTCTCAGTATAGGCCCATCCATTCGATTTGGAACCCTTGTTTCTTTTGGAGAAACAAGAGAGCAGACCGACCTCTGTGCCCACTTGGCAAACGACACCGCTCAAGAACAGATTCTGGACCGTCTAACACAGACTTTTCTTGACTGGACTTTAAAAAACTGTATATTTGTACAGTATTTTGGAGTCGGTTTTTGATGTGTCCGCGCCCCCGCTGGTTGGAATGTTCTGTTGCCATGCCTGAGTCTGTTGAAAAAAATGCCCTCTCTGGCCCGAAATGGACTGATCTGTGGCGTGCCCATGAATTGGCGCGCACCGAGCAATATGGCCTGGATACGGGCTATCCGGCGCTCAATGCGGTCTTGCCCGGGGGTGGCTGGCCGCAGGGTTTGATCGAATTGCTGCAGAGCCGGCCGGGCTGTGGCGAATGGGGGCTGCTTGCGCCTGCGCTGGCGCGGGTGTGTGGTGCGGGCGGGCCGGGCAGGGTGGGGCACGCTTTGGCCGCGGTGCTGGTGGGCGCGCCGCATGCGCCCATGGGCGGGGCGCTTGCGGCGCGGGGCCTGGAGCCTTCGCATCTGCTGCACGTGGCGGCCATGGCCCCGGTTGAGCGCCTTTGGGCAGCCGAGCAGGCCTTGCGCTGCGCCGGTGTGGGCTGCGTGATGCTGTGGCTCGACACGGTACAGGCAGCGCATCTGCGGCGGCTGCACATGGCCGCGCAAGAGCACGCCAAGTTGCTGTTTGTGTTTCGTCCACAGAGCGCGCAGCATGAGAGTTCACCCGCCCCCCTGCGCTTGCTGATGCAGTGGGGCGATGCCGTGGCTACAAACCAACCCACACCGGTCCTGCTGGTGCGTGTGCTCAAGCGGCGCGGCCCACCTTTGGATCTGAGCCTGTCATTGCTCACGGCCACTCCCGGCCTGCAGGCGCTGCTGGCGGCCAGCCGCGCACAGGCCCGCGGGCGGCGTGGGTCAGGCTCGGTCTTGAATCGGGAGCCTGCAGATGCGTTGGGTCGCGTTGCAAGCCTGGCTTGAGCCGCAGGGGCTTGAGTCTGCCGGGCTTGAGCCTCTGGCCTGGAAGGCCTTGGACTTTACTCCGCGCGTGGCGCGGGCAACCGATGCGGTGCTCATGGAAGTCTCTGCCAGTCTGCGCCTGTTCGGTGGAATGCGTGGTTTGCTGATCGAGCTGCAGGGCCGCAGCCGCGAAGTGCTGTGGCCCGCTGGCTTGCGCGCAGCACCAGGGGAGACAGCTTTGGTGGCGTTGGGCCGACTGCGCTTGGCGCAGCCCTGGCGTGAGTCTGCGCGGGTGGGTCCGGGCCAGTTGCCGTTGCAGGTGCTTGACGCGGCAGTGCCTCACCTCGACGTGCTCTCGCGTCTGGGCTGCCGCTGCTGGGATGATGTGCGAAAACTGCCCCGCGACGGTCTGGCCCGCCGGTTTGGACAGCCATTGCTCGATGCGCTCGATGTCGCCTTTGGGCAGCGGCCTGAAAGCCATGTCTGGCTGCAACTGCCCGAAGTCTTTGAGCAGCGCATCGAGTTGCCGGCCATGGTGGAGCACAGTGCCGGTCTGCTGTTTGCCTTGCAGCGCCTGCTGTTGCAGCTCAAGGTCTGGCTTGAGGCACGCAGCCACGCTGTGCTGGCTTTGCGCCTGCTATGGCAGCTCGACGTCCGGCGCGCCAGCGAGCCTTCGGGCGAACTGGTGCTGCGCCTGTCGCAGGCCACGCAGGATGTTTCGCACATCGCCCGATTGGCGGCCGAGCGGCTGGCCCGCGTGCAGTTGCCCGCACCCGTGCGGTCTCTGGTCTTGCAAAGTCTGGAGACCGTGGTTTTTCAGGCAGAAAGCCGCAGCCTACTGCCTCAAGAGCAGCGCCAAGGCGCCAGCTTGGAGCAGATGGTGGAGCGCTTGGGCGCACGTCTGGGGCCCGATGCGGTGCAACACTGGCAGGGCTTGGCCTGCCACGTGCCCGAGCGCATGCAACTGTGGGACAAGGCGGTGGTGCGCGCTGCCCTCACCCCGACCCTCTCCAAAAGGGCGAGCGGGGAATTAGAGGGGGCAGCACGGCCAGAGGGGGGGCCATTTGACCTGCTTCCCACCTGGCTTTTGCGTGAGCCCCTGCGCCTCAAAGTCTGCAACGAGCGACCCTGCTACGAAGGCCCGCTGGTGTTGTTGGTCGGCCCGCAGCGTCTTGAGACTTCAGGCTGGCACGGCCTGCTGCCAGGGCAGGGCACGCAGATGCGCGCAAGCCAGCCGCCGGTGATGCGCGACTATTTCATTGCCCACAGCAAGCTGGCCGGTTTGCTGTGGATCTTTCGCGAACGACTTGCACGGCAGCAGGCGGGCGGTTGGTTTTTGCACGGCCTTTTCGCCTGAGATGCAGCACGGTCTGCCGGCCTATGCCGAGTTGCACGCCCTGAGCAATTTCAGCTTTC
>JAJTGH010000172.1 GCA_021299555.1 Comamonadaceae bacterium
TGACCCGCGTAGCGTCGGGCACTTATGACCTGGGCTTTGCAGACCTGGCCGCGTTGATGGAGTTTCACGCCAACAACCCGGACGCGCCGAACAAGCCGGTGGCCATCATGGTGGTCTACAACAACACGCCCGCATCGGTGATGGCGCTCAAGAAGACCGGCATCAACACCCCCGCCGACCTGGCCGGCAAGAAAATGGGTGCGCCTGTGTTTGACGCTGGCCGCCGCGCCTTCCCCATCTTCCAGAAGGCCAACAGCATCGGCGCTGTCACCTGGACCGCGATGGATCCACCGCTGCGCGAGACCATGCTGGCCCGCGGCGATGTTGACGCCATCACCGGCTTTACCTTCACCTCGCTGCTCAATCTGGAGGCCCGGGGCGTCAAAGCAGAAGACGTGACCATCTTGCCCTATGCCGACTTTGGCGTGAAGCTCTATGGCAACGTGATCATTGCATCGCCCAAAATCCTCAAGGACAACCCGGAGGCCGTCAAAGCCTTCTTGGCCGCATTCACCAAGGGCGCCAAAGACGTGATCGCCAACCCGGCCGCGGCAATCGAGTTCGTCAAGCAGCGTGACGGCATCATCAACGTGGCGCTGGAGACACGCCGCCTGCAACTGGCCATCGACACTGTGATCAACAGCCCCGACGCGCGCGCAGAAGGCTTTGGCCAGCTCAACCCAGGTCGCCTGTCGCTCATGGCCTCGCAGGTCTCTGACGCCTTCGGCACCAAGACCCGCGTCAACCCGGACGTCATCTGGAACGGCTCCTTCCTGCCCTCCAAAGCCGCCCTGAACATCTTGCCCACCCCCAAGGCCGCCCCGGCGAAAGCACCGGCCAAAAAGTAATGAACCACTCGCCCTTCGTCGATTTTCAGGACGTCTGGCTCGCCTACAACGACGAGCTGTTGGCCCAAAAGCAATATGCGGTCGAGGCCATCGACCTGAAAGTGCAGGAGGGCGAGTTCATTGCCATCGTCGGGCCTTCGGGCTGCGGCAAATCCACCTTCATGAAGCTGGCCACCGGCCTGCGCATGCCCTCGCAAGGAAGCATCCGCATCGATGGCCAGGGCGTCACCGGACCGCTCAAGATCTCGGGCATGGCCTTCCAGGCCCCATCGTTGTTGCCCTGGCGCACCACGGTCGATAACGTGCTGTTGCCACTGGAGATCGTTGAACCGCACCGCAGCCAGCTCAAGCAAAAACGCCAGGAGTACGAGGCGCGCGCGCGTGCCCTGCTGCAAAAGGTCGGCCTCGGTGGCTATGAGGACAAATTCCCCTGGCAGCTCTCGGGCGGTATGCAGCAACGCGCGAGCATCTGCCGAGCACTGATTCATGAGCCCAAGATGCTGCTGCTCGACGAGCCCTTCGGCGCGCTCGATGCGTTCACCCGCGAGGAGCTCTGGTGCATCTTGCGGGACCTCTGGACCGAGCAGCGCTTTAACGTGATTTTGGTCACGCACGACCTGCGCGAGTCGGTGTTCCTGGCCGACACGGTGTACGTGATGAGCAAAAGCCCGGGGCGTTTTGTGGTGCGCCGCGAAATCGACCTGCCCCGCCCGCGCGATCTGGAGATCACCTACACCAAGGAATTCACCGACATCGTGCACGAGCTGCGCGGCCACATTGGTGCCATGCGCAAGCAAGGCACCCCGGTTGCCCAGTGAGCCCCAAGGATCGGACGGCCTAGAGAAATGAACAAAAAACAACTCGAGAAGTTCTCGCCTTGGATCTTGCTGGTGGTAGTCATTGCCCTGTGGCAATTGATATGCTCGGCCTTTCAGGTCTCGGAATTCGTGTTTCCCAGCCCGGCTCGAATCTGGGAGCAATTCGTCGAATTTCGAGGCGTCATTGCCGCTCACGCCTGGCGCACCTACTGGGTCACCATGGCCGGCTTTGGCCTGGCCATCATCGTCGGATTGATGCTCGGCTTTTTGATCGGCTCATCGCGCCTGGCCTACACCGCGGTCTACCCGCTCATGACAGCCTTTAACGCCTTGCCCAAGGCCGCCTTCGTGCCGATTTTGGTGGTGTGGTTTGGCATCGGCATCGGACCGGCCATACTGACCGCTTTCCTGATCTCGTTTTTCCCCATCATGGTCAACATCGCCACCGGCTTGGCCACACTCGAGCCCGAGCTCGAAGACGTGCTGCGCGTGCTCGGGGCCAAGCGTTGGGACGTGCTGGTCAAGGTGGGCCTGCCGCGCTCCATGCCCTACTTTTACGGCTCTCTCAAAGTGGCCATCACGCTCGCTTTCGTGGGAACCACGGTTTCGGAGATGACCGCCGCCAACGAGGGCATAGGCTACCTGCTGATCTCGGCCGGCTCGGCCATGCAAATGGGTCTGGCCTTCGCGGGCCTGGTGGTCGTGGGTGCCATGGCCATGCTGATGTACGAGCTGTTCAGCTACATCGAGAAAAACACCACGGCCTGGGCTCACCGCGGCTCGAACAGCCACTGAAGTGGCCGACCGAACCCCATAAAAAAACGCTGCATCAGCAGCGTTTTTTTGTTGGTGCGCCCGGATCAGCGCTGCGCGCGCGGCACAGCCGGCGCTCGTCCAGCGATGTGGCGGAACGTGATGCGCCCCTTGGTCAAATCGTAGGGCGAGAGCTCCAGAGACACTTCGTCACCCGCCAAAATACGGATGTGGTTCTTGCGCATCTTGCCCGAGGTGTAGGCGATCAGCTTGTGACCATTGTCCAGCGTCACACGAAACCGCGAGTCCGGCAGAACCTCTTCCACCAAACCGTGCATTTCAATCAGTTCTTCCTTGGCCATGTACGCAAACCCCTCAAGACAGACAACCAGCTTCCAAGCTGTGAGGGCCGCAAGAAAGGATGAAGAAAAGATCCACCGGTGGGCACCTGCTCGGAAGCTGACAATCTGCCATTGTAGCGCCCCAGCCCCGATGCCACATCGAAGGACCTCCACACACAGCGCGTGGACCCAAACGGTCACACCGCACCACCTGGCGCACCGATTTCGTGCAAATTTCCCGGCGCCTAAAAAAAGGCTTGGATTTGGTGCAAACCGGGACGGGCGATCCCCATTGACGTGCATCGGGGCATGGGCCCAAGCCCCGAGGGACGGCAGGCATTGCAAGCCCCAGGGGGAACACCGCCCCGACATCGAGCCCAAGCGCTGGCTAGAGCGACTCGGTGCGGCGATACTGCAGGCTTGCAAAACGCGCAGCTTGGCACCGTTTTTGCAGCCCACGATTGTGCCCCTGCAGGCCCCGGAGATTCCATGGAACTAAGCCCTCGCGAGAAAGACAAGCTGCTCATCTTCACTGCCGCGCTGTTGGCCGAACGCCGCCGCGCACGCGGACTCAAGCTCAACTACCCGGAGGCGGTCGCGTTCATCAGCGCGGCGGTCATGGAGGGCGCGCGTGAGGGCAAGACCGTGGCCGCCCTGATGAGCGAGGGTCGAACCCTGCTCGCACGCGACGACGTCATGGAGGGCGTTCCCGAAATGATCAGCGATATCCAAGTCGAGGCCACCTTCCCCGACGGCACGAAACTGGTCACCGTCCATCAACCCATCGTCTGAAACACCATGCGCACATTTGTTCTCATTGCCTGCATGCTTGCAGCCGGCGCCTCGCAAGCGCACGACGGCCACGCACTGGCTGGCGGCCACTGGCACGCCACAGATGCCTTTGGATGGATCGCCGTGGCGGCGGCGGTCGCCCTGGGCGTGTGGATTTCTCGCAAGTAAAGGACAGGCCCATGGCGATCATCCCTGGCGAACTGCTGACCGACGACGGCCCACTGGATCTCAACAGCGGCCGACGCACGCTGACCGTGGTGGTGCAAAACACGGCCGACCGGCCCATTCAGGTCGGCTCGCACTATCACTTTGCCGAAACGAATCAGGCCCTGTCTTTCGACCGCAAAGCCGCCCAGGGAATGCGACTGAACATCGCATCAGGAACCGCGGTTCGCTTTGAGCCCGGACAACAGCGCACTGTGGAGCTGGTGGACTACGCGGGCAACCGCGAGGTCTGGGGCTTTCGCGGTCTGGTGCAAGGCAAGCTTTAAGGACAGATCATGGCCACCATTGGACGCCGCGCCTATGCGGAAATGTTTGGACCGACCGTCGGCGACCGCCTGCGACTGGCCGACACCGACCTGATTGCCCAGGTCGAAGCCGACCTGACTTTGCGCGCCGGCAGCTACGGCGAAGAAGTCAAGTTCGGCGGTGGCAAGACCATCCGCGATGGCATGGCACAGTCACAGCTGACCAACGCACAAGGCGCCATGGACACGGTGCTGACCAACGCACTGATCATTGACCACAGTGGCATCATCAAGGCCGACATTGGGCTCAAGGGCGGGCGCATCGCTGCGATCGGCAAGGCAGGCAACCCCGATGTGCAGCCGGGCGTGGACATCGTCATCGGTGCTGGTACCGAAATCATCAGCTGCGAGGGCCTGATCGTCACCGCGGGTGGCATCGATTCGCACATCCACTTCATTTGCCCTCAACAGATCGAAGAGGCGCTCAGCTCGGGCGTGACCACCATGATGGGCGGCGGCACCGGGCCCGCCACCGGCACCTTTGCCACCACCTGCACGCCCGGCCCCTGGAACATTGAGCGCATGCTGCAGGCCGCCGACGCGTTCCCGATGAACCTGGGTTTTTTGGGAAAAGGCAATGCCAGCCGGCCCGAGGCGCTGCG
>JAJTGH010000173.1 GCA_021299555.1 Comamonadaceae bacterium
GCAACAATGTGTGGGGCACACGGGTGTGTGCCGAAGCGGCTGCGCACAACGGCGTGCGGAATTTTGTGCTGATTAGCACCGACAAGGCGGTACGACCCACCAACATCATGGGCGCGACTAAGCGACTGGCAGAGATGGTTCTTCAGGCCCTGGCTGAGGTAAATAGATCGCCGCGCTTCGCTCGCGATGGCGGCGAATTTGTTACTGCGAGCGGAGCGCTGCAGGCGAAGCCGTCTACCACCTTCTCGATGGTGCGCTTCGGCAATGTGCTGGGCTCCAGCGGCTCGGTGGTGCCCCTGTTTCGGGAGCAGATCAAGAACGGTGGCCCAATCACCCTGACACATCCTGACATCACCCGCTACTTCATGACTATCCCCGAGGCCGCGCAGCTGGTCATTCAAGCTGGCGCCATGGGGCAGGGCGGCGATGTGTTTGTGCTGGATATGGGCCAACCTGTCAAGATCGTCGATCTGGCCCGGCGCATGGTGGAACTCTCTGGCCTGACGGTGCGAGACGAACTGCACCCCAACGGCGATATTGAGCTGACCGTGACCGGCCTGCGCCCAGGTGAAAAGCTTTATGAAGAACTTCTGATTGGCGATGACCCCAAGACCACCCCGCACCCGCGCATTATGAAGGCTCATGAGCAGTATCTGAGCTGGCCGCAGCTGGAACAAAAGCTCAACACCCTGAGCATGGCTATGAGCGTAAATGATGTGCCCATGATTCGCGCCCTGCTCAAAGACTTGGTCATCGGCTATCAACCTAGCGGTGAAGTAGTGGACTGGGTGCACATGGCGCTGAAGCGCGAAGCGATTGCCAGTGACCACCGATAGTGAAACAGATGGACCTGCTAGCAAGCATTGTGAACAAGCTCAGCCCTAGGCGTGACCTAGCCACGCTGTACGTCAGCATTGATGAGTTGCCAAACCCGCGCGACTGGGGTACTTTGGATTTTGCCGTGGGCGACAAGCTGATCTTCAGTGAAGACGTGGATTTGGCTGCGCCTACTATCGAAGCTATCGAGGCTTTGATCGGTCGACACTGGGAAGAGATTCAATCTAGCGGCTACCAGCGTATCGTCTACAAGAACGTGGCGAAGTGGGTGCAAAAAAAGATTGAAGAAAAACTAGTATACGGACGTCAGTGATTGCGGTCTGACGCAACTGAGACGCGCCAATCGGTGGGTTATATCTAAAATATTTATCAGGCGGAAATTGTCAGTTCAAGAAACCGAGATTACGTTCGCTGCCAAAGTTGCGTAAATTAGGAAATACCAAGTCAAGATTATTTTCGCTACAACCAAACCAGCGACCAATTGTTACACCCAATTGTTCGATCGAAATGGCTGGGATTAGTGCTCCACTATTGACCGCTTCCGCATGTTCGATACCAAGCGCCGGAAATCGTCCCACTATCTCTCCGCCCCGCAGCGTGGTTTCTCCACTCATCACGAAGTGGTGCCCTCCCCATCCATGGTCGGTCCCGTCGCCGTTACTGGAGAAGGCCCGGCCGAAGTCTGATGCGGTGAATAAAACGACTGAGTCACGTGTGCCCAATGACCCCATGGCCTCATCGAAATACCCGAGGCCATGCGATAAACGGGCCAAGAGGTCTCCATGGGACTGGTTTTGGTTGTCGTGGGTGTCGAAGCCGCCAATTCCGACGAAGAAGACCTGGCGCCGTTGCCCCAGCAACGTCCTCATGCTGATAATCCGCGCTACCGTTTGTAGTTGTTTCGCGAGGTTGCTGCCGCGCAGACTACGTGTGTCAGCGATCGCCCCATTGGAGCCATTTCAGGATCGGGGCATTGGAGCCAATCCATGATCGCCTAATGGAGCCATTCGGGGATCGGCTAATGGAGCCATTCGGGGATCGGCTAATAGAGCCACCCCGTGATCGCGTAATGGAGCCAGCGTAGAGGGTCTCGTCTGGGCATTTCGGTTCTTTCCTAACCCGCCATACTTGCCGCTTTTTTGAGCAGGCAGACCATGGCAAACCGGAGAATCGAGATGCATGAATATCGAGAGGCGCTGTACCGCATGCGCCGTGGTGAGCGAGATCGCCAGATCAGTCGAGACGGTGTCCTTGGGCGGCACAAGCTGTCGATCCTGCGCGTGTTGGCCCAGCAGCAGGGCTGGCTCGAGCCCACGCTGGCGCTGCCGCCAGAGGCACAGTTGCTGCAAGCACTTCAAGCCTACAAGCGGGCCCAGGGGGGACCGGTGATCAGGCCCCAGAGCTCCAGTCTGGAGCCCTACGCCGACATGATCGAGCAGTGGTTTAACCAAGGTGTACAAGGTGTGGCGATCCACGCCGCGCTGCAGCGTAACCATGGATTTGCCGGGCACTACAGCGCGGTACGGCGCTTCCTGCGTCGTTTCAAGGGCACCAAGGTCGAGCCCACGATGATCCTGGACTTCGCGCCCGCAGAGGCTGCGCAGGTGGACTTCGGTGCCGGCCCGCAGGTCAGGGACCCCGACAGCGGCCAGATGGTGCGCACGTGGTTCTTCGTCATGACGCTGTGCTTTAGCCGCCACCAGTACGTCGAGTTCGTGTTGGACCAGTCTTCGGAGACCTGGCAACGCTGCCACCACCATGCCTTGCGGCACTTCGGTGGTGTGGTGCGGCGCGTGATCATCGACAACCCCAAGTGCGCCATCACGCGCGCTGTGTTCGATGACCCCCAAGTGCAGCGAGCGTACGCCGAATGCGCGCAGGGCTACGGCTTTGTGGTCAGCCCCTGTCCGCCGGCCGACGCGGCCAAGAAGGGGATCGTCGAGTCCGGGGTGAAGTACGTCAAGGGCAACTTCCTGCCTTTGCGGCAGTTCGTCGATCTGCACGACCTCAACCGGCAGGCCCGCCAGTGGGTGATGGAGGTGGCCGGCCGACGCATTCACGGCAGCACGCGCGAGCAACCGCTGGCGCTGTTCGAACTCGAGCGCGCTACGCTGCTGCCGCTGCCCGAGCGCGCGCCCGACGTGTGCTGCTGGGTCAAGGCCGCGGTGCACCGCGACACCCATGTGCAGTTCAACTACGGCCTGTACTCGGTGCCCTTCCGGCTCATCGGTACGCAAGTTCATGTGCGTGCGACTTCCGCCATGGTGGAGGTCTTCGATGCCGACCACCAACTCGTGGCCAGCCATGTACGCGGTCGTAAACGGGGGTACCGATCGAGCGTTGACGATCACCTGCCGCCGGCAGCGCAGGCTTGGAAGATGCGCACCCCGCGCTACTGTCTCGAACAGGCCCAAGCCGTCGGCCCGGCCTGCCTGGCACTGGTCGAGCGCATGTTCGCAGACCGGGTGCTCGACCGGCTGCGCGGCGTGCAAGGGCTGCTGCGCCTAGCCGATCAGTTTGGCACCGATAGGCTGGAGGTGGCCTGCAAGCGCATGCACGAGGCCGACATTGTCTCGGTCAGAACGGCACGGCTGATGCTCGAGAAGGGCCTGGATCAGGTCCCTCAGCCCATCGCCCCACCCAGCCCGGTGTACCAGGGCAAATCACGCTTTTACCGTCCTGCTACCGCCCAGCAATCGTTCGATCTGCATTGACAAGACCCAGACCATGAATCCGTTTACCGAACTCACCCCCATGCTCAAGAGCCTGCGCCTGTCGGGCATGCTCGACTCTTTGGAAACCCGCAACCGCCAGGCACTGGCCGAGCAACTCGCACCCGCCGAGTTCCTGACCTTGCTGGTGCAAGACGAACTCGCACGGCGCGATCAGGCCAGGTTCGCACGTCGCCTTCGCATGGCCGCATTCCACAGCACCAAGACGATCGAGCAGTTTGACTTCAATGCTGCAGCGTCCCTCAACCGCGCCCTGATCAACGACTTGCTGACATGTCGCTTCATCCACGAGAACGCGCCGGTCCACATCGTCGGGCCGGTGGGCACCGGCAAGAGCCACCTGGCGCAGGCCATCGGCCACCAAGCGGTCCGTCAGGGCCATGAGGTGCACTTTGCCACGCAGTCGCAGTTCTTTGCTGCTTTGCACCGTTCGCGCCTATCGGGCGTGCATGGCCGGCGCATGAAGATGCTGTGCCGAGTCCGCCTGTTGATCCTCGACGACTTCGCCCTCAAGCCCATCGGCTCACCTCAGGATGACGACCTGCACGAGATCATCGCCCAGCGTTACGAGAAGCTGCCGATCCTCATCACCAGCAACCTGGCGGTCGACGAATGGCACGAGGCCTTTGCCGACAACAAGTTGCTTGGCGCAGCCACCATCGACCGGCTCAAGCATGGCGCCTACACGGTCACGCTCGATGGCCCGAGCCACCGAACGCCCAGAACCGGGGCGCCGCCAATGCCGGTCAAGGCCGCTCAGAAATCAAAGTCGTAGGCGAGTCAGGCTGTGGATTTGATGGACAGTCGGCTGCGCCGATTCCCGCCTGATCGCGCAAGCGCGATCCCCCGTGGACAAGGTGTGCAAACCACTTCGTGCTTCCCACACCTTGCCCACCGGTCGGCGGCTGCCCACAAGCTCCACAGCCCCCTACCCAGGGGTGGCAAAAACAACAAATTGAAAGCCCCCAGACTGCACCCCAAAAGAGCTCCCAAAAACCAGTCAAAATCGGGGTACCGAAAAGCCCAAAACGAGCACCTCAGCTGGCTCCATTACGGGCGATCATGGGTGGCTCCATTAGGGCGGTCAGTGACATGAGCGCTTGAGTTCGCTGGTCAACGGCTTCACGCAGGGCTTTGCCGGGCTTGAAATGGGGGACGCGTTTTTCGGGGATGGCCACGCTCTCGCCGGAGCGGGGGTTGCGGCCCATGCGGGGTGGGCGGCGGTTGATGGTGAAGCTGCCAAAGCCGCGAATTTCAATGCGGTGGCCGCGTACCAGGGCCTGGCTCATGGCATCGAGGATGGCCTTGACCGCCGATTCAGCATCCTTTTGGGTCAGCTGTGGAAATCGGTTGGCCAGTTCTTCAACGAGGTCAGATCGGGTCATGGGTGCATCGGATCGGCACAGTGCACAAAAAAGCGGGTGCGCCCACAAAAGTCGGCGCACCCTGCAGTGGGCTCAACGACTAGCTGTTGCTGCCGTTGTCGAGCTTGGCGCGCAACAAGGCGCCCAGGCTGGTGGTGCCGGCGTTGCCGCTGTTTTGCGACAGGTTGGCCATGGCCTCGGCCTGGTCGGCCGTGTCTTTGGCGCGCACCGATAGCTGGATGTTGCGGGTCTTGCGATCCACATTGACCACAACGGCCGTGACTTCATCGCCTTCTTTGAGCACGTTGCGGGCATCCTCGACGCGGTCGCGGCTGATCTCGCTGGCGCGCAGGTAGCCGATGATGTCTTCGCCCAGATCGATCTCCGCGCCCTTGGCATCGACGGTCTTGACCTTGCCGGTGACGGTCGCACCTTTGTCGTTGACCGAAACAAAGGTCGAGAACGGGTCGCCGTCGAGTTGCTTGATACCCAGGGAAATGCGCTCGCGGTCCACATCCACGGCCAGCACGATGGCATCGACTTCCTGGCCTTTTTTGTAGTTGCGAACAGCCGCCTCGCCCGCCTCGTTCCAGGACAGGTCTGACAGGTGCACCAAGCCGTCGATGCCAGCAGCCAGGCCCACGAACACGCCGAAGTCGGTGATCGATTTGATCGGACCCTTGACGCGGTCGCCGCGCTTGGTGTTTTGCGCGAACTCTTGCCAGGGGTTGGCACGGCATTGCTTCATACCCAGCGAGATGCGGCGCTTGTCTTCATCGATCTCCAGTACCATGACCTCGACCTCGGCGCGAAACGCCCATCCACGGGTCGTCGCCCATTTGCTTGAGGCCCAGCGAGACCCGGTTTTTCTCGGTGTCGAACTTGAGGATCTTGGCGGTGATTTCCTGACCAGCTTGAACCACTTCGCTGGGGTGGCGGACACGGCGCCAGGCCATGTCGGTGATGTGCAGCAGGCCGTCGATGCCGCCCAAGTCCACAAACGCACCGTATTCGGTGATGTTCTTGACCACGCCATGGACCACAGAACCTTCCTTGAGGGTTTCCATGAGCTTGGCGCGCTCCTCGCCCATCGAGGCTTCGACCACGGCACGGCGCGAGAGCACCACGTTGTTGCGCTTGCGGTCGAGCTTGATGACCTTGAACTCGAGGGTCTTGTTCTCGTAGGGGGTCAGATCCTTGATGGGGCGCGTGTCGATCAGCGAGCCGGGCAGGAAGGCGCGGATGCCGTTGACCAGCACGGTCAGGCCGCCTTTGACCTTGCCGGTGGTCTGACCGGTGACGAATTCGCCCGATTCCAGCGCCTTTTCAAGGGCCATCCAGGAGGCCAGACGCTTGGCTTTGTCG
>JAJTGH010000174.1 GCA_021299555.1 Comamonadaceae bacterium
GCCGACCTTCAGAGGCAAGGACCAGAGGCGCCAGCAGGGTCAGGGCC
The DNA here is from genome assembly GCA_021299555.1 of Comamonadaceae bacterium. GTDB lineage: Bacteria > Pseudomonadota > Gammaproteobacteria > Burkholderiales > Burkholderiaceae_C > Polaromonas. Next base: position 48 of record JAJTGH010000174.1, read on the forward strand.
AGCGAGAAAGACCATTTTTTGACGTTTTGATGCATGAGTCAAAATATAGCAAACATCAGATCTTTAACCGATTGCTCAGCCATGCGCCTCACAGTTTATTTTTTCGTACTTTTTTCTTTAACGGGCTGTGCTGTGGTGGCGGCGGCCGATCTGGCCGTAACGTCTGTGGCCACGGTCGCCAAAGCTGGCGTCAAGACGGTTGGCGCGGTGGTTGACGTTGTCATCCCTGACAAAAAGGCAGGGTCAGACCCGGGCAAGGGCAAGTGAGGGTGGACGTGAGATGACTGCACCTGCACTGCGGCTGATCGTTTTTGCGGCCGTGGCAGCGGCCCTGGGTGGGCCGGCCTGGGCTCAAAGTGCCGCGCCGCAAGATGCTGCGCCCGAAGCGGCCTCGGGCGTTGCTCTCAGTCTCAGGCCGGCAGTGCGGGCCGAGCGGCAGATGATTGCTACGGCCAACGTCCATGCATCTGCCGCGGGGCATCAGATGCTGCGCGCTGGCGGCAGCGCGGTCGATGCCGCCATTGCTGCGGCCCTCATGCTCAATTTGACCGAGCCGCAATCGTCGGGCATTGGTGGCGGCGCGTTCATGCTGACATGGGATGCACGGCGCCAGGCCATCCTCGCCTTTGACGGCCGCGAAACCACGCCAGCGTCAGCGCAGCCAACGCGTTTCATGCGACCCGATGGTCGGCCCATGGCCTTTGGCGATGCAGTGAACTCCGGGCTGTCTGTGGGCGTACCGGGTTTGCTGCGCATGCTCGAGCTGGCCCATCAGCGCCATGGCAAGTTGCCTTGGGCACATTTGTTTGACCCTGCCATTGCCTTGGCCGAGTCGGGCTTTGCTGTTTCCGCGCGCCTGAACGCGCTGATCGCCTCAGACCCTTTTCTCAAGAACGACGCAGCGGCAAAGGCTTATTTTTTTGATGCGGCAGGCCGGCCGCTGGCCGTGGGTGCCACGCTCAGAAATCCGGCTTTCGCGGCGGTGCTGCGCAGGGTCGCCAGGGAAGGTCCGGATGCGTTTTACCGAGGCGAAATCGCGCGTGACATGGCCGCAGCGGTGGCCCGTCACGCGCGGCCGGGCGACCTGAGCGAGCAGGACCTGCAGTCCTACAGGGCCATGCTGCGGCCGGTGCTTTGTGGCCCCTACCGGGCTTATCGGGTGTGCGGCATGCCGCCGCCGTCATCGGGCGGTATCGCGGTGTTGGCCCTGCTGGGCGTGCTCGAACCTTTCGATTTGAGCCGGCTCCAGCCCAATTCGGCTCAGGCCGTGCATTTGTTTTCGGAGGCGGGCCGGCTGGCCTATGCGGACCGGGACTTTTACGTGGGCGACCCGGACTTTGTTCCCGTGCCCACCGGTGCGTTGGTGGAAGCCGACTACCTCAAGTCCCGCAGCGCCCTCATTGCCCCATCGAGCAGCATGAAGCGCGCCCAGCATGGGGTGCCGCCTGGCGTGAAGGTCAGCTGGTCGGCCGACGATCGTTCTGAATTGCCGGCCACCAGCCATGTCTCGGTGGTCGACCAAGACGGCTTGGCGGTCTCGATGACGACCACGATCGAGTCGCAATTTGGCAGTCGCATCATGGTTCACGGCTTCTTGCTCAACAATCAGCTCACCGACTTTGCGCTCAATCCGCAGGAAGGTGGCCGCCCTGTGGCCAACCGGGTTGAGCCTGGCAAGAGGCCGCGAAGCAGCATGGCGCCTACGCTGGTGTTCGACGGCCAGGGTCGCTTCTTCATGGCCACCGGCTCGCCCGGAGGCAGTTCCATCATCAATTACGTGGCCAAGGCTTTGGTGGGCGTGATCGACTGGAAGCTCGACATACAGCAGGCCATTGCTCTGCCCAATCGCGGCAGCCGAAACCGTGCCACCGAAATTGAAAAGGGCAGTGTGCTCGAGGCGCTGACTGCACCCCTGCAAGCCATGGGCCACGAGGTGCAGGCCATCGAGATGACCAGCGGTCTGCAGGGCATTGTCGTCACGCCCTCCGGGCTATTGGGCGGCGCCGATCCGCGTCGCGAAGGCGTGGTGCTGGGCGACTGATCGCAAGATGCCTTTTGCGTTTGCAGCGCCCGCTCGCACGGACTTACTGACCAATGAAGTTGCGCCCTCTTGCGCCGGCCAGCGCGTCTTGAACCATGCGATCGACCTCTTCGTCGGGCACCCCGTAGTCTGAAAACCGCGTCTTGACGCCCAGCGACTCCATGAACTGAGCCAGCTTGGCCGGGCCTTGGGGCGCAGAGACCCCGAGCGCTTGCGCCAGCACCGCATCGCGATCTGAGCGGCGGCCAACGGCCCGCTGCATGACAAAGGGCAGGGGAAAGGAGCAGGCAATCCCGTGGGGCAGGCCATAGCGCAGGGTCATCTCGTAGGAGATGGAGTGTGCCAGCGCTGTTTTTGTGTTCGAAAACGCCATCCCGGCCTTGAGCGCGGCCAGAGCGATCTGACCACGCAGAGGAAGATTGTCCAGGTCGTTCATCAGAAGCGGTAAAACGCGCATCACGTCCTGCACAGCGGACACAGCGAATGTGTCGGACAAGGGGTTGGCATTGAGATTCCAAATGGCTTCGAGCGCATGCGAGAGCGCATCGAGGCCACTTTGCAGTGTCACCGAGGCGGGCAGCGTGACCATCAGTTGCGGATCGATCAAAGCCATTTCCGGCCAGGTCTGCGGCAGGTGCAAAGAGTATTTTTTCTGAGCCTTGCGGTCCCAAATCGTGGCCCAGGGTGTGACTTCGCTGCCTGTGCCCGCTGTGGTGGGTACGGCGATCAGCGACTTGAACCGGGTGGCGGCAAGAGGCGCGTGTCCAGCCAGGCCGAGCACCATGTCGCTGAAACTCAGGCTGTCATTGCCCACCATCAAGGCCTTGGCGGTGTCGATCACGCTGCCGCCGCCCACAGCAATGATGGTCTGCACGCGGTCGGGCTCATGCCAGAAGGATTCCCAGGTTTGAGCCAATTCGGCAACGTCCGGGTTGGGTTGCACGTCATCGATCACTGTGACCAGTTGATCACCGAGCAAAGCCTTGATGCGATCGAGCAGACCCATTTGCCGGGCTTGCGGAAAGATCACCAGCGCTGCCCTTCGGTTGCCCAGAAGATGGGGCAACTGCCCGAGCGCACCGGGAGCAAAGACAGTGCGAACCGGGTTGTGAAAGTAGGAAGGATCTGCAACAGGGGCCATCACTGCCCTCCTTGCTGTATCCGTGCGCGCAACCTGCTCGAGACAAAGTCAGCTGTCATCACCATGACCACAATCACCAAAATGCAGGTGGCGGTGTCCTGGTACTGAAACAGTTTCATGCTGCCCACCAACTCAAAGCCGATGCCGCCGGCCCCCACCATGCCCAGTACGGTGGCTTGCCGCAGATTGGTTTCAAACCGGTACAAGATAACGGCGATCCAGGCGGTGATCACTTGCGGCATCACGCCAAAGATGATGATTTGTATCGGGCCGGCGCCGGTCGAACGCAGGGCCTCGATCGGTCCCTGATCGATTTCTTCGATCGACTCTGCAAAGAACTTGCCCAACATTCCTGCGCCGTGCAAAGCCAGGGCCAGCACGCCAGGGAAAGGCCCCAGTCCGACTGCCGCCACGAAGATCAGAGCCAGGATGATCTCATTGATGCCGCGCGCGATGTTGAGCACTTGGCGCATGAAATGAAAAACCGCCAGATTGGGCGAAATATTGCGTGCGGCCAGAAAACAGACCGGGACCGCGAGAATCACGCCAAACAGGGTGCCCCAAATCGCGATTTGCACGGTTTCGACGGCCGGTTTGACCAGTTTGGCCGCGAATTCCCAATTGGGCGGGAACATCCGGCCGATGAAGTCGGCCATCCAGGGTGCGCCCTTGGCCAGTTCAACAAAACTGATCTGACTGCCGATCGCGGCCCACCAGAGTATTGCGATGGCCAACGCTGCAGTTGCCAAGCGCTGCAGCGTACCCGAGCGCGCGCCCTGAGAGCCGAGCAGGAGCCGAAAATTTCCCCATGCCATCATGATGCCTCCAGTTCTTCGTCAAGCCTGGCCCCAGCGCGATCGTCTGATTCATGCTCGGCTGTACCGGCCTGTGCCGTGCCGCTCGGATAAATGCGTGCCAGTGCCTGTTCATCCAGGGCAGAGGGGGGGCCGTCAAACACGATGCGTCCATCGGCCACCCCGATGATGCGTTCACCAAATTCGCGGGCGTACTCCACCTGGTGCAAATTGCACAGCACGGTGATGCCGTCCTGCCGACTCGCTTGGCGCAGGTAGTTCAGTACGGTGCGCGATGTTTTTGGGTCGAGGCTGGCCACCGGCTCGTCGGCCAGGATCACTTTGGGCTGCTGAGCCAGTGCTCGGGCTATGCCTACACGCTGCTTTTGGCCGCCCGAAAGCTTGTCGGTGCGGCTGTCGGCCTTTTGCTCGAGCTCGACCCGCCTGAGACATTCGCGAGCGATCTCGATGTCTTGCTGCGGGAACAGTTGCAGCCATGAGGCAAGGGTCGGCATGCGCCCGAGGCGACCGGTCAGCACATTTTTAAGCACCGACAATCGCGGCACCACGTTGTAGTGCTGAAAGATCATGGCAACGTTGCGCCGCA
>JAJTGH010000017.1 GCA_021299555.1 Comamonadaceae bacterium
TGTGCGCCTTTCACACCGAAGGGGCAGGCGGCGGCCATGCACCCGACATCCTCAAGGTGGTGGGGCAGGCCAACTTCTTGCCCTCATCGACCAACCCGACCATGCCCTATACGGTCAACACGCTCGACGAGCATGTGGACATGCTCATGGTCTGCCACCACCTGGACGCCAGCATTGCAGAGGACCTGGCCTTTGCAGAGAGCCGCATCCGCAAAGAGACCATTGCTGCCGAGGACATCTTGCACGACATGGGCGCCATCAGCATGATGAGCAGCGACAGTCAGGCCATGGGCCGTGTGGGAGAGGTGATCCTGCGCACGTGGCAGACCGCACACAAAATGAAGACCCAGCGCGGCAAGCTCCAAGGTGAGAGCGATCGCAACGACAACCTGCGCATCAAGCGCTACGTGGCCAAGTACACCATCAACCCGGCCATTGCCCACGGCATCTCGCACGAGGTGGGATCGATCGAGGTGGGCAAGTGGGCCGACCTGGTGATCTGGCGGCCGGCTTTTTTTGGCATCAAGCCCTCGATCATCCTCAAGGGGGGCTTCATTGCCCATGCAGCCATGGGAGACCCCAATGCGTCGATCCCCACGCCGCAACCGGTGCACTACCGGCCCATGTTCGGCAGCTTCGGGGGCGCGCTGGCCAAAGGCTCACTGACCTTTGTCTCGCAAGCTGCCATGGCCGCCGGCGTGAAAGAGCGCTACGGGCTGGCCAAAACAGTGAGCGCAGCGTACAACATCCGCCAGGTACGCAAGCAGCACATGATCCACAACACCTACCTGCCGGTCATGGAGATCGATGCGCAAACCTATCTGGTGCGCGCAGACGGCCAGCTGCTGACCTGTGAACCGGCCAAGAGCCTGCCCATGGCTCAGCGATACTTCCTGTTTTAACCACCGCGCGCCTGCTCCCTAAGAGCGGGCGCAAAGCAAGACATGCTGGAAGTCTCCAAACTCATCGCCCAGGGCGCCGGCCTGGCACAGGTGCTGCTCAAACGGGCCCACACCGTGGAACTGGACTGGGACGTTCGCCAGAAAAGCCGTTTTGACACCACCGACTCTGCCGGACGGCACATAGGCGTTTTTCTGCCGCGTGGCACGCTGGTGCGCGGCGGCGACATCCTGGTGGCCGCCGACGGCTCCTTGATCCGGGTGATTGCAGCGCCTCAGGCGGTCCTGCGCATCACGCCCTGCCCCCAGCACGGCACGCCCTTCGATCTGGTGCGAGCGGCCTACCACCTGGGCAACCGGCATGTGCAGATCGAGCTCAAGAGCGATCATCTGAAGATCGAGCCCGATCATGTGCTGGCCGACATGCTGCGTGCCATGCACCTGATTGTCAAGCCTAGCGAGGAAGGGTTTGAGCCAGAAGGCGGTGCCTACGCCGCTGGCGGTCATGGTCATGATCACTCGCACGGCCACGAGCACGGCCACAAACATGGCCACTCGCACGGCCACGGACATGACCACGCCCAACCCGCAGCCGGCACCGCGCACGGTCCCGGCTGCGGGCACGACCACCCTTGAACAACGCCGCCACTGATCTTTCTGCCCTGCCGGCAACGAACCTGCTCAGGCTGATCTGGCTGGCCTCACCGGCCCTGCCGGTGGGGGGGTTTTCGTACTCTGAGGGGCTTGAGGCGGCAGTCGACGCGGGTTGGGTCACCGATGAGGCGCAAGCGGGCCAGTGGCTGATCGATCAACTGCAACTGAGTCAAGCCCGAAGCGATCTGGCCGTTCTGGTGCAGGCCGTTCCCGCCTGGCGCGAGCGCGACTTTGAGCGGGTGCGCCAACTTAACGCGTGGGTGCTGCAAACCCGCGAGAGCGCTGAGCTGCGCCTGCAAAGCGAGCAAATGGGCCGCTCCCTGCTCGAATGGCTGCGCAACGACGCCCAGGCCCATGAACTGCCGCTGACCCAATGCGCTGACCTGCCACCGAGCTACCCGGTCGCTTTTGCGCTGGCCGCCAGCCTGAGCACAGCCACACCCCGCGACATTGCCCTGGCCTTTGCCTTCGGTTGGGCAGAGAACATGATGCAGTCGGCCATCAAGACCGTGCCCCTGGGCCAAAGCGCCGGCCAGCGGATTTTGGCCAAATTGGCCCGAGCCATCCCGGCGGCGGTCGAGCAGGCGCTGAGCACCCACGACGACGACCGCCAATCCTTCTCACCCATGCTGGCGATTTTGTCGAGCCAGCATGAAATTCAATACTCCCGGCTGTTTCGCAGCTGACCACACTCAGAGCACACCATGAGCCTGCACCACATCGCCCATCGCACCAAAAAACTGCCGCCCCTGCGGGTGGGCATAGGCGGGCCTGTGGGCTCGGGCAAAACGACCTTGCTCGAAATGCTGTGCAAAGCCATGCGCGCCCAATACGATCTGGTGGCCATCACCAACGACATCTACACCAAGGAAGACCAGCGCCTGCTGACCGTCAGCGGCGCGCTCGAGGCCAGCCGCATCATGGGCGTGGAAACCGGCGGCTGCCCGCACACGGCCATCCGTGAAGATGCATCCATCAACCTGGAGGCCATCGACCGCATGCTTGAGCAATACCCCAACGCCGATGTGGTGTTCGTCGAATCGGGCGGTGACAACCTGGCGGCCACCTTCAGCCCCGAACTGAGCGATTTGACCCTCTACGTGATCGACGTGGCCGCCGGCGAAAAAATCCCGCGCAAAGGCGGTCCGGGCATCACCAAAAGCGACCTGTTCATCATCAACAAGACCGACCTGGCCCCCCACGTGGGCGCCGACTTGCAAGTGATGGAGGCCGACACTGTGCGCATGCGCACCACGCCCAAAGGCCTCAAGCCCTTCGTCATGACCAACCTCAAGACCCAAGCCGGTCTCGACCAGGTGATCGGGTTCATCGAAGAGCGCGGCATGCTCAAGGCCGGCTGAGGCCCCGCCCGGGACCGGCGCAGGCCCCGCCCGGGACCGGCTCAGGCCTGCGCCGCGATCACTTTGATTTCAACGCCGTACTGCGGGCCGGCCAGACGGGGGCTGTGCACGGTGGCGCGCGCTGGCGTATGGCCAGGTACCATCCACTCCTGCCAAGCGCGGTTCATCTCGTCAAAGGTATCCATATCGGTCAGCCAGATGGTGGCCGACAGCTGTGTGTGAGGCGCTTGCCAAGCTCGCTAGCTCCTACGATGCCACTCAGTCGCTGAATTACAAGGCCTGGAGCTTGGGTGTTGTCATGGATGTCAATGACAGCGTCCAGCTCGCCGCCGCCCGTAGTCTGCAACAGATGGTGGGCGAGGAGGTCAATGGGTAGTGGATAGGCTGAAAGAAGGTGCAGCTAATAGCCTTTTCGCCGGTAGCCGTACTGCGCGACGTGGGTCCCCTTTGAGCAGATTTGTGTGGAAGCTGATCTCTGGGTCCCATCTACAGATTTAGGGCGGTGGGGGTAGGGTGGGGTCGGCGGTTGGGCATCCTTAAAGCAGCGGCCCCCCACGAAACTTCCTGCCGGGCCGCATTGCCCTATTACCCGCTTTAGTACAAACGCCAGTGCAGCACCATCCAGGCGAAGTGCCAAAACGCGCCGGCAAGCACGTCTTCGTTTGGTATGTTTAATGGTAAGCCGAAACAAAAAAGCGCCCGGAAGGCGCGTATTTGTTTGATGGTTGGCGGAGACTGTGAGATTCGAACTCACGGAAGGGTCACCCCTTCGGCAGTTTTCAAGACTGCTGGTTTAAACCACTCACCCAAGTCTCCGGGCGTCGGCCGGCGCGGCGAGCGACCGCGTGGCGACAGGCCGTAGTTTAGCGGGCTTGTGTGGCCCCCCTGAGACCCAGGCGGACGATGCCGTAGGCTGGCACGCCCCACAGCGCGCGAAAGCCCGGGCACAGCCAGGCCGTTGCCAGGTTGTAGCCATCGAGCACAGCGTGCTCTGAGAGCTTGCAAAGGCGCGGGTCGATGGCGGTGAAGTCGCTCATTTGGCGGGCGCCCCAGGCAAACTGCGCATCGGTGTGCGAGACCGACGGATGCAAGCTGGCCCAGCCGGTGGCCATCCAGCTCAGGCTGTCGCAGACCAGCTCGGAGCCCGGCGGTGCATGGCATGCAAATTCGCGCAGCACATGCATCACCTCCTGGGGCTGCAGGTACATCAGCACACCCTCGAGCATGACCCACACGGGCTGGGCGCGGGGGCCCTGGGGCAGGCCCAGCGATCGCCACCAGTGCGCGCGGCGCAGGTCGACGCTGGCATTGCGATGGCGCGGCCCGAGTGTGGGCAACAAGCTCTCGCGAAGCGACATCACAGCCGGTAGATCCGCGTCGACCCAATGGTTGTCATGGCGGTCGAGCCATTGAAAATAAGACGACAGGCCGCAGCCGAGATTGACGCCGCAGCTGTGCGGATGCCGGGTGAAAAAATCCGTTGCCAGTTGCCGGAAGATGCGGGTGCGTGAGAGCACACCGTACACGCTCAGGTGGTCTTGCAGGTACTCCTGGACCTCGTCTTCGTCCTCGTGCAGGCCGGCCAGCGCGATCTCGGCGCAGCGATCGTGGACGGCCATGTCGGGAAAGATCTGGTCACCATATGCTCGCGCGACCAAGGGAATGAGCAAGGTCGTCTCGGCAGGCTCCAGGCCATGGGTGCCCAGTACGGCTCCATGGGTGCTGAAAGTGGTCGACGAGGACGAAGACTGAAAAACCATGGACCATCATCGGGCCTCTGGGTCTTGCCGGGTGTACTCGGGCAAGTGACACATTGAAACAGGCTTCGCACAGTGGTAAGCAAAGGCCGATCCCGGCAAACACCCCCGGGCCACCCTGGGCCAGCGCACAACGAAATGGAACCGCTCAAGCAGGTGGCCGACCGTGCCCGCTTTGACAGCGGGATGATGAGCAAGTGCAAAAACTCGGCCGTGCTGGCCAAGCGTCTGGACCCGGTGAAATAAAAGCCGAGGCGGCCTAAGCGGCCTAAGCGACTTTGGCGGCTTTGACGGCGCGCCGCACTTTGGCAATCGGTCGCATCTTGCGCGCGGGGCTGCTGAGCACGTCGATGGTCATCGGACCCTCATAGGCGGCCAGCACCAGATCGCGCATTTGCTCCAGATGCACCTGCCAGAAGCGCTCGACCTCGACCGCCTTGCCCGCGCGCAGCAGCGCCAGGGCCTGTTCGCGCCGGCGCAGGCTTTCCTGCCTGAGCCTGTCCACGCTGGCCTTGTCGCGGGTGCGCTCGGTCACATGCTCGTGTTGACGGCGGATGATGTCATAGATCAACGCGGCCAGCAGGTTGAGCGTCTTGTTGCCGCAATGGCGGGTGATGAGCATAGAGAACATGGCGCTCAAATCGGCATAGCGGGCCAGATCGGTGCGGGCGGCCTCGCGAGCCTGTTCGATGTTGTCCTGTAACTCATCGAAAACGGCGGTATCGCCACGCGCGGCCAGCAAGGCGGCAGCTGGCGGCTCGATCACGGTACGGGCAAACCAGACGTCGGGCAAGGTGGTGCCCTGCAGTTGCAAAAACACGCCGACCTGACTGGAAACGGCGCCCAGATCAATCGAGCTGACCCGGGCACCGCCGTGCTTGCCTCGGCTGATGCTGATCAGCGACTCCGACTCGAGCAGGCGCAGCGCCTCACGCATGGTCGGCCGGGAGACCGCAAACTCAGACTGAAGCACGTTTTCTGGTTGCAGCTTGTCGCCCGGCTTGAGCCGGCCCATGACGATCTGCTGGCGCAGCTCAGCGGCCACCCGTTCGGCAGCCTTGGGGCGCTTGGACGCTGTCGCATCTGAGGCTAGGCGAGGAAAAACCGAACGCAGCATGGCGGTAATTATCACCGGCCGACCTGGGCGCCGATGCCGGCCGGCGGTGCTTGGCGTGCCAGGCATCCGGTATCGCACAGGCGTCAGGCCAGCGGTTGACGGCTACAGCCGGGTCTGCATAATAGGTAGATAATTAAATCAGCGAGGGAGTGCACGGTGATGAACTGGCCGGCCGTGGTGTACAGCGAGGAGATCATGCGCGAGGGTTTTGGCATCGCCGACCCCAGCATTGCCATGTCCGAGCGGGTGCGGCTGATCGAGGCGCTGTCGGACACGGGCCTCAAGCGGATCACAGTTGGCGCTTTTGTCAGCCCCAGATTCGTGCCGCAAATGGCCTGCTTCGAGGAGCTGCTTCGCAGCTTCACCCCGCGACCGGGCGTGGAGTACCTGACCTTCACCCACAACCACAAGGCCAGGCTCAAGGCCCAGCAGTTCTCCCCTCCCCTTGCAGTGGAAGAAGAGGTGCTCACCCTTTTTCAGGACATCTGCGACGTCCATCAGCGGCGCAATATGAACCGATCGATCGAAGCGTCGATGCAGACCTGGCCCGAAATGATCGCCCAGGCGCAAAGCCGCGGCGTCCGGCGTGCCCGTGCCGGCATCGCCTCGGCCTGGGGATCCAATTTCCTGGGCAAGTTTTCACCAGACTATCGCCTTTGGTCGATGCAGCAGCAGATGGACATCCTGGGTCAAGCCGGGCTGGAGGTGTTCGAGATCGGCCTGCACGACTCGCAAAGCTGGTGTCTGCCGCATGAGATCGAGGCGGACCTGCACGAGATCAAACGCCGCTGGCCTCAGGTGCGGCAATTTCACCTGCACATGCACAACGCGCGCGGCATGGCGCTGCCCTGCCTGTATGCCGCGCTGCGCGCGCTGGAGCCGCGCGATACCGTGCTCATCGACGGCACGCTAGGTGGGGTCGGCGGCGGGCAATACTGCGGCAATGGCATCGCCTCTGGCATGGTGCCCACCGAAGATCTGCTGCACATGCTCGAAGGCATGGGCATCGCCACAGGCGTTGATCTGAGCAAGATCATCGATTGCGTCTGGATGCTCGAAGAAATGCTCGGGCATCCGGCCTTCGGCCATGTCTCCAGAGCGGGGCCGCGCCCGAGCCACACCGCCGAACACTACGACCCCAACCTGCCGGCCATCGAGGGACTGCAGGCGGCCCGGCACTTCAAGCTCGGGCCCAAGGCCTATGCCAGCCAGAGATATTCGCCCTGGAAGCAGGCCATCACCGGCCCCTGGTTCCAGGGGCCAAGCGAACAAATTCATAAACCTTGAGAGGACGATCCGCAGATGAACTTCAGCCTGACCGACAACCAGATCATGATCCGCGATTCGGTGCGCGCCTTTGCCGAGAAAGAACTGCTGCCGCACTACAAGCGCTGGGACCGCAGCGGCGAATGGCTGACCCAGGACTACATGAAAAAAATCGTGGACATGGGGCTTTTGCGCCTGCGCCTGCCGGAGAAATTTGGCGGTCAGGGCTACTCCTTTGTGGACTGCGGCATCGTCTGCGAGGAAATCGGCCGTGCCGACCATCAGATCCGCTACATCATCTCCAACGCCATCCACCTGGGCGAGATGGCCCATGCCATGCATCCGGATCTGCAGGATGAATGGATCCCGCGCATTTCCAATGGCGAGATGATGTCGCTGGCCTTCACTGAGCCGCGCGGTGGCGCCGATGCCGGCAACATCGTGACCAAGGCGGTGCGCGACGGCGATCACTGGGTGCTCAATGGCGAGAAGACCAGCATTACCTTCACCGGCGTGTCCAAGGTGGTGTTTGTGTCGGCCCGCACCGGCGGCAGCGGCCCGCGCGGTCTGTCCTTCTTCCTGGTACCGACCGACACCCCAGGCCTGAAGATGGTCAACTTCGAGCGCATGGGCCAAAAGCTCGACCGTGGCGGCAGCTTCTTCTTCGATAACGTGCGCATTCCGGCGCGCAACATGATCGGCAAGGAGAACGAGGGATTCATCTGGGCCATGACCATCATCGGCTACAACCGCAACTTCGTACCGCTGGCCTGCATAGGCGCGGCGCAAAAGTCGCTGGAAGAAACCACCGAATATCTCAAGCAACGCAAGATCATGGGCAAGTCGGCCACCCAGTGGCAGGGCGTGGCCCAGGAACTGGCCATCTGTGCCACCCAGCTGGAGTCGGCACGTATGCTCTGCTACAAAGGGCTATCGCTCAAGGACATGGGCCTGCGCCACGATGCGGAATCGTCCATGGCCAAATGGTGGGGCGTCAAAGTGGCCAACGACACCCTGGCCACCTGCATGCGGCTCAATGGCCACTACGGCTGGGCCAAGGACCTGCCGCATGAGCAGCGTCTGCGCGACTGTCTGGGCATGGAGTCGGCCGACGGTCCGCGCGAAGTCCATCTCGGCATTATTGCCCGCGACATCGTGGGCAAGCAGTTCGCGCCCTTCTGAGGCACGGTGCCGCAGCATGCCAGACCCGAGCACCCAAGGCTCAGCTGTGCGTCCAGGACCAGGCGGTGGCCTTGGCTTCGGGCATCTGTAAATTCCGCTGAAAGGCAGTCTGCAATGGGCCCCCTCCAAGGACTCAAGGTCATCGAGCTGGCGGGCATAGGCCCCGGGCCCATGGCGGCCATGTTGCTGGCTGACATGGGCGCCACGGTGCTGCGGGTGGATCGCAAGGAGCCCTCGGGTCTGGGTGTGCCACGCCCACTGAAGTACGACCTGCTGCTGCGCAACCGGCGCAGCCTGCCGCTGGATCTCAAGCAGCCTGCCGCTGTCGAATTGGTACTGGACATGGTCAGCCGCTCGGACGTGCTGATCGAAGGCTTTCGCCCCGGCGTGACCGAGCGCATGGGACTGGGGCCGCAGGTCTGCCTGGAACGCAACCCCGGCCTGATCTACGGCCGCATCACCGGCTGGGGCCAGACCGGACCCATGGCCCAGGACGTGGGGCACGATCTGAACTACATCGCTCTGACCGGTGCTCTGCACGCCTTTGGCCGCGCAGGCCAGCCCCCGGCACCACCAATCAATCTGGTTGGCGACTTCGGGGGCGGAACCCTTTATCTGGTGATGGGGGTTCTGGCCGCTTTGCATGAGCGCCACATTTCAGGCAAGGGCCAGGTGGTCGACGCGGCCATGGTCGATGGCGTGGCCTCCCTGATGACGCAACCGCACGGCAGCTTTGCCGCTGGCGTGATCAGCACCGAGCGCGGCACCAACCCCACCGACTCAGGTGCGCCCTTTTACGACGCCTATGCCTGCGCCGACGGGCTGTGGGTATCGCTGGCGGCGGTCGAGACCAAGTTCTACGCACAGGCATTGCAGGTCCTGCAACTGCCCGAGCTGCTGGCCGATCAATGGAAGCGCCCCAGCTGGCCGGCAGCCAAGGCACGCATCGCCGAACGCTTTGCCAGCCGCAGCCGGGACCATTGGTGCCAGGCCTTTGATGGCGTCGAGGCCTGCTTTGCACCGGTGCTCACGCTCGAAGAAGCACCGCAGCATCCGCACCTCAAAGAGCGCGGCGTGTATGCAGAGATCGACGGGGTCACCCAACCCATGCCGGCGCCGCGTTTTAGCCGCACCCCCTCGTCCAAACCCAAGCCCTTCAAGCCCTGGAGCAAGCAGGAGGCCCATGAAATCCTGGGGCCATGGCTTGACGATGCGGCCATTGAAGCAGCGCGCAAGGCGCAATTGATTGACTGATTTCCCAACCCCCAACGAGCAGGAGAGACAAATGAGCCACAAGAAATTACAGACAGCTTCAACGCCCGCCCAAGGCATCCAGCGCCGCCACCTGATAGGCAGCGGGGCAGCCGGCGCGATCTGGGCCATGGGTCTGCCGGCCCAGGCGCAGGCCGACTTTCCGAACCGACCGATCAAGATCGTGGTGCCCTACTCGGCCGGCACGGGCAGTGACGCGCTGGCCCGCACGGTCGCGCAGGGCATCACGGACAAGACCGGCAAGCCGGTCATTGTCGAGAACCGTGAAGGCGGCGGCAGTCTGATCGGCACGATGGCGGTGGCAAAGGCGCCGGCCGACGGCTACACCCTTCTGATCGCTGCCAACCCCATGGTCATCGTGCCGGCCAGCCAGTCTCAGCCGCAGTACAGCCCGGTGCGCGACTTCGCACCGGTGGCCAAGGTCGGCATCATTCCCCTGGTGCTGGCAACATCGCCCAGTCTGGGCTTTAAGTCGGTGCGCGATCTGATCGCCTATGCCAAGGCCAATCCTGGCAAGCTCAGCTACGGCTCCTCGGGAGCGGGCACCATCAGTCAGCAGGAGATGGAACTGTTCAAGCAGGCCGTCGGTATTGACATCCCGGAAATCCCCTACAAGAGCACCGCACAGGCCATGACCGACCTGATCGGCGGCACGCTGTCGGTGTTCCCGGTGGTCGTACCGCTGGTGGCCCAGCACATACAGTCGGGCCGCGCCACCGGACTGGCGGTGTTCGATGTCCGCCGCTCGCAACTGTTGCCCGATATCCCGGCCATCACCGAGCAAGTGAGCGTGTCCGGCTATGTACCGACACCGGTCTGGTACGGCTTTGTGGCGCCGGCGGGAACTCCGGCGGCCATCATCAACACGCTGTCAACCATGATCAATGTGGCGATGGATACGCCCGAAGCCAAGACCCGGCTGACCGCCCTCGGAGCGCAGCGCATCAACTTCACCAATGAGCAGTTCCTAGGCGACCTTCGCAACGAGTATGAAAAGGCAGGCGCGCTGGCTAAAAAACTGGGCACCTACAAGTAGGTCTAGGGCCCAACGCAGCAGGCACGTGCCATGACGAGGCGCAGACCTGCCTGCGGGGCCCTGGCCCTGCGCCGGCTCGACACGGTTTGTTCGCGCTGCTGCTGCCGATGAATCTGCTCAACGCCAGCACGCCGGCCCCTGAGCCAGCCCGCACTGAAGCTTTGGCCAGGACTCAGGCGACCACCTGCGCGGCCAGCAAGGCCTCGATCTCGGTGGCGCTGTAGCCCAGTTCACCGAGCACCTGCCGGGTGTGCGCACCCAAGGCCGGTGGCGGCTGGCCGACACGGGCGAGCTCCCCGTCAAAGCGCACCGCACGCGCAACCGTCTTGACCACTCCGAACTGCGGGCTGCTGTATTCCTGCACCATGCCCGAGGCTTGAACCTGCGGGTGACGCGCCAGCTCGGGCAAGGTGTTGACCGGCGCAAACGGCACGCCGCAGGCGACAAAGGCCTGCTCCCAATGTGCACGCGATCGCCCTGCGATGAGCGGGCGCACGATGGCCATCAGGGCTGCATAGTGAGCCCGCCGCGCGTTGTTGGTCGCATAGTCCGGATGATCGGCCAGATCAGGCCTGGCCATGGCCTGGCAAAACTGCAGCCACAGCTTGTTGTTGCCGCAGGCGATGTAGATCCAGCCGTCGGCGGCCTCGAAGGATTCATAAGGCACGTTGTCGGACATGGCGCTGGCCGCAGCTGGCGGCGCCTGCGTGTTCTCCGCCGCCCAGGCGCGCTGCAGACCCCAGGCTTGTAAGGCCAGGGCCGAGTCGGCCAGGCAGACCTCGATGTGTGCACCCTTGCCGCTGCTGTGGCGCTGCAGCAGGGCGGCCAGGATGCCCGCAAACGCGTTTTGCCCAGTGGTGAAGTCGATCAAGGGAATATTGATGCGCGCCGGCGCTGGCTCACCGGGCTGCGGGATACGCATCATCCCCGAGAAGGCCTGCATCATCGGGTCGTAGCCGCGGGCATGGGCCAGGGGGCCGGTTTCACCAAATGCCGAAATCGTGCAATAGATGAGCCTGGGGTTGGTCTGATGCAGTCGCTCATGGCCCAGGCCCAGCCTGTCCATCACGCCCGCGCTGAAATTTTGAATCAGCACATCACAGTCGTCGGCCAGTCGCCGGACGATCTCTAGCCCCTGCGGCTTTTTCAGATCGACCACCACGCTGCGCTTGTTGCGGTTGACCACCAGGAACAAAGTGCCCGAACCCGGCAGGCCAGTATGGAAAGGGGCCCAATTGCGGGAGTCATCACCGCTAAGTGGCTCGATCTTGATCACCTCGGCGCCATAGTCGCCCAGCAACTGCCCGCAATGGGGCCCGGCAAAAATTGTGGAAAAGTCGAGAACCCGTATACCGGCCAGCGGTGTCATGCCTGTCATCCCTCCCCCGGTTGGGGCCTGATCGGCCGCAAAGTTTTATGGAGCAGCCGTCGCTTTCTAATCAGTTAGACATTATAGGAAGACGGCAAGGTTACCCAGCGCTGCAACATCGCTGTGCATCAGGACATAACCGAGGTGACAGCAGCCAGGGGTGTGCCGGTTGACGGCGGGCATCTTGCTGCTGATACTCATACGGACAGATTCTTCGCCTCGCGATGGGCGAGCACCAGGAAAGTCAAAACCCTTCAGGAGCAGCAGGAAGTGACGCCGCATTCCCTTTGCCGGCAAACGGCTCTGGCACTGACTTGCAGCAGCGCGCTGGCTGCCACCGACGCGGGGTCGACCACGGCCGCATGGAACGAATGACCCCGGACGCGGTCGCCACAGACTCTGCCGGCCCGCTTGAGGGCCTGCGGGTGATCGACATCACCAGCACGGTGGTCGGGCCGCTGGCCACCCAGATCCTGGGCGATCTGGGGGCCGATGTCATCAAAATCGAGCCACCAGGCGGTGATGCCTTGCGCAAGCTCGGACCCGCACGTAACCCCGGCATGGGCTCGCTGTTCCTGGCTCTGAACCGCAACAAGCGCAGCGTGGTGCTCGATCTCAAACAGGAGCAGGCGCGCCAGGTGCTCGAGCGTCTGATCGAAGGCGCCGACGTGCTGCTGCACAACATGCGACCGCAGGCAGCTCGGCGCCTGGGACTGTCATACGGAGATCTGGCGTCCCGCCATCCGCGCCTGGTCTATGCCAGCGCCAGCGGATATCGCAGTGATGGGCCGTTGGCCGACCGGCCAGCCTTCGATGAGGTCATTCAGGCTGGCAGTGGGATATCGGGCTTGTTTGTCCGCGCCGGCGACCCGGCACGCTACGCGCCATTCATCATTGCCGACAAAGTGGTCGGCCATATCCTGGCCTCCTCGGTGGGCATGGCCCTGTTTGAGCGGGAGCGCAGCGGTCGGGGTCAGGAGGTGCAGGTGCCCATGCTCGAAACCATGGTGGACTTCAACATGCTCGAACATTTCTGGGGTCGGGCTTTCGATCCGCCCCTGGGCGAACCCGGCTACAGCCGCCTGTTGACGCCGTCGCGTCGCCCCTTTCGAACCGCCGACGGCCATGTGTGTGTGACCGCGACCACCGATGAACAATGGGCGCGCCTGTTCAAGGCCATCGGCCGGCCCGATTTGGCCGAAGATTCGCGCTATTCAAAAATGGAGCAGCGCAGCTTCCATTTCGCCGAAATATTTGCCCAACTGGAAGAGGCACTGGCGCGCAAAACCAGCGCTCACTGGATGCATGTTTTTGACGAGCATGATCTACCCAACGGACCGGCGCCAGGCTTGGAGGAAATCTTCGACAGCCCCTACCTCAGAGACGGTGGTGTGTTCAAACACTACGAACACCCCTCCGAGGGTGGTCTGATCAGCGGCCAGCCGCAGGTGCGTTATTCGCGCACGCCGGCGCGCATGCACAGACCGCCGCCACGGCTGGGCGAACACACCGGCGAGGTGCTGCATGCACTGGGTCTGGACGAAGCGACGATGGCGCAGATTCAATCCCAGGCACCATCGCTCAGGCCCAAAGCATGAAACCGTCTGCAAACTTGTAAACCGCCGCACACTTTATGAACAGCAGCCCCATCCTCCATCACTTCGAGGCCTCACCCTTCGCCGAGAAAATTCGTGCGATTTTTGGATACAAGCGCATGGCATGGCGCTCTGTGCTCATACCCATGGCCATGCCCAAGCCCGACGTTACGGCGCTCACGGGTGGCTATCGCAGGACGCCCATCCTACAAATCGGGGCGGACATCTATTGCGACACGGCGCTGATTGCGCAGGTCGTCGATCGGCTGCAGCCAGATTTGCCCCTCGCCTCAAACCAGCACCCGCTGGCCCCCATGGTGGCAGCCTGGGCCGACAGCACGCTGTTCTGGCAGTCGGTGATGAATACGCAATCGCCAGAGGCACGGGCGCGAATTTTTCAGGGGTTGACGCCGCAGCAAGTCCAGCAGATGCGAGACGACCGCGCGGCGTTCACCAGCGGACTCAAGCGCCCCAGCGCCACCGATGCTGGCGCGCAGATGCAATCGGCCCTGCGCCGATTTGAGCAAGCGCTGACCGACCAACCCTGGCTGATGGGCCAGCAAGCCACTGTTGCCGACTTCTCGGTTTACCACGGGCTCTGGTTCATCACCCGAGCTGGCCTGGCCGATTCCCTGCTGGCGCCTTGGCCGGCGGTGCGCGCTTGGTACGCGCGGCTTGCCGGGCTGGGCCACGGCTCGCGCACCGATATCAGCAGCACCGAGGCCATTGCGCTGGCAGCTGCCGCGGGCAACCATGCCGCGGTTGAGGTGCTGCCGGGGCTCGGGTACGCAGCCGGCGACTCGGTGACTGTCGCGGCCACCGACTACGGCACCGAAGCTGTGAACGGCACTCTGGTGGGCCTGGATACCGATCGGATGACCCTGGAACGCTCAGACCCGCGCGCCGGGCTGGTGCATGTGCACTTTCCGCGCCTGGGGTTCGAGCTGCTCAAAGCCGGGTGAGCCGGGGCGGCCGCCTGCTGGGCAAGTGCGACTGCTCAATCACCGGCTGCCATCCACCGACTGACACCGGCAGGGAAATGGTCAGCTGGCCCGGCTCGGCTCGGCTCGGGATTAGACTTGCGTCCATGCGCCATCTGATCCGTCTGTTGCTGCTGCTGCCATTGTTTGCAATGGCTCAGTCGTACGAGAATTACTTTGCAGCGGTTCGCAGCGATTCGGTCTCCAGAGTCTCTGCGCTTTTGACCCGCGGCTTTGATCCAAACACGGTGGACCCTGATGGAAATACGGGCTTGCTGCTGGCCATCTCAGAGTCTTCTTTCAAGGTGGCCAACTTTTTAGTCGGCATCGACCAGGTCGATGTCAACCTGGCCAACCGCAACATCGAAACCCCACTGATGCTGGCCAGCTTGCGCGGCTACGAGGATCTGGTGCGCAAATTGCTCGCCCGTGGAGCGGACGTCAATCAGCCCGGCTGGGCACCCCTGCACTATGCCGCTGCCGGTGGTCACATCAAGATCATGCAGTGGCTGCTTGAGCACCATGCCTATGTCGACGCCGAGTCTCCCAACGGCACCACGCCCCTGATGATGGCAGCCGGCTATGGCAGCGGCCAAGCCGTACAACTGTTGCTTGACGAAGGTGCGGTACCCACGATCAAAAACAAGGTCGGATTCGATGCACTGGCCATAGCCCGCCAGAAAGCCAGACCCGATGCCATTGCCATCCTGAGCCGACTCACGCCAACCGCAACGCCAACCCCAGCGCCAGCCTTGCCGCAGCAGACACCCGCCTTGGCCGAGCCAACGGCCGCGCAAGCAACGCAGCGGCAAAGCGCCTACGCGCTGGTGATTGGCAATGCTGCCTATCGCGGCTGGGCAAGGCTGAACTCACCCCTGAGAGATGCCGACGCCATGGGCCAAAAGCTGCGCGCCATGGGCTTTTCGGTGACGAGCGTGAACAATGCAAACCGCCAGCAACTGATGCAGGCCATGGTCAAGTTTCGACTAAGAGCTGCCTCAGCCGATGTGTCCGTGCTGTTTTATGCAGGCCGCGGAGCGCAGGTCTTGGGAAAAAATTACCTCATGCCCACTGACGCCGACCTCAGTGATGCCATGCAGGCCAGCACGCAAGGGGTGTCTCTTGGCGATGTGCTTGAAAATTTTATGCCTGGAAAAACCAGGCTGGTGTTGATGGATGCCCGCCTGGACCACCCGCTACAACACGTCTCTGGATGGTCTTTGACCAAAGACCTCGACCCGGTCGCGGTGCCGCCTGGCGCATTGATCATTCACGCCAACCGAAACTGGCTAACGGCTTTGGACGACGGGCTTCAGAAAAACTCGTTCTTTACCCAGGCGCTGCTCGATCATTTGGACGATCAGCAAAACATCGCCTCGGTGCTGCGCAAGGTGCGCGAAAAAGTCGTGCGCGCCACCTCGGGCAAACAGCTGCCCTGGGAACAAGGCAGCTTGGCCGATTTTGGTGGGCTGATCCTGTCTGCGACCCGGCCCGATCCTGCCGCGCGCCCTGCCCCGTCTGGGTGGTGAGCGGCAAGGGCGAGCGTGAACCGGGCGCTCTGCGAGCGCGATCAGCGGCTATTGATCAGATCCCACAGCCGCGCCGGTGTGAACGGCATATCGGCCTGCGTCACGCCAAGCGGGCGCAGCGCGTCCACAACCGCGTTGGCCAGAGCAGGCAAAGAGCCTGAGCAGCCCGATTCGCCCACACCTTTGGCACCGAGCTTGTTGAGCTCGGTGGGAACTGGCACGCTTTGATGATGAAAGCCATGCAAAATCCCCGCGCGCGGCATGGCGTAGTCCATGAAAGAGCCGGTGAGCAGCTGGCCGGTGTGGCGGTCATAGACGGCGTGCTCGGCAAAGGCTTGGCCCAGGCCCTGTGCCACGCCGCCATGGACCTGGCCGAGCAGCTGCTTGGGCGAGATCACTTCGCCCACATCGTCGGCAGCCCAATAACCGACCAACTCCGATAAGCCGGTCTGCGGATCGATTTCAACTTCAGCAATGTGGCAGCCATTGGGGAAGGTGGCCCCTGAGGACGCCTCACCGATGAGCTCGAGCCCTTGCAGGGCCTGGGCGTTTTGATCGAGCCAGTCTTCAAAGCGCAGGCTTGGGCCGACGCCGCTCGCATGGCGCCAAATACCGCCGTCAATCAAAACCTGCTCCTGTGTGCATCCCCACAGGGCGGCCACTTGCGCACTGCCGTGCTCCATGAGCCGGCGACACAGATCCAAAATCGCGCTGCCCAGCCCGTAGAGCGTGCGCGATCCGCCGGTGGAGTTGCCCACCAGGTCGCGGCCCACCTCGCCAGCCACAAAGTGCACCCGCTGCGCGGGCAGACCCAGTTGGCGCTCGACGATCTGGGCAAAAGAGGTCTCGTGGCCCTGGCCCGAGGCGCCCGAGATGGCGTGCAGGGTCAGGCCCGCGTTTTCGATGCGCCCGCGCACCTGGTCCTTGGCCGCCGAGCCCGGGCCCGAGGACTCCAGGTAGTAGGCCAGGCCTCGACCAAACAAGCGTCCTCGCGCCTGCGCCCGTTCTCGCCGCTGGGCCACACCCGCCGGGTCCGACGCGGCCAAGGCGCTGTCCATCACGCGCGCAAAGTCACCGTTGTCGTACACCGTGCCGTTGGCAGTCTTGTAGGGGAAATCGGCCGGCGCAATGAAGTTCAGGCGGCGCAGCGCCACCGGATCGAGCCCATGCTCGTGTGCGGCGTGGTCAATCAGGCGTTCGATCGCATAGGCCAGATCGGGCCTGCCAGCGCCTCGGTAGGCCGATACCGGCACCGTGTTGGTGTAGAAAATGTGCGAACGCATGTGCAGGGCTGGCACCTTGTAGACACCGCCCATGGTGATCGAAAGATTGCGCGCGCCAATGTGCGTGCTGTAGTACACATTGAAGGCGCCGGCGTCGACCTGGTTGTCAAAGCGAATGGCCAAAATGCGCCCCTGCGCATCGAGCGCGACATGGCCATGCAAGGTGAGCGCGCGGCCGTGCCAGTCGCTCAGAAAGGTCTCCGAACGGGTGCTGACCCATTTGACGGGCCGGCCCAGGGTACGGGCCGCGAGCATGAGCAGCACATGCTCGGGAGTGACGGTGCCGCGCAAGCCAAAAGAGCCACCGACATCCTGCGTGTGAATGCGCATCGAGTCGGCAGGCCAGCCCGTGATGGTGGAGAGCATGCCCAGCATGCTGGTCAGGCCCTGGGTGGGTGTTCGCACATGGGTCTGACCGGTGGCTGCGTCGTGCCAGGCCTGCACCGAGCGCGGCTCCATGGGTGCGGGAATCAGGCGCTGGCTGACCACCTTGACGCTGGAGGTCATGGCCGCGCGGGCAAAGGCTGCATCGACCGCCGCGCGGTCACCGTTTTCAAACAGCACCGAGGAGTTGCCCGCGGCCGCCTCATGCAATTGGATCGCACCCGGCGCAGTGGCGTCTTCGTAGGTGACCACGCAAGGCAGGCTGTCGTAGTCGATGTCGGCCAGCTCGGCAGCGTTGGCGGCCTGCTCGAGCGTCTGGGCAACGACCATGGCGATGGGCTGGCCCACATAGCGCACGGTCGAGGCGGCGAGCACAGGCATGCGGCAGATCACC
>JAJTGH010000018.1 GCA_021299555.1 Comamonadaceae bacterium
CATGTGGTGGCTCACTGGCCATGTGGGCTTCGTGCGGGAGCATCCGCAGACCCTTGAAGAGGTGTTTGTCGCGACCAATTCCGGCCGCTCGGAAGCCTTCAGCTTCGTGGCCCCTATGGCTTACACGCTCGACTGGTTGATGTTCTTTAGCGACAAGAGCAAGGTGCTCACGCTGGGCGTGGTCACTGTGGTTGGCGTGGTTGCCGGCTCGGCCGTCTGGGCTCTGATCAGCCGCTCCTTTCGCTGGGAGGGCTTTCGCGATGCCCATGACACAGCCATGCACTTGATCGGCGCCGTGCTCATGGGGGTGGGCGGTGTGACCGCGATGGGTTGCACCGTCGGGCAAGGCCTCTCGGGCTTGTCGACCTTGAGCCTGAGCAGCTTCTTGGCGTTGGCCGGCATCCTAGCTGGCAGCTATTTGGGGCTGCGCTGGCAAATGTGGCGGCTCGAGCGCGACCTGTAATGGCTGCGTTGCCATACGGGCCGTCGGCGCCATGGGACGCGGCCGATTCGGATCGGCGATTTGGCGGTCTGGCTCGCCTTTACGGCGCAAAAGGTGCTCGGGCTATTTCACAGGCCCATGGAGTGGTGGTGGGCATAGGTGGTGTGGGATCCTGGGCAGCCGAGGCATTGGCGCGCAGTGGCGTGGCTCGCTTGACCCTGATCGACCTGGACCACGTGGCTGAATCGAACATCAACCGCCAGATTCATGCTTTAAGCAGCACCCTTGGGCAGGCCAAGGTTCAGGCCATGCGTGAGCGCATTGAGCAGATTCATCCGGCCTGCGAGGTCCAGTGCATCGAAGAATTTGTAACGGCTGACAACTGGCCGGCCATCGTTGCGCTGCCGCAGGGTGCCGACGTGCCCCTTGCCGTGATCGACTGCTGCGATCAGATCCCGGCCAAGCTGGCCATGGCCGTTTGGGCCTTGGATGGTCGCCACACGTTCATTACGGTGGGGGCGGCAGGGGGCAAGCGCCATGCTCACCGGGTTGACGTGGCTGACTTGGCGCAAGTGACCCATGATCCACTTCTGGCCCAGCTTCGGTATCGGCTGCGCAAGCACCATGGTGCGTCTCGAGACAAAAAAATAGGCCTTAGTTGTGTCTTCAGCAATGAATCGGTTGTGCTGCCTGCGCAGGCCTGCGAAATGACGAGCGACGCGACCATGTCCACCGACAGCAGCCTTAACTGCCACGGCTACGGATCGGTGGTCAGCGTCACAGCAACCTTTGGTCTGTGTGCGGCTGGATGTGCCCTAGACAAAATCGCGGCCAACGCCTAAGCGAGCTGAAAATTCGCGTTATACTCTTGGGCTGTGCTCTGACACGCCTAGAGCGGTTAGGGTAGCGCCCAGATGGAATGATCGATTGCCAGTTAGCGATCTGCCCATAGGCACCGGGTCGTTAGCTCAGTCGGTAGAGCAGCGGACTTTTAATCCGTTGGTCGCGTGTTCGAGTCACGCACGACCCACCAATGAAATCAAGCACTTAGCCTCACCTCGTCGGTGGGGCTTTTTGCTTTCTGGGTTCCGTGTAGCCACTGTGTAGCCACTTTCCCAGGGTTCACCGCCGAATCAGATAACGGTGTACGGCGGCCAGCGACCAGCGGGAGGCACTGGCGTTCGGCTCGGTCTCGAGGCGAGCCTAGCTGCGGTGAAAACTCAGGCCTTGTTCAGCCCATGCGCCACGGCCTCACGCAGCGCTGCATTGATGCGGGTTTGCCAGCCTCGCCCGGTGGCTCTGAAGGCTTCCAGCACGTCGGCGTCCACGCGCATATTCAGGGTAGGGCGCTTGACAGCGGCGGCGGGCCTGCCCCGGCCTCGCTTGACGCTGGCCTGTTGCCAATACGCGGCCACGGCGGCGGCATCGTTCGGGTCGTAGGGTCCATCGGCAGCGGTGTGGGCAATGGGCGTGCTTTTAGAATGGCGACTGGTTTTTCTCAGTGACGGTTCCCGTCCGCGCAAGCCCAGGCCATTCATGACACGAAAATACTTCGGTACCGACGGCATTCGGGGGACCGTAGGGCAGCCGCCCATCACTCCTGACTTCGTCTTGCGCCTGGCGCATGCCGTGGGCCGCGTGCTCAAGCGCAGTCAGGAGCGGCCCGTGGTGCTCATAGGTAAGGACACCCGGATTTCTGGCTACATGCTCGAAAGCGCGCTGGAGTCCGGCTTCAATTCGGCGGGCGTGGATGTGGTGTTGCTCGGCCCCCTGCCCACGCCGGGCGTGGCCTATCTCACACGCACCCAGAGCGCCAGTTTGGGCGTGGTCATCAGTGCCAGTCACAACCCCTTTGAGGACAACGGCATCAAATTTTTCAGCGCGCAAGGCAGCAAGCTCGGCGACGACTGGGAATGCGAGGTCGAGGCGGCTTTGCAGGAGCCGCCGGTCTGGGCTGCTTCGGCCGATCTGGGCAAGGCCAGGCGTTTGGACGATGCGGCCGGGCGCTACATTGAGTTTTGCAAAAGCACTTTTGCCAGCGACCTGACGCTCAAGGGCTTGAAGATCGTGGTCGATGCGGCCCATGGTGCGGCGTATCACATTGCGCCGGCGGTCTTTCATGAGTTGGGCGCCGATGTGGTGCGCTTGGGCTGTTCGCCCGATGGATTGAACATCAACCGCGGCGTCGGTGCCACGCATCCCGAGGCGCTGATCGAGTCGGTCAGGCAGAACGGCGCCCAATATGGAGTGGCGCTCGATGGCGATGCCGATCGCCTGCAAATGGTCGATGCTCAGGGGCGCCTGTTCAACGGCGATGAATTGCTCTATCTGATGGTCTGCGAGCGTTTGGACCGGGGCCAAGAGGTGATCGGCGCCGTGGGCACCCTGATGACCAACTTGGCCATCGAAGTGGCCATCAAGGCCCGCGGGGTCCAATTTGTACGCGCCAAGGTGGGAGACCGCTACGTCCTCGAAGAACTCGAGAGCCGGGGCTGGTTGCTCGGCGGCGAGGGCTCTGGTCATTTGCTGGCGCTGGACCGTCACAGCACGGGCGATGGCCTGGTCAGTGCGCTGCAGGTGCTTCAGGCCTGTGTGCGCAGCGAGCGCACTCTGGCGCAATTGCTCGCCGATGTGCAGTTGTTTCCGCAGACTCTGATCAATGTGCGCCTGAAAAGCGGGCAGGACTGGAAGACCAATGTCGCACTGGCGGCGCAGATGCGCCAGGTGGAGTCTGAACTGGGGCATTCGGGCCGTATCTTGATTCGCGCCAGCGGCACCGAGCCGGTGGTGCGCGTGATGGTCGAGGCACGCGACGCACAGCAGGCGCAGCGCTGTGCCGAGCGCCTGGCCGATTGTTTGCGGTCCGCCCAATGAGCGCCGTGCGCATCGCGCAGGTCGACTACGCCAATGCGCAGCATGCAGCAGCCCTGGTTGATCTGCTCGATGCCTATGCGCGCGACCCCTCGGGCGGCGCCAAGCCCTTGAGTGAATTTGCTCGGACTCATTTGCCCGCGCAACTGGCCGCCCGTCCGACGGCTTTTAGCGTGTTGGCCTACGACGGCCAGCAGCCCGTGGGGCTGATCAACTGCATCGAAGGCTTTTCTACTTTTGCCTGCCGCCCTTTGGTCAATGTGCACGATGTGGTGGTGCTGGCCTCGCACCGAGGGCAGGGCGTTGGCATGCTCATGCTCGAACGCGTGCAGCAGATTGCGCGCGAGCGCGGTGCTTGCAAGCTCACGCTGGAAGTGCTTTCGGGCAATCGCAGCGCCATTGCCTTGTACGAGAAGGTTGGTTTCGAGCCCTACCAGTTGGACCCGGCCATGGGCCATGCTCGGTTTTATCAGCGCTGGCTCTGAATCCTGTTGAATCAGGCAGCCGCCTCGAGGCCGTTTTGAAAATGCTCGCGCATGCGCACTGCTGCTGAGACGGGGTCGCGCTGCTCAATGGCCTGCATGATTGCAGCGTGCTCGGCCAGCGACTCCTCGATCCGTCCGGTTTTTAGCAGCGAGTGATGCCGATTGAGCTTCATCACCTTGCGCAGATCGGCCACCATCTGGTCGCGCCAGCGGTTGTTGGCAATGGCCAGCAACTGTCGGTGGAAGGCCTCGTTGATGCGGAAAAACGCTTCGCGGTCGGACACGGCCGCACTCAAGCTCTGGTGCAAGGCTCGCAGCTGTGCAATCTGCGTGGCGCTGGCATGTTCCGCGACCACGCTGGCCGCGTCGCTCTCGAGCAAGGCCAGCAGGTGGTACACCTCGGCCAGATCGCGCTCGGACACTTCCGTCACATAAGCCCCGCGACGCAGCTTCATGGTGACCAGCCCTTCGGCAGCCAGCACCTTGAGCGCCTCACGCAATGGCGTACGGCTGATGCCCAGCTCTTCGGCGATGCGCAACTCGTCGATCCAGCTGCCGGTTTTGAGTTCTTGCTTAAAGATGCGCTCGCGCAGCAGTTCGGCAACCTCCTCGTAGAGTGCACGCGAGCTCAGGGGGGCGGTGGCAGCCATGGTGGTAGCTTACACGAAATTTAATTTTGCATCAATAATTACGAATCGGGTAGACTAACGGCCGGTCGCTCATCTGGCTGGGCAAACTCCAGGCCGGATCAGCGCTTGCTTCGCAGTTCAGCGGTGCCCAAGGTGTAGCCCCCACAGACAAGAGAATGCCATGACCGAGCCCAAGAAACACGCCGAGTTTGCCCCCTCTGAGCTGGAGGCCTGGCATCGTGCCGCTGCCAAGTCTGCTCCAGGCGGCGATGTGGCCGCCTTGAACTGGCTCACGCCCGACGGCATATCGGTCAAGCCGCTCTACACCGCCGAAGACACCGCCGGCTTGCCCTACGCCAACACGCTGCCGGGTTTCGAGCCCTTTCTACGCGGTCCGCAGGCCACCATGTATGCGGTGCGTCCCTGGACCATCCGCCAGTACGCGGGTTTCTCGACCGCCGAAGAGTCCAACGCCTTTTATCGAAAGGCGCTGGCTGCAGGCGGGCAGGGCGTGTCGGTGGCGTTCGACCTGGCCACCCACCGCGGCTACGACTCCGACCACCCGCGTGTGACCGGCGACGTGGGCAAGGCCGGCGTGGCGATCGACTCGGTCGAGGACATGAAGATCCTGTTCAACCAGATCCCGCTGGACAAGGTCTCGGTTTCCATGACCATGAACGGCGCCGTGCTGCCGGTGCTGGCCGGCTATGTGGTGGCCGCCGAAGAGCAGGGCGTCTCGCAGGACAAGCTCAGCGGCACCATACAGAACGACATCCTCAAAGAGTTCATGGTGCGCAACACCTATATCTACCCGCCCGAGCCCTCGATGAAGATCATCGGCGACATCATCGAGTACACGAGCAAGAACATGCCCAAGTTCAACTCGATCTCGATCTCGGGCTACCACATGCAGGAAGCTGGGGCCAACCAGGCGCTGGAGATGGCCTTCACGCTGGCCGACGGCAAGGAATACGTCAAGACCGCGATTGCCAAAGGCATGGACGTCGATGACTTTGCCGGTCGCCTGTCCTTCTTCTGGGCGGTGGGCATGAACTTCTACCTGGAGATCGCCAAGATGCGCGCCGCGCGCCTCCTGTGGTGCCGCATCATGAAGGGTTTCAACGCCAAGAACCCCAAGAGTCTGATGCTGCGCACGCACAGCCAGACCTCGGGCTGGTCGCTGACCGAGCAGGACCCTTACAACAACGTGGTGCGCACCACCATCGAGGCCATGGCCGCCGTGTTTGGCGGCACGCAGTCGCTGCATACCAACAGCTTTGACGAAGCCATTGCTTTGCCGACTGAGTTTTCCTCGCGCATCGCCCGCAACACCCAACTCATCATCCAGGAAGAAACCCATATCACCAGCGTGATCGACCCTTGGGCCGGCTCCTACATGATGGAGTCGCTCACACAAGAGATGGCCGACAAGGCCTGGGCCATCATCGAGGAAGTCGAAGCCATGGGCGGCATGACCAAGGCCGTGGACTCGGGCTGGGCCAAGCTCAAGATTGAGGCGGCTGCCGCCCAGAAGCAGGCGCGCATCGACTCGGGCAAAGACGTGATCGTGGGCGTCAACAAATACAAGCTGGCCAAGGAAGACCCGGTCGACATTCTGGAGGTGGACAATGTGAAGGTGCGCGACGGCCAGATCGCTCGCCTCAAAGACATCAGGGCCAAACGCGACAATGGCGCTGTGCAAGCTGCTTTGGCCGCCCTCACGGCCGCCGCCGAATCGGGGCAGGGTAATCTGCTTGACTTGAGCATTCGTGCCATCCGTTTGCGCGCCACAGTCGGGGAGGTGTCTGATGCGCTGGAAAAAGTATTTGGGCGCCACCGCGCCGACACGCAAAAGGTGACCGGTGTGTACGCTGCCGCTTACGACTCTGCCGAAGGCTGGGCACAGCTTCAGAAGGAAATTGCCGAATTCGCCGATCAGCACGGCCGTCGCCCACGGGTGCTGATTGCCAAGCTCGGCCAGGACGGTCACGACCGCGGGGCCAAGGTGGTGGCCACCGCCTATGCCGACCTGGGCTTTGATGTTGACATGGGCCCCCTGTTTCAGACGCCCGAGGAGTGCGCCCGGCAGGCCATCGAGAACGATGTGCATGCGGTCGGGGTGAGCACGCTGGCTGCGGGCCATAAAACCCTGG
Organism: Comamonadaceae bacterium; assembly: GCA_021299555.1. Lineage (GTDB taxonomy): Bacteria > Pseudomonadota > Gammaproteobacteria > Burkholderiales > Burkholderiaceae_C > Polaromonas. The sequence goes on from JAJTGH010000018.1 coordinate 6,581, forward strand.
TGCCGGCCATCATCGCCGAGCTCAAGCGCCAGGGGGCTGATGACATCATCGTCTTCGTTGGCGGCGTGATCCCGCGTCAAGACTACGACTTCTTGTACGAAGCCGGTGTCAAAGGTATTTACGGGCCCGGCACCCCCATACCGGCCAGTGCCAAGGATGTGCTCGAACAGATCAGGGCAGCCCTGAGCTGAAGTTGCAGCAAGGCATGAGTCCTCACGAAATACGGCAGAGCGTGCTGCAGGGCGATGCCCAGTCGCAGCGGCGGGCAATCGCCAAGGCCATCACGCTGCTCGAATCGACCCGCGCCGATCATCGATTGCAGGCCGATGAGCTCTTGACATCCCTGCTGCCGCATACTGGCAAAAGCTTTCGTTTGGGGATCAGCGGCGTGCCCGGCGTGGGCAAGTCCACTTTCATCGAAGCTCTGGGTCTGTACCTCATTGCGCAAGGCCATCGTGTGGCGGTGCTGACCATCGATCCTTCATCCACTGTCTCGGGCGGATCCATCCTCGGTGACAAAACCCGTATGGAGCACCTGAGCGTGCACCCCCAGGCCTACATACGCCCCAGCCCCTCCAGCGGCACGCTTGGCGGCGTGGCCGAAAAGACGCGCGAAGCCATGCTGGTCTGTGAGGCCGCAGGCCACGACATCGTGATCGTCGAGACCGTGGGCGTGGGCCAGAGCGAAACCGCTGTGGCCAATATGACCGACATGTTTTGCCTGATGCAACTGCCCAATGCCGGCGACGATCTGCAAGCCATCAAGAAAGGCGTCATGGAGTTGGCCGACTTGGTGGTGATCAACAAGGCCGACCTCGACCCCAACGCCGCCACCCGCGCCCAGGCCCAAATCACCAGCGCCCTGCGTTTGCTGGGCATGCATGGCAATCCGGACCATGCACACTTTGACGAAAAGCTCTGGCACCCCACGGTGCTGCAAATCAGTGCTCTGCTCAACCAGGGCGTTGATGCTTTTTGGGCTGCGGTCAGCCAATTCAAAAGCCTGCAAGTCGACAACGGCCGTTTTGCTTCGCGGCGGCAAGGCCAAGCCCTGTCGTGGATGTGGGAGCGAATCGACGCTGGGCTCAAACACAGCTTCCGCTCGCAGCCGCGCGTGCAATCGATGCTGCCGCAAATCAGTGAGCAGGTGGCCGCGGGGCAGTTGGCCGCCTCCACGGCAGCCAGGCAATTGCTCAGCGCCTATCTGGCGCACAGTGCAAACCATCTTCCTTGAAAGAGAAAACCATGCAAGACATCCTTGAACAACTCGAACAAAAGCGTGCTGCGGCGCGTTTGGGCGGCGGCCAAAAGCGCATCGATGCCCAGCACAGCAAGGGCAAGCTGACGGCGCGCGAGCGCATTGAGGTGTTGCTCGATGAAGGCACTTTTGAAGAGTGGGACATGTTTGTCGAACACCGCTGCACCGACTTCGACATGCAGGACCACAAGATCCCCGGCGACGGTGTGGTGACCGGCTACGGCATGATCAATGGGCGCCTGGTTTTTGTCTTCAGCCAGGACTTCACGGTCTATGGTGGGGCTCTGTCGGAGACGCACGCCGAGAAGATCTGCAAGATCATGGATCAGGCCATGAAGGTTGGCGCGCCTGTGATTGGCCTCAACGATTCGGGCGGCGCACGCATTCAGGAGGGCGTGGCATCCCTTGGTGGCTATGCTGAGGTATTTCAGCGCAATGTGATGGCCTCGGGGGTGGTGCCACAGATCAGCCTGATCATGGGCCCGTCTGCTGGCGGCGCGGTCTATTCGCCGGCGCTCACAGATTTCATTTTCATGGTCAAGGACAGCTCTTACATGTTCGTCACGGGTCCTGAGGTGGTCAAGACCGTCACGCATGAAGAGGTCACGGCCGAAGAGCTTGGCGGTGCGATCACGCACACCACCAAAAGCGGCGTGGCCGACAGGGCTTTCGAGAACGACATCGAGGCGCTGCTGATGATCCGCCGGCTCTATAACTACCTGCCTCTGAACAATCGGGAAAAGGCGCCGGTGCGACCGAACGGTGACCCGATCGATCGTGCCGACCGCAGCCTCGATACGCTGGTGCCCGACAACCCGAACAAGCCCTACGACATGAAGGAGCTCATACTCAAGACGGTCGATGACGGCGATTTTTTTGAGATACAGCCCGACTACGCAAAAAACATCATTGTGGGCTTTGCCCGCATGGATGGTCAGACCGTGGGTGTCGTGGCCAACCAGCCTTTGGTGCTTGCTGGCTGCCTGGACATCAAGAGCTCGATCAAGGCGGCGCGTTTCGTGCGTTTTTGCGACGCATTTGGCATCCCGGTGATCACTTTTGTGGACGTGCCAGGCTTTATGCCTGGCACCAGCCAGGAGTACAGCGGCATCATCAAGCACGGGGCCAAGCTGCTGTATGCCTATGCCGAATGCACAGTGCCCAAAGTTACCGTGATCACCCGCAAGGCTTATGGCGGGGCATATGACGTGATGGCCTCCAAGCACCTGCGCGGTGATGTGAACTTTGCCTGGCCCAATGCCGAGATCGCTGTGATGGGTGCCAAGGGTGCGGTGGAGATCATCTTCCGGGAGGAGAAGAAAGACCCAGAAAAGCTCGCGGCGCGCGAGGCGCAATACAAGGCCCGCTTTGCCAATCCGTTCGTTGCGGGTGCACGCGGCTTCATTGACGACGTGATCCTGCCGCACGAGACACGCAAGCGCATCTGCCGCTCGCTGGTGTTGCTCCGGGACAAGAAGGTCGAGAACCCGTGGCGCAAGCACGGCAACATTCCGCTGTGACGTCGATGGCCGTTGAACTCGCTGGAACGGACTGTCTGGGCGTTTTGCTCCGTGTCCCCCGGCCTTCGGCCTCCTCCTTTACCTGCGCAAAACGCCCAGACAGCCCGCTCCGGGCCTGTGCGTAGCCGCCATTCCCTTCATTTGCTCTCTTCCAGGAGACGAAGATGTTCAAGAAGATTCTGATTGCCAACCGCGGTGAAATTGCCTGCCGCGTCATCGCCACCGCCCGCAAGATGGGCATCCAGACTGTGGCTGTGTATTCCGAGGCCGATAAGGAAGCCCGGCATGTGCAACTGGCCGACGAGGCCGTGCTGCTGGGGCCTGCGCCATCTCGCGAGTCTTATCTGGTGGCCGACAAGATCATTGCGGCGTGCAAGGCCACAGGCGCGCAAGCGGTCCATCCGGGCTACGGCTTCTTGTCGGAGAACGAGGACTTTGCCCGTCGTGTGGAAGAAGAGGGCATCGTCTTTATTGGTCCCAAGCACCATTCGATTGCGGCCATGGGCGACAAGATCGCGTCCAAGAAACTCGCCAACGAGGCCAAGGTCAACACCATTCCGGGCTACAACGAGGCCATCGAGTCGGCTGAGAAAGCCGTTGAAATTGCCAAGGGCATTGGCTACCCCGTGATGATCAAAGCCTCAGCCGGCGGCGGTGGCAAAGGCTTGCGCGTGGCCTTCAATGACAAGGAGGCGTTCGAGGGGTTCACTTCGTGCCGCAACGAGGCACGCAGCAGCTTTGGCGACGACCGCGTGTTCATTGAAAAATATGTGCTTGAACCTCGGCACATCGAGATCCAGGTGCTCGGCGACTGCCACGGCAACCTGATTTATCTCAATGAGCGCGAGTGCTCGATTCAGCGTCGTCACCAAAAAGTCATTGAAGAGGCCCCCTCTCCGTTTATCAGCGATGCGACCCGTAAGGCCATGGGTGAGCAGGCGGTGGCTCTGGCCAAAGCGGTCAATTACCAGTCGGCCGGCACCGTGGAGTTTGTGGTGGGCAAGGACCAGGATTTTTATTTCCTGGAAATGAATACCCGGCTGCAGGTTGAGCACCCGGTGACCGAATGCATCACCGGCCTGGATCTGGTGGAACTGATGATTCGCGTGGCCGCCGGTGAAAAGCTGCCCATCACGCAGGACCAGGTGCAGCGTGACGGTTGGGCCATGGAGTGCCGCATCAATGCCGAGGATCCTTTGCGCAACTTTCTGCCTTCCACCGGCCGTCTGGTGCGCTTTCAGCCGCCCTCGCAGAGCATGTTCCAGGGCGACACGCAAGCGTTGCAAGGGGTGCGGGTGGACACTGGCGTGCAAGAAGGTGGCGAGATCCCGATGTTCTACGACTCGATGATCGCCAAGCTCATTGTTCATGGGCGCGACCGCGCCGAGGCCATTGCCAAGATGCGCGAGGCGCTCAATGGTTTTGTGATCCGCGGTATCAGCTCCAACATCCCTTTCCAAGCCGCCTTGCTCGCGCATCCGGATTTCGTCTCTGGCCAATTCAACACGGGCTTCATTGCCGAGCATTACGGCAAGGGTTTTGCGGCTGAGCATGTGGCTCACGCCGACCCGGACTTTCTTGTGGCCTTGGCCGCCTACGTGCGCCGCAAATCGCGCGAACGTGCGGCCCGGCTGGGCGGTCAGCTGCCGGGATACGACGTCAAAGTGGGGGAGCACTACACGGTGGTGGTGCTGGGGGCGACCGGACAGCATCAGTACGTGCAGGTGACCGTCGACGACACCGGCAGCATCCACGGGCCAGCGGTGATTCAGGTGCACGGTAAAAACTACGCAATTGAGAGCAGCTCCAGGCTCAACGCGATCCGCATCCAGGGCTCGGTCAATGGACAGCGCTTTACCGCTCAGGTCGAGCGTGGCACCTCAAAAAATCCACTGGCCTTGGTGGTGCAGCACAACGGCATGCGGATCGAGGCCCTGGTGGTCTCGCCGCGCATGGCCCAGTTGCACCAACTCATGCCCTACAAGGCCCCACCCGACATGAGCCGTTTTGTGCTCTCGCCCATGCCTGGCTTGCTGGTGGATGTGGCGGTGCAGCCCGGCCAGAAGGTGCAAGCGGGCGAGCGTGTGGCCGTGATCGAAGCCATGAAAATGGAAAACGTGCTGTTCGCAGCAGCTGACGGTGTGGTGGGCAAGGTGCTGGCGGCCAAAGGCGAGTCTCTTGCGGTCGATCAGCCTATCATCGAGTTCTCTTGAGTCGATCGGAGCTTTTTGTCATGAACATCCAGGAATTTGAGACGCAACTCAAATCTCAAGGCTATCAGGTGATCGCGTCGGTTGAACAACCGGCGGGCTACGCCATGAGCGAGCACGCACACGCTTTTGATGCCTGCGCCTTGATCACACACGGTGACTTCACCATCATGGTCGACGGACATCCGCGCCACTACGCAGCCGGCGACGTGTTTCGCCTGCCTGCTGGAACTTTGCACAGCGAAAGCGCTGGCCCACAGGGTGTGAAATACCTCGCAGGCCGACGCAGCAAGGAGCCATCGTGAGTCAGGCAGCGCAGGGGCGCCCATTTGCGGTGCTTGGTATCCAGCAAATTGCCATCGGTGGCCCGAGCAAGCAGCGTTTGCGCACGCTGTGGGTGGACATGCTCGGCCTGGCTGTTACTGGCAACTTTGTCAGCGAGCGTGAGAACGTCGACGAGGACATTTGCGCCATGGGAAGCGGCCCGCTGAAGGTCGAGGTTGACCTGATGCAGCCGCTCGATCCCGAGAAAAAGCCTGCGGTTCATGCCACGCCGCTGAACCATGTCGGTCTGTGGATCGATGACCTGCCGCAGGCGGTGCAGTGGCTCACTGCCCAGGGTGTGCGATTTGCGCCGGGCGGCATACGCAAGGGTGCGGCCGGTTTCGACATCTGTTTTTTGCATCCCAAGGGCAACGACGAGTTCCCGATCTCGGGCGAGGGCGTTTTGGTCGAATTGGTTCAGGCCCCGCCTGAGGTGGTCAGCGCCTTCTCGGCACTGGCGCGTTCCTGAGGCGCCATTTGGTGCCGGCAAGCTGGCGCATTGCGGGCCTTCAGCGGCCGGCCGGCCGGCGCGCTCGTCTGGCTTGGGCACGTGCCAGGGCGGCCTCGATCACCGCTTTCTTGCGATCGAGCTCGGCCGGATCGGTGATCTGGCTGTGCGCCTGCAGATCGGCCAGCTTGGTTTGTGCTTTGTTGATCAGGCGCTCGGTGGTTTTTTCTTCGGCCCTGGCCAGCCGCTCCTGATGGCGCGCATAGCGCTGGCGTGCGTGCTGCGCCTGCGTGTCTGACCATGCGGCCCAGCCCGTGCTTTGACTCACCGTTTCCATTTGAATGCAGTCGACCGGACACACAGGCAGGCACAGCTCGCAACCCGTGCAGTGCGGCTCGATGACCGTGTGCATCAGCTTGTTGCCGCCGACAATGGCATCGGTCGGGCACACCGGCTGACACAAGGTGCAACCGATGCACCAGTCTTCATCGATCACCGCCACCCGAACAGGACCCTCTGTTCCGTTGTCAGGGTTCAGAGGCTTTTGCGGCCGACCCGTGATCACGGCCAATCGGGCGATGCCTTCTTGCCCACCCGGTGGGCACTGGTTGATCCCGGCCTGATCCGAGGCAATGGCCACGGCGTAGGCGCGGCAGTCGGGGTAGCCGCACCGGGTGCACTGCGTTTGTGGCAGGGCATCGTGGATGCGCTCAATCAGAGGGTCGGTCGGCCGGTTCACGTCCTGAATTGTCCACGCCCTGAGCGCGGCGAGCGGCAATCAGCCGCGCGCAGTGCTTTTTCGTGCTGCCGGTTTTCGCGCAGCGGTCTTTGTTGAGGCGCTCTTGGCCGGGCTGCGCCCACTCTTGGCGGCCGTGGCCTTGGCCGGCTGTGTCGCCGCTTTCTTTTCGCCGGCTGCAGACTGCCCCTTGAGGATGAAGGCCTTGACCTCGGGGTAGACCGTATCTCGCCAGCGGCGGCCGCTGAAAATCCCGTAGTGACCTGCGCCCGGCACTTCCAGGTGCTTCTTCATGGACTTCGGCAAGCCGGTGCACAGGTCATCCGCGGCCGCCGTCTGCCCCGAGCCGGAAATGTCGTCGAGCTCTCCCTCCACGGTCATGAGCGCCGTGCTCCGGATGTCTTGCGGACGCACCCGCTCGGGTTGGCCGTCAAGGTTGAGAACGTCCCAGGTGCCGTGTACCAACTTGAACTCCTGGAATACGGTTCGGATGGTTTCAAGGTAATAGTTGGCATCCATGTCGAGCACCGCGTTGTACTCGTCGTAAAACTTGCGGTGTGCCTCGGCGCTCGCGCCATCGCCTTTGATCAGGTCTTTGAAGTAGTCGTAATGGCTGTTGGCGTGCCGATCGGGGTTCATGGCCACAAAGCCGGCGTGCTGCAAGAAGCCGGGATAAACCCGCCGACCGGCGCCAGGGAAGTTGCCCGGCACCCGGAAGATCACATTGTTCTCAAACCAACTGTAGCTCTTGTTCATGGCCAGGTTGTTGACCGCCGTGGGTGACTTGCGCGCATCAATGGGGCCGCCCATCATGGTCATGGTCAAGGGTGTCTTCTCGCCGCGCGAGGCCATGAGCGAGACCGCCGCGAGCACTGGAACGGTCGGTTGGCATACGCTGACCACATGACAGTTGCCGTAGCGCCCCTGCAAGTGGGCAATGAATTCCTGCACGTAGTGCACGTAGTCGTCAAGGTGGAAATCGCCCTGATCCGTCGGCACCATCCGGGCATTGCGCCAATCGGTGATGTAGACCTTGTGGTCTTTGAGCATGCTCTTGACCGTATCGCGCAGCAGCGTCGCGTAGTGCCCGGACAGGGGGGCGACGATCAGCACCACAGGCTGCGTTTTGAGCGTGGCAAGGGTCTGCACGTCGTCGCTCAGGCGCTTGAAGCGGCGCAGCTCGCAAAAGGGCTTGTTGATCTCGACGCGCTCCTGTATGGCCACCGGCACCCCGTGCACCTCAACCGTGCTGATGCCAAACGCTGGCTTTTCGTAGTCTTTGCCCAAGCGGTACATCAGGCTGTAGGCGGCCGATACCCGCTGCGCCCATGGATGGGCGCCCGCCGGCGAATGGGGATTGCTGAACAACTTGGCGGCGGCCTGTGCGAAGTCCACGAAGGGCTCCATCATGGTGCGCTGAGTTTCAAAGACCTGATAGAGCATGGATGACTCCTAGTGCCAACGCGGATATTGTTGCAGTGCAGCAATATAGCAGTTGTCGAGCTTCAAAAAGCGGGTGCCGGCCCTAAAGTTGTGACCAGGTGTCGCTTTGCTGTCAACTTGGTGCCAGTCCAGCCGGGGTGAGACCGCCGCACCCCCGCCGATCCGGCGCCCGGCGGGCCAGGCGGCTGGGTTCAGACCACCTTGGCAATGGCGGCGCAGACGTCGTTGATGTTTTTGTTGTTGAGCGCCGCGACGCACATGCGCCCGGTGTCGGTGCCGTAGACCCCAAATTCGTTGCGCAGCCGCACCATCTGGTCTTTGGTCAACCCCGAATAGCTGAACATGCCAATTTGACTTGTGATGAAGCCCATGTCCTGCTTGACGCCCGCTGCCTTGAGCCCATCGACCAGCTTCTGGCGCATTTGCTTGATCCGCACGCGCATTTCGGCCAATTCCTGCTCCCACTGTGCGCGCAACTCGGGCGTGCCCAGCACGGTGGCCACGATGGCGCCGCCATGTGTCGGTGGGTTGGAGTAGTTGGTGCGGATGGCGATTTTGAGCTGGCTGAGCACCCGATCGGCCTCTTCCTTGCTCTGGCATAGCACACTGAGCGCACCCACGCGCTCGCCATAGAGACTAAAGCTCTTGGAAAACGAGGTCGAGACAAAAAATGACAGGCCCGCCGCCACAAATTGACCGATCACCGCACCATCTTCTGCGATGCCGTGGCCAAAACCTTGGTAGGCCATGTCCAGGAAGGGCACAAGGTTCTTGCTCTTGACCGCGGCGATCACCTGCTCCCATTGGGCCGCCGTGAGGTCATAGCCGGTGGGGTTGTGGCAGCACGCGTGCAGAACGACAACGGTGCCCGCTGCGGCCGCGTTCAGTGCGGCCAGCATGCCCTCAAAGTTGATGCCGCGCTTGGCCGCGTCGTAGTAAGGGTAGGCATCGACGGTGAAGCCGGCATTGGTAAACAGCGCGCGGTGGTTTTCCCAGCTCGGGTCGCTGATCAACACCTTGGCGTTGGGCGACAGGCGCTTGATGAAGTCGGCCCCCACCTTCAGACCTCCCGTGCCGCCGATGGCCTGCACCGTGGCGATCCGGCCCGACTGAACCGGCTCGCTCTGGGCGCCAAAGACCAGCGACTTGACCGCGCTGTCGTAAGCGGCGATGCCATCGATCGGCAGGTAGCCGCGCGGCGTGGGCTTTTCAGCCATGCGCTTTTCAGCCGCCTGCACACACTGCAGCAGGGGCAGTTTGCCGTTCTCGTCGTAGTACACCCCCACGCCCAGGTTGACCTTGTTGGCCTTGGTGTCAGCGGCAAACTGTTCATTGAGACCCAGGATCGGGTCACGGGGGGCCATCTCGACGGCGGTGAACAACGACATGAAATTCCTTTGGGGTAGACAAACAGAGGCCGGGGCAGGGCGCAGATCCACGGCGGACTGGTTTATCGCCGTTGGGGCGCTCAAAAAGTCCTGGGATCGCGTATCCTGCTCGGTTGGCCAGATTTTACCGGGCCAGGATCCGATCAATGTCCAAGATGCAGGCCGTTCCTCTCACCGACAACCCAGAGCAAGCCCCTGCGAGCGGCGAATTCGTGCGCTTTCCAGACTCGCCTTTTGAGTTGTTCATGCCCTACCCGCCAGCCGGTGACCAGCCGCAGGCCATTGCGCAGTTGGTTGAGGGTTTGAACGACGGCGAGGCGTTTCAAACGCTGCTCGGCGTTACAGGCTCGGGCAAAACCTTCACCATGGCCAACGTAATCGCCCGCATGGGCCGGCCGGCCATTGTGTTTGCACCGAACAAGACCCTGGCGGCGCAGCTCTACAGCGAATTTCGCGAGTTCTTCCCCAAAAACGCGGTCGAGTATTTCGTCAGCTATTACGACTACTACCAGCCCGAAGCCTATGTGCCGCAGCGCGACCTGTTCATTGAAAAAGACTCGGCCATCAACGAGCACATTGAGCAAATGCGCTTGTCGGCCACCAAGAGCGTGCTCGAACGGCGCGACACGGTGATTGTGGCCACAGTCAGTGCGATTTACGGCATCGGCGCGCCCGAGGATTACACCGAAATGCGCTTCATCGTGCGCCAGGGCGACCGCATCGGCCAGCGCGACGTCATTGCCAAGCTCATACGCATGCAGTACATGCGCAACGACATGGATTTCGGGCGAGGCTGCTTCCGTGTGCGCGGCGATGTGATTGACATCTTTCCGGCCGAGCATTCCGAGCTGGCCATACGCATCGAGCTTTTTGATGACGAGATCGACACGCTCCAGCTGTTCGATCCGCTCACCGGACGGGTCCGGCAGAAGATCCCGCGCTTTGTGATTTATCCCAAGAGCCACTACGTAACCCCACGTGACAAGGTGCTCGCAGCCGTCGAGAGCATCAAGGTCGAGCTGTCCGAGCGCGCCCGGGAACTGGTGTCAGCGGGCAAGCTGGTCGAGGCCCAGCGCCTGGAGCAGCGCACCCGCTTTGACCTTGAAATGCTCAGCGAGGTGGGCCATTGCAAAGGCATTGAAAACTACACGCGGCACTTGAGCGGGTCGCCACCAGGTTCGCCGCCGGCGACGCTGTGCGACTACATGCCCGCTGATGCACTGATGTTTCTGGACGAAAGCCACGTCATGATCGGTCAGCTCAACGCCATGTATAACGGCGACCGCTCGCGCAAGGTGACTTTGGTTGAGTACGGCTTTCGCCTGCCCAGCGCCCTGGACAACCGGCCATTGAAGTTCGAGGAATTCGAAAGCAAGATGCGGCAGGCCATCTTTGTCTCGGCCACCCCAGCCGCCTACGAGCAGCAACGTGCTGGCAAGGTGGTCGAACAGGTGGTGCGCCCGACCGGCTTGATCGATCCCGAGGTCGAGGTGCGCCCGGCCATGCATCAGGTCGACGACGTGCTCGGTGAAATCCGCATCCGGGTTGAAAAAAGCGAAAGGGTCTTGATCACCACCCTGACCAAACGCATGGCCGAGCAACTGACCGACTATCTGTCAGACAACGGGGTCAAGGTGCGCTATTTGCACTCCGACGTCGATACGGTCGAGCGGGTCGAAATTTTGCGTGACTTGCGCCTGGGCGCGTTCGATGTGCTGGTGGGCATCAATCTGCTGCGCGAAGGCCTGGACATCCCCGAGGTCTCGCTCGTAGCCATACTCGACGCTGACAAAGAAGGTTTTCTGCGGGCCGAACGCAGCCTGATTCAGACCATAGGCCGGGCGGCTCGAAACCTGCATGGCCGTGCCATTTTGTATGCCGATCGTGTCACTGACTCCATGAGCCGGGCCATGGGGGAGACAGAGCGCCGCCGTCGCAAGCAGTTGGCCTTCAATGAAGCCCATGGCATCACGCCGCGAGGCGTGGTCAAACGCATCCGCGATCTGATCGATGGTGTTTACAGCGACAAGCCCGGCCAGGACGAGAGCAAGCTTCAGACGCTGCCCACGCAAGACATGAGCGAGAAGGACTTGGCCCGCGAGATCAAACGGCTGGAAAAAGCCATGCTCAGCCGCAGCGGTCGGATAAATTTTTTGCGATCGATCGACCAAATCCCGATAAAAACGTTAAAGTACTGGTTGCGACCGTTTGGTTTTAGTGTCCCATTAAAACAGTGGGTTTTTTCTGCTATACTCGACGAAATCGCTCAACAAAAAAATCTGACAGGCAACTCCGTGAGTAACCGGGTCACTGGGCCTGGGCGGGGAGGGTGGAAATCGTGCTGGTCGCTTCGGTGATCAGCGGGCATCAACGTTAGTCAAGCCATTTTTTTAAAGGAGCTTGAACATGCGCCTCACGACCAAAGGCCGCTTTGCGGTCACTGCCATGATCGACTTGGCCCTGCGCCAGAACAACGGGCCTGTCACCTTGGCTGCCATCAGCCAGCGGCAGCAAATCTCCCTGTCCTACCTCGAACAGCTGTTTGGCAAACTGCGTCGCCATGAGCTGGTCGAGTCCACCCGAGGTCCTGGCGGGGGTTACACCCTAGGCCGCAAAGCCAGCGACATCACGGTGGCCGACATCATCGTGTCGGTCGATGAACCCCTGGATGCCACCAACTGTGGCGGCAAAGAGAACTGCAATGGCGAAGGCGGCCGCTGCATGACCCATGAGCTGTGGGCCTCGCTCAACAGCCGCATGGTCGAGTTTTTGGATTCGGTCACGCTGCAAAAGCTGGTCGAGGACCAACTGGCCAAGGGCTTGGTGGTTGAAAACACGCCCCCGGTCAAGAAGGCGGTGTTTGCCGCACCGGTGGTCAAGCCGGTGCGGGTCAATGCGCCCAACTCGGTGTTCGCTCTGGGTGCAGCCTTTTCCAAGACCTGACTGCCTGTGGTCGGCAAGGCCCCGCGGGCGTCTTACGGCGCCCGGGCCTGGCTGACCCGTCCTGCTTGAATCTTTGTAAACGCGACATGCAAACACCTCACTTCCCGATTTACCTGGACTACAGCGCCACCAATCCGTGTGATCCGCGCGTGGTCGATGCCATGATTCCGTGGTTGCGAGAGCACTTCGGCAATCCGGCTTCGCGCAGCCACGCCTGGGGCTGGGAAGCAGAGGCGGCGGTGGAAAAAGCGCGCGAGCAGGTGGCCCAGTTGATTGGCGCAGACCCCCGTGAAATCGTATGGACCAGCGGTGCCACCGAGTCCAACAATTTGGCGCTCAAGGGCGCCGCCCATTTTTACAAGGGCAAGGGCAAGCACATCATCACGGTCAAGACCGAGCACAAAGCCGTGCTCGACACGTGCCGCGAGCTCGAGCGACAGGGCTTTGAGGTGACCTACCTCGACGTTCAGGCCGATGGCCTGCTCGACCTGGAGCGTTTCAAGGCGGCCATCCGCCCAGACACCATACTGGCCTCGGTGATGTTCGTGAACAACGAGATCGGCGTGATCCAGGACATCCCCGCGATTGGCGCCGCCTGCCGCGAAAAAGGAGTCATCTTCCACGTTGACGCGGCGCAGGCCACCGGACGGGTCGAGGTCGACCTGGCCACCCTGCCGGTCGACCTGATGAGCCTGACCTCGCACAAGACCTACGGCCCCAAAGGCATTGGGGCGCTGTATGTGCGCCGTAAGCCGCGCATACGCATCGAGGCACAGATCCATGGCGGAGGTCACGAGCGTGGCATGCGCTCGGGCACGCTGCCTACCCACCAGATCGTGGGCATGGGCGAGGCCTACCGGATTGCCCGCGAGGAGATGCGCGCTGAGAACGAGCGCATCCGCGGCCTGCAGCAACGCCTGCTCAATGGTCTGAAGGACGTCGAGGAAGTGTTCCTCAATGGGCATCCCGACCAGCGTGTTCCCCACAACCTGAACCTGAGCTTCAATTTTGTGGAAGGCGAATCGCTCATCATGGGCATCAAGGGCGTGGCCGTCTCCAGCGGCTCGGCCTGCACGTCTGCTTCTTTGGAGCCCAGCTATGTGTTGCGGGCCCTGGGTCGCAGCGACGAGCTGGCCCACAGCAGCTTGCGCATGACCATTGGTCGCTGGACCACGACCGAAGAAATTGACTACGCCATCCAGACGATTCGTGAGAATGTGGCCCGCCTGCGTGAACTCTCCCCGCTTTGGGAAATGTACAAAGACGGCATCGACCTGAACACCATTCAGTGGGCGGCCCACTGAGAATTTTTGGCCGTTGCCCCAGCTGGGGATGGCCGGAGGAAACTTGATATGGCTTACAGCGACAAAGTGGTTGAACACTACGAGAACCCCCGCAATGTGGGTTCGTTTGACAAGGGCGACGACACCGTGGGCACTGGCATGGTCGGGGCGCCGGCTTGCGGCGACGTCATGAAGCTGCAGATCAAGGTCAATCCGCAGACCGGCGTGATTGAAGACGCGCGCTTCAAGACCTATGGCTGTGGCTCGGCCATCGCTTCGAGCTCCCTGGTCACCGAGTGGGTCAAGGGCAAGACGCTCGATGAGGCGTCGAGCATCAAGAACAGCGCGATTGCCGAGGAACTTGCTTTGCCGCCGGTCAAGATCCACTGCTCCATCTTGGCCGAAGACGCGATCAAAGCGGCGGTCAGCGACTACAAGCAGCGTCACGGGCTCACCGCCTGAGTGCCTCCATTGTTTAGATCGGGTCTTTTCTCATGTCCGTCACCCTGACCGATGCGGCCGCACGCCACGTGAGCCGTTTCATTGCTCGCCGGGGCAAAGGTGTCGGGGTTCGCTTGGGCGTCAAGACCACAGGCTGCTCGGGACTGGCCTACAAGCTCGAGTATGCCGACGAGATTGCTACCGAAGACGTGGTGTTCGAGGACAACGGCGTCAAGGTGCTGGTCGACCCCAAGAGCCTGGCCTACATCGACGGCACACAGCTCGACTTTGTGCGCGAGGGCTTGAACGAGGGCTTTCGATTCAACAATCCGAACGAGCGTGACCGCTGCGGCTGCGGCGAGTCTTTCCGCGTGTGAATCTGCAATCCGACGATTTCGAGCTCTTCGGTTTGCCAGCCCAATTCGAGCAAGATCGAGCTCTGATTGACCTGCGCTGGAAGCAATTGCAGCGCGAGGCCCATCCAGACCGATTTGCCAACCAGGGCGCCTCAGCCCAGAGGCTGGCGATGCAGTGGTCGGTTCGCATCAATGAAGCCTACCAGCGACTCAAGGATCCGCTCAAGCGCGCGGCGTATTTGTGTGAATTGCGTGGCGCGCCCATCCGGGCCAACGACAACACCGCCATGCCGGCCGATTTCTTGATCCAGCAGATCCAGTGGCGCGAGGCCCTGGACGAGGCCGCCAGCGCGGCCGCGCTTGAGGCCCTGCTTCTCGAAACCGAAGACCGGCGCGAGCGATTGCTCGCGCAGTTGGCCCAAGAACTCGACGTGATGGGCAACGCGCAACAGGCTGCTGCCTCGGTGCGCAGCCTGATGTTTGTCGATCGATTCGCCCAGGAAGTGGACTCAAGAATCGATCAGATCTGCGCTTAGAGCGACCGCGCACCCAAATCCCCCTTTATCCATGGCACTCCTGCAGATTTCCGAGCCTGGCCAGGCTCCCGATCCCCATGCCCGACGCATAGGCATCGGCATTGACCTGGGAACCACCCATTCCCTGGTGGCGGCGATGCGCCATGGCGTGGCTCAATGCCTGCCAGATGAAGCGGGCCGGGTGATCCTGCCCAGCGTGGTGCGCTATCTTGAGGGCGGCGGGCGTCAGATTGGGCACGACGCGCTGGCCGCGCAGGTTGTTGACCCGGCCAACACCATTGCCTCGGTCAAGCGCCTCATGGGTCGAAGCCTGGCCGACGTGGCAGCCCGCCCGCCCTATGCGCTGATCGACAAGCCGGGCATGGTGGCCATTGCAACGCGCTGCGGAGAAAAAAGTCCGGTCGAAGTCAGCGCAGAGATTTTGGCCACGCTGCGCTACCGGGCTGAAGACACCTTCAATGCAGACATTGATGGCGCGGTCATCACCGTGCCCGCGTACTTCGATGACGCCCAGCGCCAGGCCACCAAGGACGCGGCCCAGCTGGCCGGACTCAATGTGCTGCGTCTGATCAACGAGCCGACGGCTGCGGCCATTGCTTACGGTCTGGACAATGCCAGCGAGGGCTTGTTTGCGGTCTACGACCTGGGCGGTGGCACCTTCGATATTTCCATTTTGCGCCTCACGCGCGGCGTGTTTGAGGTGGTGGCCACCGGTGGCGATTCGGCCCTCGGCGGAGACGACTATGACAGAGCACTGGCCCACGACATGGCGCACCAAGTCGGCTGGAGCGACTTGAGCCTTTTGAGCGCGTCCGATCAGACGGCGCTCTTGTGGCTGGCCCGCCAGGCCAAGGAAACTCTGAGCGACAGCGAGCAGACAACGGTCCGCCTGGACCTTGCAGGCAAGGCCCAGAGCTGGAGTCTGGACCGCGGTCATTTCGAGCAGATCAGCGCACCTCTTACTCAACGCACCATGGCCGCCGTGCGTCGCGTGCTGCGCGATGCCCGGCTGAGCAAAGACGACATCGAAGGCGTGGTCATGGTCGGCGGTTCGTCCCGCATGCCGGTGGTGCGCCAGGCCGTGCACGAATTTTTTGGCAAACAGCCGCTGATCAACCTCAACCCCGACGAGGTGGTGGCCCTGGGCGCGGCCATCTCGGCCAATCAATTGGTGGGCAATCGTGGCGGCGACGACCTGTTGCTGCTCGACGTCATTCCCTTGTCTTTGGGCCTTGAAACCATGGGCGGCCTGGTCGAGCGCATCGTGCCTCGCAATCAGACCATTCCCACGGCCATGGCCCAGGACTTCACCACCTACCAAGACGGCCAGACCGCGCTGGCGCTGCATGTGGTGCAAGGCGAGCGAGACCTCGTGACCGACTGCCGCAGCCTGGCGCGCTTTGAACTGCGCGGCATTCCGCCCATGGTCGCCGGCGCTGCCCGCATCCGAGTGACCTTTACCGTCGACGCCGACGGCCTGCTCACCGTCTCTGCGCAAGAGCAAGTCAGTGGGGTGCAGGCCCAAATTGACGTCAAACCCTCCTACGGCCTCTCGGACGACGAGATCGCGCGCATGCTGCAAGACAGCTTTTCCACGGCGCAGCAGGATATGCAGGCGCGCGCTCGCCTGGAGGCCCAGGTCGATGCCGACCGCATGATCCTGGCCACCCAAAGTGCCATCGCTGCCGACGCCCACTTGCTCACAGCCGATGACCGTCAGACCATTGATCAATTGATCGAGGCCCTGCGCCAGGTGCGCCAGGCAGGCGACGCAACAACCATCGAGGCGGCCACAACGGCTTTGGCTCAAGGCACCGAAGCCTTTGCGGCAATGCGCATGAACCAGGGCATCGCGCGGGCGTTGGCCGGCAAAAATATTGAAACCCTCTGAGCAAGCACATGCCCATCATCCAGGTCCTGCCCCACCCCGAGTACTGCCCGCAAGGCGCGCAGATCAGCGCTCCCGCCGGCACCTCCATCTGCGAGGCCCTGTTGGACAACAACATCCCGATCGAGCACGCCTGTGACATGAGCTGTGCCTGCACCACCTGCCATGTGCTGGTGCGCAGGGGCTACGAGACGCTCAATGAGCCCGACGAAAACGAAGACGACATGCTCGACCGCGCTTGGGGTCTGGAGCCTCAGTCGAGGCTGAGCTGCCAAGCCATCCTGGGCCAGCAGGACCTGACTGTAGAAATTCCCAAGTACTCGATCAACCACGCCAAAGAAAACCACTGAAGCTTGGGCGCGCCCGGGATGCGCGCCATCTGTGGCGATAATCGCGTGATGCGACAGATCGTTCTTGACACCGAAACCACAGGCTTGTCGGCCGAGACGGGCGACCGCATCATCGAAATCGGCTGCGTGGAACTGTTCGCTCGCAAGCTCACTGGCAACAACCGCCACTACTACCTCAACCCTGAGCGAGACAGCCACGAAGACGCACTCAAGGTGCACGGCATCAGCAACGAATTTCTCAAGGACAAGCCCAAGTTCGTCGCCGTCGTCGATGACTTGCTTCAATACCTTGAGGGTGCCGAACTGATCATTCACAACGCCCCCTTCGACGTTGGCTTTCTCGACAAAGAGCTCGAACTGTGTGGTCGCCCCCGCCTTAAAAGTTTTGTGGGCAACGTGATCGACAGCCTGGTGCTGGCCAAGCAAACCTTTCCAGGAAAACGCAATTCACTCGACGCCCTGTGTGATCGGCTGGGCGTCGACAACTCCGGTCGCACGCTCCATGGCGCCTTGCTCGACGCTGAACTGCTGGCCGACGTCTACATCAACCTCACCCGGGGTCAGAACAGCCTGGTCATGGACGAGGATGTCGCCGAGGCAGACGGCCAAGCCCTGACCGCCATAGACCTGAGCCACCTGGATCTGCCCGTGCTTCAGGCCGACGAGTCCGAACTCGGTGCCCACGAGGCCTTGCTGCTCGATCTGGACAAAGCCAGCAAGGGCAAAACCGTCTGGCGCAGCTGGACTCCATCGGCCTGAAACTACCGTGCTGTGGTTTGGTGCTGCGCTATAATCCACGTCTTTTCGGGCGGTTAGCTCAGCGGTAGAGCACTGCATTCACACTGCAGGGGTCACATGTTCGATCCATGTACCGCCCACCAGAACAATCTTTTCGGCTTTCAATTCAACGCCATGTAGGGTTTCCTTCACACGGGTCTTAGGTTTTCTAAGGCAGTGTTCTAGGAACTCTCATGCGCAAATTTCACTCCCCGGTCAATCTCAAGGCGGCAGCTGATGCGGCCTTGCATACCGTCGCCGTTGACGTCACGCTAGCGGAACTTGTCCAAGCCCATGCGCTGGGAAGACTCAGTCTTAAACACGATTACAGGCCGCCAGCCACGTCGAACAGGCCACCAGTCACGTAGGACGCTTCCTCAGATATCAGCCACAACACGGTGCGCGCAATTTCATCAGGTCGACCCATCCGGCCCTGTGGAATCATCTTGATCATCGCCTCTAGCTGTTCCGGCGTGCGGTCATTTTGAATGTCGGTTGCGATCACTCCTGGACGAATTGCATTCACTCGAATGCCTTCAGCTGCCACCTCCCGGGCAAGGCCCAGTGTCATGGTGTCCATCGCGCCCTTGGTGGCGGCATAGTGAATCCAGGAATTAGGCGAGCCGGACTTTGAAGCCCCAGACGAGATATTGACGATGCTCCCTCCCGCACCACCATGGCGGGTGGACA
>JAJTGH010000175.1 GCA_021299555.1 Comamonadaceae bacterium
ATGTCGATGTTTTCAATCGCGTCTTCGAGCGTGCAGCCGGGCTTGGCGACGGTGGCCTCAAAGGGATAGAGGTTGACCACCAGGATGTCGATGGTGTGGATGTTGTGGCGGCGCAGCGCGGCCATGTGCTCGGGCAGGTCGCGCCTGGCCAGCAGGCCGCCGTGCACCTTGGGGTGCAGGGTTTTGACACGGCCGTCGAGCATTTCCGGAAAGCCGGTCATGTCGGCCACCTCGGTCACGGGCAGGCCCTGCTCGTCCAGCAACTTGGCGGTACCGCCGGTCGACAGCAGGTGCACGCCCAGCGCATGCATCTCACGGGCGAAGTCAACAATGCCGGTCTTGTCAGAGACAGAAATCAGGGCGTACATGGCGAAAGCCTTTTAAAGCAGGGGCAAGCTGCCCCAAAGCGGACCGCTTACTTGACCAGCTTGTGATCGAGCAGCTTCTTGCGCAGGGTGTTGCGGTTGAGCCCCAGCCATTGGGCGGCACGCGATTGGTTGTGATCGGCTTGCTGCATCACCACTTCGAGCAGCGGCTTTTCAACGGTCTGCAACATCATGTCATAGACGCCGGCCGGCTCGGTGCCGCGCAGATCTTTGAAGTAGCCCTCCAGGCTGGCGCGCACACAGTCTTCGATGTTCTTCTTGCTCATGCCGATGCTTCCTCTTGTTGGGTCTGGCTGGTCTGCCAGGGGGCCGGCGGCAGGCGGTCCATGAGCCGCGCTAGGCCATCAAAATAGTACGACACCGCCGCCAGCTGTTGCTCGGCCGACTCGATGGCATTGATCTGCTGACGCAAGGCCTGACCGCCGGGCAGGCTGTGCACATACCAGCCTATGTGCTTGCGCGCACTGCGCACGCCCGCATACTCACCATAAAGCCCATGGTGCTCGCGCAAGTGCTCGAGCAGCAGGCGCTGCACCTCGGCCACCAGGGGGCTGGCCAAGTGCTCGCCAGTTTGCAGGTAGTGGGCCACCTCCCGAAAGATCCAGGGCCGACCCTGCGCAGCGCGGCCGATCATCACGGCGTCGGCGCCTGTGTACTTGAGGACGGCTCGCGCTTTTTGGGGCGAGTCTATGTCACCATTGGCCACCACCGGCACCGCCACTGCCGCCTTGACCGCGGCCACCGTGTCGTACTCGGCCTGACCCTTGTAGCCTTGCTCGCGGGTGCGACCGTGCACAGTGAGCATCTGTATGCCCACGCCCTCGAAGGCGCGCGCCAGTGCCACTGCGTTCCTGTGCCCACTCGCCCAACCGGTTCGCATCTTGAGCGTGACAGGCACATCGAGGGGCCTGCATGCATCAACCACGGCCTGGGCGATGGCAATGGCCAGCGGCTCGTTTTGCATGAGCGCTGAACCGGCCCATTTGTTGCACACCTTCTTGGCCGGACAACCCATGTTGATGTCAATGATCTGGGCGCCGCGCTCGATGTTGTAGAGGGCAGCCTCGGCCATCATCTGGGCGTCGGTACCGGCAATCTGCACCGCGATAGGAGCGGTCTCGCCCTGATGGTCGGCACGGCGCGAGGTCTTGAGGCTGTCCCACAGATCGCGCCGGGACGTGACCATTTCGCTGACCGCATAGCCCGCCCCGAGCGCTTTGCACAGGCGGCGAAACGGTCGATCGGTCACCCCTGCCATGGGAGCAACGAAGACGCGGTTGGCCAGTGCGTAGGGGCCGATGTGCATGAACAGAAAATCCGTCCGGACAAAAGGAGGGAAGCGGATTCTACCTGCCTGAAATTTCAGCAGCCGCGTTGCGCGCCGGGCGTCTAAAGTCGGCCCGTGCAAAATGAGTGGCCCATGAATGAAACGCTCAATCAACTGCTGCAACTGCTGGCCTTGCCTGAATACGGCTTGAGCACGGTATTTGTGGTGTCTTTTGTTTCGGCGACCTTGCTGCCGATGGGCTCGGAGCCCGCGGTTTTTGGCCTGATCAAGCTGCGGCCCGACCTGTTTTGGCCCACCATCGCGGTGGCCACGGTGGGCAACACCCTGGGCGGCGCGCTCGACTGGGCGATGGGCTACGGCGCGCATCAGGTGGCCGACAAATACCGGGGCTCGCGCACCCACGGGCGCGCCCTGAGCTGGCTCGAAAGGCTCGGACCGAAGGCCTGTCTGCTGGCCTGGCTGCCGGCCGTCGGCGATCCGCTGTGCGCCGTGGCAGGATGGCTGCGCCTGCCGTTTTGGCCCTGCCTGATGTACATGGCCATTGGCAAGTTTGCACGCTATGTCACCATGACGGTGGCGCTGCTGTGGATCTGGCCGGGCGGCATACAGCTGGGCTGACTGGCCAGGCGCCCTGTCAGGCCAGGCAGTCGGTCAGTGCTGCTCGAGCAAACGGCCGAAACCGCTGACTTTGTCGATGATTCCGCTGTCTCGCAGCGCATGCCAGTAGATGGCCGTATTGATTGCAATCACCGGCTTGTGAAACCAGACCTCGGCCTGCGCGGCCAGCCGGGCCATGGCCAGGTTGGTGCCCACCTGAACCAGCGCGTCGATGTCGTCACCGTCGAGTTCGCGCAGGCTGTCCATGAGCTCGCGCCCGCTGGTGTGCGCAATGAGCACCGGGCTGGCACAGCGCAGTCCTTTGATGCGACGAACCTGGTAGCCCGACTCTTCAAAAAAACGCGCGACGTTTTTGTCGCCCACCGGTTGGTAAGGCGTGATCACGGCAATCTTTCGTATGCCCAGGGCTTCAAATGCGGCGCTGCAAGCGTCCGAGCCCATGGAGACGGGCAAACCGGTCATGGCCTCGAGCTTGGCGCGCAGCGCCCGGCTGGCCTGCAGGCCGTCCCAGAAGGTCTCGGCCGATATGCCCAGAACCAAGCGGTCGGGCTCGCAGGACATGATGGACTCCACCGCCTCGTCCTGCGCGGCGTCAATCAGGGCGATCAGACGGGCAAAGTCCTCGTCATTGTTCAGCGCCATGTTGGGAATGCGGATCCGGCTGGTGTGGTTGGTCACCCCCACAGGCGCCATGGCATCGAACTCGGGCTGGACACTGGTGTTGGTCGATGGGATGAGCACACCAAACTTTTTGCGCCATCCCAGGTTGTCGCGGGTGGGGTTCAAGGTCTACTCCCAAAATCGACGGCTTGCATGGCCGCAGCATCGGATCAAATCCGGGGACGGGCTTAAACTGAAGAGGACTAGCAAGCAGGCGAGTCAGCCAGCCAAGCCGACCGGGCGGAACGGTCGGCAGATCGTACCCGATGAAACTATGTCGATGACGGACCTAAGCCCTGCCCTGGCGGCTCACGAATGGATTGCCGGCCTTGAAAAGGGCCTGAGCGTGATCGAGGCCTTCGACGCCGATCACCCGCGGATGAGCGCCACTGAAGTTGGCAGGCGCTGCAACCTCACCCGCACGGCAGCGCGCCGCTACCTCAAGACCCTGGCACATTTGGGCTACATGGGTTCCGACGGCAAGCTTTACTGGTTGATGCCTCGCACCTTGCGGCTGGGCCATGCCTTCATCGAATCGGCCCGCCTGCCCAAGTTGGTGCAACCGCATCTGCAGCGCATCACCCAGGGCACTGAGGAGATTGCCTACCTGGGCGTGCTAGACGGCGACGACACGATTTTCCTGGCGCGCAGCGGCAGCCCCCGGCACACGGCGGCCGGCTATTGGCCCGGCACCCGGGTGCCGGCCCAGATCACCGCAGCAGGCATGGCGATTCTGGCCAGCTGGCCCGACTCAGATCTCGACGATTGGCTCAAAGGTCGCAACCTGACCGCGTACACCTCTTACACGCTGGCCAGCACCAAGGGGCTTCGAGCGGCCTTGAAGGTCTATCGGCAGCAAGGCTGGGCCCTTTCGGAACAGCAACTCGACCTGAACTACCGCGGCGTGGCTGTCCCCCTGCTCGACAGGAACAATCAGGTTCACGGCGCCATCAGCGTGACCATGCCGATCAACCGCGAGGCGACCGATCACGCCCTGCAGCGGGTACTGCCGGTGATGATGGAGGCCGCCAAGGGATTGCGGGCACTGCTGTGACCCGAGGACCTGAACCTTGACCGCTCCTTAGCGCGAAGGTTAGCGTCGCCCACTTTGCTGTCCACCTCAAACCGCAGCGGGCAATTCGTGCGCGGCCGCACTGCTGGTGTGAGCACCGCCCAGAAAAAGGCGGTCCATGTGCGGGTCGGCCAGGATCTCGGCGGCCCGCTTGTGCAAGACCAGTCGACCCGACTCCAGGGCGATGGCGTCGTCAGAGTACTTGAGCGCGCTCTTGACGTTTTGCTCCACCATCAAAATCGTGGTGCCCTGATTGGCTAGGCGGCGCAGGAGCTTGAAGACGTCCTGCACCACGATGGGCGACAAACCGATGGACGGCTCATCAATCAGCAACACCCTGGGCCGCAGTAGCAAGGCGCGCCCAACTTCCAGTTGCTTTTGCTCACCACCGGACAAGGACGCGGCCCGCGAGTGCAGTCGCTGCTTGACCCGGGGAAAGAATTCCAGCACTTCGGGGATGCGCTGGCGCGTGGTCTTCATGCCCAGCGTGATCCCGCCGAGCTCCAGGTTCTCATAGACGCTGAGCTGGCCGAACAGATTGCGCCCTTGCGGCACGAACGCAATGCCCTGGGCCAGCA
>JAJTGH010000176.1 GCA_021299555.1 Comamonadaceae bacterium
CGTCGCACGGCCTCTGCACGCTTTTGTCCAAGGGCCAAGTTGTACTCACGGCCCCCTCGCTCGTCGGCGTGCCCCTCGACCGCGATGCTTCTGCCCCTGTTCGCATTCAGAAAGCCAGCATGGGCGTCGATGAGCGACAGGCCTTCAGGCGCGATGTCAAAGCTGTCGAAACCGAAATAAATGATGGTGCCTCTCAGGTTGGCCGGCACAGCGGCCATCCCGGCCGAGCCACCGGCTGCCCCGCCGGCTGAACCCGCGCCACCCGTCGTCCCGGCCAACCCGGACTGAGACCCCGCTCCGGCTACCGGCGCCTGGCCGCTGCGCGGCACGACCTCGGGCGCAGCAACTGCGCGAGGGGCCACGACGGAGGTGGCACTTCTGGCCTGGTCACCAGCGGACCCCACGCCAGTGCCAGAACTCGAGCCAGCAGCTGATCCGGCAGCAGATCCAGCAGCAGCCTGCACAGGCTTGCCGGCCGCCACACCCGAACGGTCCTCGACAGGGGCTTCAGACAGACGCACACTGGAGCAAGCGGTCAACATCAAGGTGGCGATCAGGCCACCCACCGCGAGAAAGGATTTGTACTTCATTGTGTTTTCCTCCTGAATGGTTGTAAGACTTGCGTATTTTGAACTCAAATTGGCACTTCTCATCAGCTCAACGGACAAACGGACCCCAAGCGGGCTCGCGAATGTCTCCCACTTGCCCCGTGACAGGCACCTTGATCCGACCATCGATGGTGGTCGTCATCAGGGTTTCTCGGCCCTGGAGGACTGTGGCGTAAAGAATCAACCGGCCATTGGGCGAAAAGCTCGGGCTCTCGTCAGCGCTTGTGCCTTTGATGGCCGTGGCCTGCCCGGTGACCAGGTCCATGACGTGCAATTCATACCCAGCACCGGTGCGAGCAATGTAAGTCATGAGCTTGCTGTCAGGGCTGATCGCTGGCGATATGTTGTAGTTGCCGCTCTTGGTGACCAGCTCAACCAGGCCACCGCGTCGGGGGATGCGGTAAATCTGCGGCGAACCACCCCGGCGATCGCTGACGAAATAAATCCAGAGTCCGTCGGGCGAGCAGCACGGCTCGGTGTCGATGCTGTTGGACTGCGTCACGCGCCGGGCTTCACGGCCGCCCGGAAAGTCTATGGCGTAAATTTGCGAGCCGCCGTCGCGGCTGAGCGTTGCAATGATCTGCTGGCCGTCTTCCGACCAAGCCGGAGCACTGTTGGAGCCCTTGAAATTGGCCACCACTGGCTGGCGACCCGAGGCCAACTCATGGGCATAAATGATCGGCCGGCCTTCGTGAAAAGACACGTAGGCCAGATGCGTACCCCGCGGAGACCAAGACGGGGAAATGATGGGCTCTTTGCTGGAAAAAGCGGCAACGGCATTTTGACCGTCAGAGTCGGCCACCCACAACGTGTGGGCCGAAGAGGTCTTGGTCACGTAGGCAATGCGGGTGGCAAAAACGCTCTTCTCACCGATGAGCTTTTCGTAAATGAAATCTGCAATCACATGCGCCGCCAGCCGCATGTCGCCTGGCTTTTCCTCGTATCGGACGTAACCCAGCTCCTGGCCACGAACACAGTCCCACAACTGAACCCGAATATCGAAACGGTCGTTAACCAGGCGGGTGACGCGTCCAGCCACCAAAAAATCTGCGCCGCGCTTTCGCCAAACAGCAAAGTCCGGGCGGGTCGCTTCGTCAAGAATAAAAGGGTTGGCGTCGATCGATCGGAACATGCCGCTGCGCTCCAAATCGGCCCGCACGATGGGGCTGATGGAGTGCGGCGATGTCAGCTCGCCCCTGAACGCCGGAAAGGCAATGGGCAACTGGGATGCACCCAGGTCGGTGACCTCAACCCGGAATTGAGCGCCCGCCTGACCGGCCGCGGCCAGGGCGCCCACGGCGCCCGCACGAGCGAGAAACGAACGCCGAGCAAAGCCGTGGCCCTGACTGTCAAGAGGAAGATTGCGTTGAACCATGTCGACTCAGAACATACAACTCGAAATACTTGCCGAAAGCGGCCTGAGCCTGCATGGTACACACAGCAAAGCCCATCGAACCATCGAGAAAACCCAAACGCAGTACGTAGCTGCGCACAAAAGCCACCAAGCCTGACAGCGCCGCACGCCCAATCGATGCGCGCTGGCCGCGGGCATGGCGCTGGCGGGCCCAGTCGCGGCTATAGCGCTCGAGCTTGCGCCAGTAATGCTCTGGCGTTGGATAACTATAGTGCAGAAGCGGATTTTTAAGACGAACGACGCGCACGCCCTGCACACAAGGGCGCAGTGATTCATGGACCAGATCGTCACTGAATCGCGCCTGGCCCAGGCGAAACAGCCTGAGCACATGGTCGGGCGTCCAGCCGCAGTGACGGATCCAGACACCGCAAAACTGGGTCAAGCGGGGAATCTCAAAGGCCACAGGCTGAGCGTCGTAGCGCTCGATCTGGGCGTGGATTTCGGCGCGCAATTGCGGAGTCACCCGCTCGTCGGCATCCAGGCAAAGCACCCAGTCTCCTCGGGCAAGGTCCAGGGCTCGATTTTTTTGCGGCCCAAAACCGGGCCAATCGGACGAAACAGTGACCTGAGCACCCCGCGCCCGTGCCAACTCGACCGTGTCATCCGTGCTGCCTGAATCAAGCACCACGCACTGATTGGCAAAAGACACCGAATCCAGGCACTCGCCGATGTTGCCACTCTCGTTGCGGGTGATGATGGTCACGCAAAGAGTTTTCATGCTCGGGTCAAAGCCACTTTCACACCAAGATCCGATTTCTGATCGAAGTAGCATAGCAGAGAGTCACAACTGCGCCGCGAAGAACCGTGGTCTGCCCATTGAATACCCGGCTATCGCAGGAGAGTCGGAGTAATTCAATCCCTGCGATATTTGTGACTCAACAACCAAGCCATGATCACCAAATACACATGTCCCTCAGTGAAATCCAATAGCCAAGAGTTGAAGAGGCAGCCCACGGAAAACGCGACCACCAGCCCGGCCATAGAAACGCGGATGCCAGGGTCATGCCCCCGCGGGAAAAGTGGAGAGGCCAGCCATACCAACCAAAGAGCAAAAGCTAAGAATCCCCCTCCCGCCCACTGCATCAAATATTCATTGTGAAGGTTGGGCGGACTCGAATACGGATGATCCGCATAATCAGCCAAGCTTGGATCGGCAACCAACCTCTCTAAAACCACGGCATGAAAGGCAGTGGGTATATTGCTGTATCCCACTCCCAGCCAGGGACTTCGGCGCACCAATTCGGCACCGTTAATGTAAAACTGCTTACGCAATCCTGCAGATGTCAAGTCACTGGACGCGCCACCAGGCTTGACGATAGAAATGGTGTCGCTCATCCGACTTTGAACCGCTTTTGATCCAAGCGCGGCAACCGCCACAAGCAAGGGCCAGGAAACGGCACAGACCCAACGCCATCGACGGGGCGCATAAAACCACCCGGCCAACGCAGCGAGTAAAACCAGCAACAGGTGCCCTGTGCGCCCGTCTATAGCGAACAGAACGGTCAAAGACAACACAATCGAAACAAGCCAAAGCAGCAAGGGGCGATTCGCGCGGGCCAATCTTCCCAAAGAGACCCATGCCACTGCCAATAAGCCCAAGCCAGCGGAAATTCGCCGAGCACCAAAAAACTCCGGCGGCAAGAGGCTCACGCCGAACCAATTGAGGCAGTGCAGCCCCGCATAACTTAGGGAGCCAAGAAGCAACGCACGCCAAAAAACCTGCGAATTCGCGCAAAGAGCGAAGGCGGCCAGCAAAATCGGGGCTCGCCAGAGTTCGCCGTACTTTCCAGGAAAGGCCCAAGCCGGGCCGGAGGCCTGTGCGATCACAATACCGTGCAAGGCGACGAACAAGAAAAATACGAGCCCAACGACCACAAAGGGTTCGCGCCAGATGCCCAGCCGCCAAACCAAAGACGGCCGGATCAACAAGGCCAGACTGACAAGCACCAAGCCAACCGACGTACCAGCCGGAGACATCAGAAGGAACAGCCCTAAGAGGGCCATTCCCAGGTTCAAGATCCAGCGGTGCAACTTGTCCAGCAGTGGCGGGAAAAGCTCTTTTCCTGGGGTTTCTGAGGAAGTAGATTGATCCATAGACTGCCCTAGTGGACGCACATACACCGAGTAGACGTAAGCTGTGGGTGCGAATTTCGCATCAAGCCTCACAGCCTGTCGTGAGCCGACTGCCCGATAATTACATTCCCTAAGGAAGCGGAGAAGTGTAACGAGATCGAAACCATGGTTCTTAGTTGCGAACCGCCATAGCCATTACGGCACGCCAAATAACTGCGGTTTTGGCTTGAATTGGTTATCCGTCACTCTTTCACAGCACAAGAAAATCTCCGTGGCCACCACAACTTCCGCCCTCAAACTGGCCCTCAGCCACCTCGCTCGACTGCGACCCTACTACGGGCCCTCGCGCGGTTGGTGGCTGATCGCAGTCGTCGCCACCGCTTTGGCTGCAGCCACCGAACCCATGATCCCAGCGCTTCTTAAAGCGCTGCTCGACAAAGGCTTCAAAAACTCAGGTCAAGTGGCCTTGTGGCAGATTCCAGCGCTTTT
>JAJTGH010000177.1 GCA_021299555.1 Comamonadaceae bacterium
GGCTCAAGGGGCGGGCATGGCCATTGAAGACGCCGTGGTGCTCGGCCGCAGTCTGGCTGGAGTGACCCACCGCGCCGATGCGGCTCAGGCCTTGCAGGTCTACGAGAACGCCCGCAAGGAGCGCACCGCAAAAATCCAGATCGGCTCGCGCGGCAACCAGTGGATGAAGACCCAGGGCAATGCCGACTGGGTTTATGGCTACGACGCCTGGAGCGCTGTCCTGTAGTGCCAACCGGTGGGGCTTTGCCCCTACAAGAGATGACTCACTGCGCCGCTGTCAGTCGCATCACGGCAGCCGGCTTGGCGCTGCACCGCAAGGTGATGCCGCAAGCCCGCCGAGCGCAGGCGGCCATGATATTGCGCATGTCGCCGGAGGAGCGGGTGGTGGTTTACAGGGCGCTCAAGATGTTGCGCGCCATTGGTGAGGCGCTGGAGTTGGCCGGCGACGACAGCGTGGCCGAGTAGGGCCTGGGCGACCCCAGAAAAACCCGCTGGCTGGCCGACAGCGGGCCGGCTAACATGGCTGCAGAGCCCAGTTCAACCAGGTGGTGGGCGATTGGTCAATGAGGAGTCATTCATGAAGTTTTTCCATCGTCGCGCTCGACGTCAAGGCGCATTGGCTCTTGCAGGCTTGAGCCTGTTGCTCAATGTTGGCTTGGGCTGGGCCCAGTCTTTTCCAAGCAAGCAGGTCACCTTGGTCGTGCCGTTTCCGCCGGGCGGTGGCCCCGACGTCGCTGCCCGGGTGATTGCTGAGAAACTGGCGCCGCGCCTGGGCCAAGCCGTGGTCGTTGAAAACCGGCCCGGTGCCGGTGCGCTTTTGGGGGCCAGCTTTGTGGCCAAGGCCGCACCCGATGGCCACACCTTGCTGCTCACGCCCAACACCATGGCCATATCGCCCCATGTGTTGGCGCCGGGTGCCGGTGGGGGCATTGATGTCAACCGCGATCTGCTGCCCGTCATCGCGCCGGCAACCACACCGTTGGTGCTGGTGGCCAGCCCACAGTTGGGCGCGACCAATCTGAAGGCTTTGCTGGAGCAGGCGCGCAAACAGCCGGGTCTGGCCTATGGCAGCCCGGGAAATGGTTCGCCCATGCACTTTGCCGGTGAGATGTTCAAGCGCTCAGCCTCGGTCGACCTGCTGCATGTGCCCTATAAGGGCGTGGCGCCCTCGCTCAATGCTGCTTTGGCCGGTGAGGTCAAGCTGCTTTACACCGGCGTGGGTGGTGCTTTGCAGCACATCAAGGCGGGCAAGCTCGTGCCCTTGGCCCTGACCGAAAAGTCCCGATCCGCGCTGCTGCCCGACGTGCCCACGGCCACCGAGCAAGGCGTGGCCAATGTGGAGGTCAATGCCTGGTACGGTGTTTTTGCGCCTGCGGCCACGCCCGCGGCGGTGGTGCAGCGCATCAACCAGGAGGTCAATGCGGTGATCCGGATGCCCGACGTGCGCGAGCGCCTGCTGGGGGCGGGCATCGAACCCCTGGGCGGTGCGCCCCAGGTGCTGGCCGACTTCATGAAGGCCGACACGCAGCGCTATGGCCAGCTCGCCCGCGAGTTGGGCATCAAGGCCGATTGAGGTTCACGGTAACAATGATTCGGCCGCCGTGCCAGCGCGGGGCCCTGTTGTGAGCGGTGCGCAGCGCGTGGGGCAGCAGCGACCCAATTTCGTCCTGTTCATCACCGATCAGCACAGGGCCGACCACCTCGGGTGCTACGGTGATCCGGTACTGCACACACCGCACATCGATGCACTGGCTCGGCAGGGCCAGCGTTTCACGCAATGCCATGTGGCCACCCCGATCTGCCAGCCCAATCGGGCCAGCCTGATGACTGGGCGCATGCCCAGTGCGCACGGTGTGCAGATGAACGGGCGCGAGCTGTCGCTGGGCGAGTTGACCTTTGTCGAGGTGCTGCGCGGCGCGGGCTGGCGCACGGCCCTGGTGGGCAAGTCGCATCTGCAAAACATCACGGCCGTGCCACCGCCTTGGCCGGCGACGGCTCAGCGCCTGCCGCACGATGCCCGTCGGCCCCACCCGGGACGCTATGGCCAGGAGGTGGCACGTTCTTGGGCCCAGGATGAACATTTTGATTTGGACCTGCCTTACTATGGCTTTGAGCAGGTGCAGCTGACGATAGGCCATGGCGACGATCAGCAGGGCCATTGGCGGCGCTGGGTGCGCCATCAAACCCCAGATGCCGATCGGCTGATCGGCCCGGCCCATGCCCTGCCGACCCCGCAATTGGCGCTGGGCCAGCTCGGGCAGGCCTGGCGAACCCGCTTGCCCGAAACACTGCACCCGACCTACTGGATTGCCGAGCAAAGCTGCGGGTTGCTGGCGCAGTTTGCCCGCGACCAGCAGCCTTTTTTCTTGCAATGCTCTTTTCCCGATCCGCACCATCCGTACGCGCCACCAGGGCGCTATTGGGACCTGTACAAGCCGGCCGACATGATCTTGCCTGCTAGCTTTTCAGCGGCTTTGCGCGATCAACCGCCGGCCATTGATACGCTGCGCCGCCAGAGAGAGCAGTCGGCGGACTTTCGGCCTGCCTACGCCGCCTTTGCAGCGAGCGAGCAGGAGGTGCGAGAGGCGATGGCATTGAACCACGGCAGCGTCAGCTTCATCGATGCAGCCGTGGGCCGAGTCATGGCTCAACTTGAGCGGCTGGGGCTCGACGCCAATACGGTGGTTCTGATGACCAGCGACCATGGCGATCTGCTGGGTGACCGGGGACTGATGTTCAAGGGCGGTCTGCACTACCCGTCCATCACCCGCGTGCCCTTGATCTGGCGCGACACCGAAGGCCGGCGGCAAACCGGGCTGCGCGAGGATCTGACCCAGACCATCGACATCGCACCCACGGTCTTGGCGCGTGCCGGCTTGCCGCCGGTCAATGGCATGCACGGCTGCAACCTGCTCGACGGCCACAGCGGTCGCAGCGGCCTGCTTATTGAAGAAGAAAGCCAGCGCGCCGATTTTGGACTGGATCGGCGTTTGCGCATGCGCTCTTGGCGCACCGACAACCACCGCTTGACGATCTACGACGGCCAAAGCTGGGGCGAACTCTACGACCTCAAGGCCGATCCGCACGAGCTGCACAACCTGTGGTCGGATCCGGCTTGGCAGTCTGTGCGCGCCGATTTGACCGAACAACTGCTGCGCGCTATGTTGGCAGCCACAGACAACAGCCCTTATCCGGGCGCATCGGCCTAAGTCGCCGACCGCGGCACGATGGGATTTACAGATCGAGCACCAGCCGTTGGCTCTTGCAGCCCGAGACGCACACCATCATGACGGTGTTGGTGGCCTGCTCAGCGGGCGTCAAGACCATATCCCGGTGGTCGACCTGACCTTCGAGCACTTTGGTCTCACAGGAGCCGCATATGCCTTCCTCGCAGCTCCAGGGCACGTCCACCTTGAGCTCGATCAGTCTGTCGTGCAGCGTTTTGCCGGCCGACACCTCAAAGCTGCGACCGCTTTTTCTAAGCTCCACGGTGTAGTGGGTGAGCGCATCGCTGGCCGCTTCAACCGCCTTGGCGCTAAAGCGCTCGAGATGGCTGTTGGCCAGGCCCAGCGCGCTGCAGTCGGCCTCGAAGGCATCGAGCATGGGCGTGGGGCCGCAGGCATAAAAGTGTGTGCCCTCGGCCTGGCGCTGGGCCAGCAGGCCGCGCAAATCGGGCGGGCCACCGGCTTGGTCGTCAAAGTGCCAATGCACTTTGGCGCCGAGTTCGGCCAGCACATCGGCAAAGGCTGCGGCCTGCCGGTGGCGGGCAAAGTAGAGCACTTCGTACGAGCGACCCAGGCTGGTCAGTCGGCGCGCCATGCACAGCAAGGGCGTGATGCCGATGCCGCCGGCGATCAGCACGGTGTGCCTGGCGTCTTCAACCAGAGGGAAATGGTTGCGCGGTGCGCTGATGGTCAGCACCATGCCCACGCGCAGCGTCTCATGCACAGCCTTGGATCCGCCGCGGCTGGCCTTGTCTTTGAGCACGCCAATCACATAGCGGTCGGGCTCGCCAGCCGCGTTGCAAAGCGAATAGCTGCGCACCAGGCCGTTGGGCAGATGCAGATCAATGTGGGCGCCGGGCGCAAAGGGTGGAAAGCTCACGCCTGCGGCCGGGCGCAGTTCGATGCTGATGATGTCTTGGGCCTCGTGCCGCAGGGTGTGCACCCAGGCTTGTAATTTCGGGTCGGTGGTCATGGAAAACGGTTTGCAAAAAACGGGGCCGCGCACAGGCGGCCCAAGGTGGCAATCTTACGCGCTAAGCCACTTTCGCCGGGGTGCGTGCCTGCCGCGTCAGGCGTTGCTGGCCTGACGGGCCAGTTGCTGCTCGGCCAGCTTGCGCAGGTGGCGGCGCAGCCGCACGATGCCCGCATCGTGGGCGTACAGGTGCTCGCGCTGGTTGGCGTCAGGCTCCATGTTTTCCACGGCCACGCGGTCTTGCTCGAGCACGTTCCAGTGGCGCTGCTCCAGCCGGTTCTTGTAGAGAAAGCGCCAGGTGTCGCGCTGCCAACCGCTGACCTTGCGGCAGCGCCAGTGGAAAACGCCCGCCGTGCGTGG
>JAJTGH010000178.1 GCA_021299555.1 Comamonadaceae bacterium
CCGAAAGCGGAAAGTCAAGGCGCCTCGATCTCATGGCCATCCTTCCTCTTCCTGATGGCAGCGGCATCAGTTTCCACGCCGACCGATAACCGCTCAAGTTTCCTCCCCCCAATCCGACTCCCGTACACCCCCTTGGTTTTTTGACCCATGAAGCGCACTCTTTTGGATCTCCTGCTCGTCATCGCCCTCGGCGCTGCCGCTGCTTTGGGCTGGATGCGTTATCAGGCCGGTACTGGCGCGGCGGCTCAGGTGGCCGAGCTCACGCCGCAAACGGCTGGGGCAGTGACCAAGTTGGCCGAGACCGAAAAGGCGCTGGAGGCTTTGCAGGCCGAATTGGCGCCATTGCGTGAACAGGCCGCTCAGCTGGCGGCCTACAAGTCGGCTTTCGCCAATGGTGAGACGCTGCGCGATCTGGACGCGGCCTATAAAAAGGAAAAGGCCGAGCTCAGCCCAGAGCGGCAGCTGGGTCTGGGCATGGTGCGCTTGCTCAGCAAAGGCGGTTCAGATCCGGCCGCAGTTGAAGCGTTCAAGAAGGCGCTGGACACTGCCGACTGGGGGACGCGAAAAAATGTGATCTGTGCTGCCCAAAATGCGCTGGCATCGGCAGGACAAAAGGTCGACGTACTCTCCAGTTGCAAGCCACAAGCGGGCGATCCGGCCGAGGCCCAGGCCCAGACGGACAAGCCGACCACCCTGGCGCAGGGCGACGGCAAAGCCTCGGAGTCGCCCGATGCTCAAAAGGCTGCCGACGGTAAGAGGGCCGACGACGGTCCCAAGCCAGCCGGCGATGCCAAGACTTCGGCAGAGCGCCGTTTGGAGGAGGCCAGCCAAAAAAGCGAGCCCAAACCCACGGCAGGCCTGCCGCCCTGGGCCTTCGAGGGCCCGCTGGGCCCGGAAAATTGGGGCGATCGCTATGCCATGTGCGCGCGCGGACGCAAACAATCGCCAATCAATATTGCTGGGCCGCTGCTTCGGGTCAAGTACGAGTTGATCCATGATTACAAACCCGGCCCTTTGGCCATCGTCAATGACGGACGCACGGTGCAGGTCAACGTGGCCCCGGGCAGCCGCATGCGCATTGACAGCATGCCGTTTGAGCTCATCAGCATGACGTTCCAGCGACCCAGTGGCGAGCAGATCGACGGCAAGTCAGCACCCATGGGCATTCACTTGTTGCACCGGGACAAGGCGGGCAAGCTGGTGACGGTGGTGATCCTGATGCGCGAGGGCAATGAGAATCCAGGCATCAAGCAGTTGTGGGCCCACGCTCCGTCCAAGGAAGGCCCCGAGGTCAAGCCCGAGGGCGTGAACTTCAATCCGGCCAATTTGCTGCCGCGCGAGATGAAGTTCTTCCATTACGAGGGTTCCTTGCCCACACCGCCGTGCAGCGAGAACATGACGTACTACGTGCTCAAGGAGCCAATCAACATCTCGCGTGAGCAGATTTTGCAGTTCCCATTCAAAGTCGCCTCGCGGCCGGTGCAGCCGCAAAACGGCCGACCGATTGCCACCAACTGATCCGGGCCCATCACATGAAACGTTTGGTGCTTGAGGTTTTTCTGCTGATCGCGCTGGCCGCCGTCGGCCCCTACGCCTGGTATTTGCACACCAAGGTAGGCGCTGATACCGCCAAGGTGCAGACCATGACCGAACGCGGCGAGGAGGCCACCAAGAAGCTTGAAGAGGTCAGCCAGGCGCTCGAGGCGGCTCAAAAAGAGTTGGAACCTTTGCGCTTGCAGGCCCAGCAGATGCAAGCGGTGCGCGCCGGGCTGGCCAATCGCGTAACGATCAAGGACTTGGAAGCCGCCTACGCCAAGGAGAAAACCCTGACTCCGGAGCGCCACCTTGGTGTGGGCGTTTTGCGCCTGTTGTCCACCGGTCAGGCCGATGAGGCCACGCTGCAGTCGATCAAAAAAGCCCTGGATGCGGCCGACTGGGGCAGCCGCAAGCAGGTCATTTGCGCCGCTCAAAATGCGCTGGCGTTTGCGGGCCAGAAGGTTCAGGTGCTCGACGAATGCAGGCCCGAGCTGCCCAAGCCGCTGGCCACGCAAGCGGCTGAGAAGAAATAAGCCGGCGCAATCGCTTCGAGGGCGGCGGAGCCCGCTTGGAGCACCGCCGGACAGTGCCCTCGGCACGCCAATCTCCCTGAGGCAGAGGGAGTAAGAATCAGCTGGGCGCAGACTTTGCGCGACCTGTTCGGATTTCTGGTTCGGCGAGCGGGTATTCTTTGTGCCTTGCCGACAAGGAGTTCCCATGAGCTGGCCTGTGATGGTGTTTGACATCGAATCGATTCCGGATGTGGCGGGCATGCGTGCCCTGGGCCTGGCCCAGGGCAGCGATGACGCTCAGGCTCATGCGGCCTGGGTTGCGCAGCGCTCTGCCGACGGCAAGAGTGACTTTGCCCCCCTGCATTTACAGCGGGTCCTGGTGATCTCCTGCGTGTTTCGCAACGCCGAAGGCCTGCGTATTCATTCCTTTGTCGACCGCGAGACCGAGGGGCAGAGCCAGGAAGGCAAGATCATCCAGACGTTTTTCAATACGGTTGAAAAACATGTGCCGCAACTGGTCAGCTGGAACGGGGGCGGTTTTGATCTGCCGGTGCTGCACTACCGCGGCCTCAAGCATGGGGTGGTGGCCAGCAAATACTGGGACATGGGCGAGGGCGGTGACCATGACAGCCGCGAGTTCAAGTGGAACAACTACATCGGGCGCTATCACATGCGTCACCTGGACCTGATGGATCTGCTGGCCATGTACAGCCCCAAGAACAATGCGCCGCTCGATGCGCTGGCCAAGCTGTGCGGCTTCCCGGGTAAGTTGGGGATGGACGGCTCGGCCGTGTTTGGCGCCTACCGCGACGGCAAGCTCGAGGACATCCGGCGTTACTGCGAAACCGATGTGATGAACACCTATCTGCTGTATTGCCGCTTCCAGAAAATGCGCGGCGGCTTGCTCGAGGCTGAGTATCAGCAGGAAATCGAGTTCGTCAAAAATACCCTGAGCGAGCTCTCATCCGCCGAGCCGCACTGGCAGCAATACCTGGCCGCCTGGGTCTGAGCCATTTTCTGACCCATCCCACTTTGGTGGAGGCGGTAGCGGTGGGGACAAGCGTGGGTGCGGCTGGCGCCACCTGAGACAATCGCGCAATGACATCCCCGACTTCCCAGCCGGTGTACGTGCCGGCTGACTCCAGCCTTCCTGCCGACCACCAACCCCGAGCGCCTGCCTCCGATGTGTTTGCCATCGAGTCGCTCGACATGGACGCTCAGGGCATCGCCCACCGCCCTGACGGCAAGGTGGTATTCATTGAAGGGGCCCTGCCGTTTGAGCGGGTGAGGGCCAACATCAACCGCAAAAAGGCCAGCTTTGAGAAGGCCACGGTGCTCGATGTGCTGCGCCCCTCATCTCAGCGGGTGCAGCCCGGGTGCCCGCATTTTGGTCTGCACCAGGGAGCCTGCGGCGGCTGCAAGATGCAGCATCTGCACGCCAGTGCCCAGGTGGCGGTCAAGCAACGGGTGCTGGAAGACAACTTTGCGCATCTGGGAAAACTGCGTGCCGAGCAGGTGCTGCGGCCGATCGAGGGGCCGACCTGGCATTACCGGTTCCGGGCGCGCTTGTCGGTGCGTTATGTGCGCAAGAAAGAGACCGTTCTGGTGGGCTTTCATGAGCGCAAGAGCCAGTATGTGGCCGACATCCGGCAGTGCCCGATCTTGCCTGCTGACGTGAGCGACATGCTCATGGCGCTGCGTCAATTGATCGGCAGCATGCAGGCGCGCGAAACCTGTCCGCAGATCGAATTGGCCTGCGGGCAGGTGGGCGCGCAGCGGGTCACTGCGCTGGTGTTGCGCCACCTCGAGCCTTTGAGCGTTGGCGATTGCAACAAGCTGCGCGCCTTTGCCGCCGAGCGCCCAGGCGTGCAGTGGTGGCTGCAGCCCAAAGGGCCTGACACGGTCCACCGGCTCGATGAAGGGGTGCCGGCCCTGGCTTATGACTTGGCGGAGTTCGGCATCGTCATGCCGTTCAAGCCCACGGACTTCACTCAGGTCAATCCTTATATCAACCGGGTGCTGGTCGAGCGGGCGCTCCGTTTGCTCGATGTGCAGTCGCACGAGCGCGTGATCGACTGGTTTTGCGGGCTCGGCAATTTCACCCTGGCCCTGGCGACACAGGCTCGGCAGGTGCTGGGCGTTGAAGGCAGTTCAGCCCTGGTGGCCCGCTCGCGCGAGAACCTGGCACACAACCAGGCACTGCGCCACAGTGCCGGACGCAAGGCGCTGTGTGCCACCGATTTTGCGGCGCGCAATCTGTTTGAGATGACGCCGCAGCTGCTGGCCGCCGACGGCTCGGCCGACAAGTGGCTGGTCGATCCGCCGCGCGAAGGCGCTTATGAGCTGTTCAAGGCTTTGGCCGCACTGCATCCCATGGGCCAGCAGAGGGCGCGGGTCAACAAAGACGGGCAAAAAACCGATGAATTTTTCATTCCGGCGGTGACGCCGCCGGCACACTGGAGTGCGCCGCGCCGCATTGTGTATGTCAGCTGCAACCCGGAACTGAAGCTGCTGGGCTTGCGCCTCAGGAGAATCAGTAACTGCGACGCTGCTCGCCGTAGCCGCCGCCGAAGCCGCCACCCGATTCCTTGGGCTTGGATACGTTGACCACGATCGCCCGACCGCCCACGCTCATGCCGTTGAGGCCGCCAATGGCCGCCTGGGCCTCTTGCTCGCTGCCCATCTCGACGAAACCGAAGCCTTTGGAGCGGCCCGAGTCGCGATCCATCATGACCTTGGCCGAATTGACGCTGCCGTATTCGGAGAAGTTTTGACGCAGGGCGGCGTCGTCGATCGAGTAGGGCAGATTGCCCACGTAAAGTTTGCTGCTCATGTTAGAGCCTTTCAGAGAAACTGCCGGCCCATTTGAGGAGGCGACGGCATGGGAAAAAGCGGCATCGGGATGATCCCGCCAGGGAAACGCCGACCCCTGCAAGGGTCAGCACAGGGCTGGTTGCGCGCGCAGGGTCTGCAGCCAGCCATGGGTTAGGGCCACCAAGCGCGCCGCCTCAGCCGAGGCGAACAGACGCTGCAAGCGGGTGATGCGGTGGTGAGAGCTTTGTCCTTGACCGCTTGAAACCGTGACGCCGGCGCGGTAGGCACCGCAGTCGGTGCGCTCGGTCATGGGGGAGATGGAGAATTTGCCGATGGCCACTGAAGGCCGATGAGTGAGAAAAGTCAGATGAATCCAAAAACCACAGGCCCAGAGTTCGCCTGTTCGGAGCCTGAAGGGATGAAAGTGGCACTGCGGCTCGGCAGACCAGCGGTTCGACGGGTGTCGTGCAAAACCTGCTCGATCGAATCGGCAGGCGGACCAGAGGCTCGAGCGCAGGGCTCGTTCGGTCCAAGCGCCATCATAACTCAAATATATGGCTAAGGTGATTTTTATTTTTTAAAGTTTTAATGAGCCTGCATGAACTGGACCGCATTGGCCCAGGGACGCAATAAAAAAGGGACCCGATGGTCCCTGTGGATTCGCGCTGTGTCGCTCAGTCCCGGTCGCCGCCGAATATGCCCAGCAGCGAGAGCAGGCTCTGGAACACATTGAACAGGCTCAGATAGATGCCCAGCGTGGCGGTGATGTAGTTGGTCTCGCCGCCGTCAATGATGCGCTTGAGGTCGTAGAGGATGAAGGCCGAGAAAATGCCCACCGCCATCATGCTGATGACGATCATGCCGGTGGAAGAGCCCACAAACACGTTGATGATGGCGCCCACCATCAGGACCAGAGCGCCCACCATGAGCCATTTGCCCATGCCCGAGAGGTCGCGCTTGATCACGGTCGACAGGCTGGCCATGAGCACGAAGACGCCGGCCGTGCCGCCGAAGGCGGTCATGATCAGATCGGAGCCGTTTTTGAAGCCCAGCACCATGGCCAGCAGGCGCGAGAGCATCAGGCCCATGAAGAAGGTAAAGGCCAGCAGCACCGGCACGCCAGCTGCGCTGTTTTTAGTTTTTTCGATCGCGAACATGAAGCCCAGCGCGCCCACCATGAAGACCACCAGGCCCATGATGCCGCCGAGCGAGGCGGTGATGCCGGTGGCCACACCGAGCCAGGCGCCGAGTACTGTGGGCACCATGCTCAGGGCGAGCAACCAGTAAGTGTTGCGCAGGACACGGTTGCGCTCGGCCGCAGAGGGCAGGGCGATGACGTCGTCGATGGTGTTGATGCTTTGGTTCATTTGGATCTCCTTGAAATCCCGTCCAGGGTTACGGGGCTGCCTTGAATCACCTCCGCTCTGGCCGTGACCCAAATTGTAGGGAGATTGAGCCAATGTCAAGCCCCTCGTCCTATTTTCTGTGCGGGTTTTGCCACCCGGTGGGCGCCTGCGGTCCAGCTTAGGGCGGCCGGCGCTAAACTGCGGCGCTTTCATCTTTTGCTCCATCCATCATGAAAACAAAATCCACCCTCGAATGGGCTGACGTCAAAATGATCGCTGCTGCCGCGGAGGCTGAAGCGGTCAGGAACAACTGGGCTGTGACCATCGCCATCTCGGACGAAGGCGGCCACCTGCTGCACTTGGCGCGTCTGGATGGCGCTCCGGCGATTTCGGCCCACATTGCACCGGCCAAGGCCCATACGGCAGCGCTGGGCCGCCGGGAGAGCAAGGTCTATGAGGACATCATCAATGGCGGTCGCTATGCCTTTTTGACCGCTCCATCCGTACAAGGCATGCTCGAGGGCGGCGTGCCAATCATGAAGGACGGCCATTGCCTCGGAGCGGTGGGCGTGAGCGGCGTCAAATCCACCGAAGACGCCCAGATTGCCAAGGCCGGGGTGGCAGCCCTGGGGCTTTGAGCGACCGCGACCGGGTCCGCGGGCCCGCTCAGGGCTGGCGCAGCGGCTCAGTGATGAAGGCCACTTTGCTCAGGCCAGCCTGCTGGGCCGCGGCCATGAGCTGGGCCACGCGCTCGTAGCGCACGTTCCGGTCGCCCCGGATCTGAATCAAGGGCTGTGGATTTTGCGCTGCGGCCGTCTTGAGCCGAGCCAGCAGCGCTGCGTCATCTGCCGCTGCTGAATTGATGAAGTACTGCCCTTGCGCATCGATATTGACCAGCAGGGTCTCGTCTTGGGTGGCTTGCACCACGCTGCTGGCGCGGGGCAGATCGAGCGGCACCGAGTGCTGGAGCACGGGGATGGTGACCATGAAAATGATGAGCAGCACCAGCATGACGTCGACCAGCGGCGTCATGTTGATCTCATTCATCACATCATCGGTGTCGTCTTGGGTACCAAAGGCCATGGCGCAATTCCTTTAAAGCTTGGAGCTCAGGCGCGAGCCGGTCAGCAGGTGAGCGTGCAGGTCGTGGGCGAACCTGTTGAGCGGATGCAGCAAGGCTTTGTTGCCTCGAACCAGCGCGTTGTAGCCCAGCACCGCCGGTATGGCCACGATCAAGCCGAAGGCGGTCATGATCAGCGCTTCGCCCACTGGGCCGGCCACCTTGTCTATCGTCGCCTGACCGGTGGCCCCGATGGCCACCAGCGCGTGATAGATGCCCCATACCGTGCCAAACAGACCGAT
>JAJTGH010000179.1 GCA_021299555.1 Comamonadaceae bacterium
TGACCGATGTTCGACCTCCCCAGATGCTGCTCAAGGGCATGTCCCTGGTCGGAGACGCCTCGCTTCCCATGATGCTGCTCGCCCTGGGAGCCCGTTTGAGCGCCTTTGATCCCTCGGGGTTCCGAGGCGGCCTGCTCGGCGCCCTGGCCCGCCCTATCATCGGCATGGTCCTGGCCTGGCCGCTGACCGTGTGGCTGGAGCTGGAGGGTCAGGCGCGTGCACAGCTGCTGCTGTTTGGCGC
Source organism: Comamonadaceae bacterium (assembly GCA_021299555.1). Taxonomy (GTDB): domain Bacteria; phylum Pseudomonadota; class Gammaproteobacteria; order Burkholderiales; family Burkholderiaceae_C; genus Polaromonas. Next base: position 242 of record JAJTGH010000179.1, read on the forward strand.
CCTGCCGCCCGCCGTGCTGCAGTTCATGCTGGCCGAACGCTACCAGCAGGAGCCCGACAAGGTGGCGGCCATGATCATGTTGGGCAACGTTCTGGCACTGGGCTTTGTCCCGCTGGCTCTGCTCATCGGCATGGGCTGACACGCCCAAAACGACTGACCCCGTCTCGTTTGGATCTTTGTGCCTTCTCTGGGGCGCGAAAATCTGTGGGGCGAGCAAGTCCCCGCAAGCCATGGGCAATGCGCACCATGCCTGACAATGCACCCATGGAAAACACTGAAAACCTTTCGACCAGCCGGCTCGCCGATGCCTGGGCTCAGCTGCAAGCACACGCGCGAAGCGGCACACCGCTGGAGGCCGAGGCCTACCGTCTGGCTTTTGCCGATCCCGAATTCCTCTTGCGACGCGAGACCCGCGGCCTGCGCATGCAGCTCGAGATGCTCAAGCCCGACCTGGAACAGCAGAAACTGGGCATCGACAACACGATTGTGGTTTTTGGCAGCGCCCGCTTCTTGTCGCCCGAGCAGGCCGAGCAGGACCTGCAGCAAGCCCTGGCCAGTGGTCAGGCCAAATCCATTGAACAGGCGCGCCGCCAGGTGCGCAACTCGCTTTACTATGCCCAGGCCCGGGAGTTCGCGCGTTTGGTGGCACGCCACAGCAAGGACTGTGCGCCCGACCAACGACTGGTCATTTGTACCGGTGGAGGACCCGGCATCATGGAAGCGGCCAACCGGGGCGCGCACGACGAGGGCATGCCCAACGTGGGCCTGAACATCGCCCTGCCCCACGAACAGGGGGCCAACCCCTACATCACGCAGGCGCTGAACTTCAAGTTCCATTACTTCGCGATGCGAAAGATGCACTTCATGATGCGAGCCAAAGCCCTGGTGGCGTTTCCTGGCGGCTTTGGCACCCTGGACGAATTGTTCGAGGTGCTCACCTTGGTGCAAACCCGAAAAGCAAAGCCAGTGCCCATCCTGCTTTACGCCAGCGATTACTGGAAAAAACTGCTCAGCTTCGACGCGCTGCTGGAAGCGGGCGCCATTTCTTCGGAAGACCTGAGCCTGTTTCACTACGTGGACGACCCTCAGGAGGCCTGGCAGCGGATCAAAGACTTCTACCGGCTTTGACCGCTGGTGCGAAAAGCCAACGGGCGCTCATCGCGGCTCAAGACCGCGGCGGCACGGTGCCTTCATCGCTAGGGTGTGTATCGACGGCGATGTCACGCAGTCGCCAAGCGGCGCGAACTCCGGTTCCCACCACAGCGGCAACCAGCCAGAAGACACCCGACAGTCCGATGAGCGCACTGACCGAGCCGAACATCAAGGGCACGACCACGCCCGTAGCGGTCACAGCCATCAAGCGCAAGCCCAGTGCTTCGCCATGCCGCTCAGGTGGCGTGATCTGATGCAGCATGCTCATGACCATGGGCTGCACCACACCGAGGGCTATGCCCATGCAAAACGAACACAGTCCCATGGCCAAGGCCGACGACAAAAACGGGTAAGCGGCAAACAGCACACAGGCGCTGAACATTGAAACGGCGATGACGGCCCACTCACGAATCTGATGGGCCAGCAGCGGCAACATCAGGCGCACCAAGCCGGTGGCCAGAGCGAAGGCGCTCAAAATCATGCCGATTTGCGAGGCGCTCAGCCCGCGCTCGACCCCAAGCAGGGGCACCACCAAGGTGTGCACGTCCCAACTCGAGGAAACAAACCAGTTCACCACCATCAGCCGGGCAATGCCCGGAGACCGCAGCAACTGCCAGGTCTGCCAGACCGAAGTCTGCTGAACTGCTGAGGGCTCGCGCCCTCCCAACTCAGGCACCCGACGCAGCATCCACCAGGTGATCAAGGGTACAAAGGCCATCAGGGCAAATGCAGCCTGAAAGCCTCTATCGCTGCCCGCCGCGGGGCCGGCATGGTCGATCAAAAAGCCAACCGCCAGGGGGCCGACCACATTGGACAAAGCCGGGCCAATCGCCAGCCAGCTGAACGAGCGCCGCAATTGAACACCGCCGCTGGCCAGGCGGCCCACCTGCCGCTGCACCGTGATCACCGTCGCGCCGGCCGCTCCTCCCGTGAGCAAGGCCATGACACAAAGCACACCAAAGACCGGCCAAATCATGGCCAGCGCGCCCGCCAGGCAGGCGGCAGCGACGGCCAGCCTGATCGGGCGCCCAAGCCCGTGGCGGTCTGCATAGCGCCCAACCGGCACAGCCAGAAACACCTGGCTCAAGCCGAACAAGGCCACCAAAAAGCCCACGGCTGCCGGGCTGTAGCCCTCACGCAGGGCCAACAGAGGGGCCGCCATGCGGTTGCCGCCCAAAGTGCTGTGCAGGAAAATCTGGGCGCCGATCAGGCGCAACAGTTGGGCATTCACCGTGTTTCAGCCCTCGCTGGCATCGGCTGAATCCAGAGAATCTGCGGGCAAGAGGCGGCTGGACTCGGCCTGGGGAAGCGCCTGAACCTGCTTGAGCGCGCGGCCCATCACTCGGCTGCGCTGTTCGGCGCTGTCGAGCGTGTTGAGCACCGTCTGGGTTTGGGCCTTGACCCGAGCCAGTACATCACCAAATTTGCCGAACTCTGTTTTGACGGCGCCAAGCACCTGCCAGACCTCACTTGAGCGTTTTTCCAGAGCGAGCGTGCGAAAGCCCATTTGCAATGAGTTCAGCATTGCCAGCAGCGTGGTCGGACCTGCGATCACAATGCGCCAATCACGCTGCAAAGATTCGACCAGACCTGGCCGGCGCAACACTTCGGCATACAGGCCTTCGCTGGGCAAAAACACAATTGCAAAATCCGTGGTGTGCGGCGGTGAGATGTATTTTTCACTGACCGATTTGGCCTGCAGGCGCACGCTGGCCTCCAGCGCTTTGCCGGCAGACTCGACACCGGCTGCATCGGCCTGCTGCTGCGCCAGCAGCAGGCGCTCGTAGTCTTCACTGGGAAACTTGGCATCGATCGGCAGCCACAGCGGCGGGCCACCGCCGTGCTCCAGACGGCCAGGCAGGCGCACGGCAAAGTCGACCGCATGGCGGCTGTCGGGAACTGTGCAAACCTGGGCCTGGTACTGATCTACGGTAAACACCTGCTCGAGCAAGCCGGCCAGTTGCGTCTCGCCAAAAATGCCGCGCGTCTTGACGTTGCTCAGCAGGTGCTTGAGGTCGCCCACGCCTTGGGCCAGCGTCTGCATCTCACCGAGGCCGCGGTGCACCTGCTCGAGCCGCTGGGCGACATGGGCAAAGCTGGCGTCCAGGCGCTGTTGCAGGGTACTTTGGAGCTTCTCGTCGACGGTCGCTCGCATTTGCTCGAGCTTTTTCTCGTTGCCCTCTTGCAGAAAGCCCAGACGCTGCTCAACCGACTGTCGTATCTCGGCCAAACGCTGGTCTTGCAATTGCCCCATTTGCTGCAACTGCGCCTGCATGTCCTGGGCAAAACGCCGCAGAGCCAGATCCTGGGCTTCGCGAGACTGCACCGAGGCTTGCGTCATCGCCTGGGTCAGGCTCTGGCTGCTGTTTTGGGCCTGCTGGGTGAGCGACTGGGTCCAGGCCTGCAGACTTTGCGCCAACTGCTGTTGCATGGCAGCCAGCTGAATCCGAAACGAGTCAATCTGCTCGTTTTGAGTGCGCCCCACGTCACCGGCCTGGGCCAGCAGCGTTTGCTGAAACACGGCCAGTGTTTGCTGAAGTTCGGCGCGGGTGTCGCGGGCGCTGGCCTGTACCAGATCGCGCAGTTCACGCTCCTGCCGTTCGCTGGCCTCGTGCAGGGGGGCAAGCTGGCGGGCCAGTTCTGAGGCCTCGGTGTTGCCACGGGCGGGCAATCGGCCGAGCACGAGGAGTGTCACAACAAGGCCGGCGCAAGACAGCGCCAGCGCCACCCAGATCAGGTTGTCGGTCATGGGCCTATTGTCGCGCGCCGGGCCAGCAGAGCGGGCGCCACCGTTTAGCCCGCTATCGAACGAGGGTCCGGGTTGAGCGGGGTGAGCAATGGTTTGCCCGTGAAAAAGGCGATCAGGTTGTCAGCGGCCAGATGCGCCATCGCCTTGCGGGTGGGCATCGAAGCGCTGCCAATGTGCGGAGTCAGCACCACGTTGGGTACTTTGAGCAGATCGGGGTGCACCTTGGGCTCTTCCTCGTAAACGTCTAGGCCAGCAGCGGCGATGGTGCGGTTTCTCAGCGCCTGGGCCAGGGCCGCATCGTCCACGATGCCGCCACGGGCAATATTGACCAGGGTGGCGGTTGGCTTCATCTGGGCCAGCTCGGCTGCTGCAATGGCGTGGTGAGACTCTTTGGTGTAGGGCA
>JAJTGH010000180.1 GCA_021299555.1 Comamonadaceae bacterium
AGCTCTTTAGCTCGCAAAGCAGCCTGGTCTGGACCTTGATCGCGAGCCTGTACATAGGCAACGTCATCTTGCTGGTGCTCAATTTGCCCCTGGTCGGGCTGTGGGTCAAGCTGCTCAAGATTCCGCCGCCCTGGCTGTATGCGGGCATCATCGTGATCTCGGTGGCCGGCGTCTATGGGGCAGGCAACTCGGTCTTCAATGTTGGCCTGCTCTTCGTCTTTGGCCTGGTGGGCTACATCATGAAGCGCTTTGACTTTCCGGCCGCACCTCTGATCGTGGGCCTGATCCTGGCCCCGATGGCAGAGCAGTCCATGCGCCAGGCCCTGACCATCAGCCAGGGGCAGTGGGACACCTTCCTCACACGCCCGCTCTCGGGCAGCCTCCTGGCCATTGCCGCAGCCCTGCTGATCGGCCCGGCACTTCACCGTAACTGGCGGCGAAGACCCAGCGCTGCATGAGCCAGTCTTGCGCGCCCGCAATGGGGTGCGTTACACGGTCTCGGGCTTCTTGAAGGCCAGTCACCCAAATGACTGATGCCGGTCGGCCTGCTGCCTCCAGGCTCATTGCTTGCAGCTTTGCTGCGACCACAAAGGCAGTTGAGCTGCATGCAGATGCTCGGCCGAAAAGGTCTTGAGCAAGAGATCGCGGCTGGCCGCTGCTTGAGCAGGTGGCAGCCGGTCAAGCGCCTGTATTGAAAAGCTGGGCCCTGTTTTCATGAGCAAGGGAATCCAGCCCACCGCCTGAGCAACCAGCTTGCCCTGGGGGTTGGGCGCCAGCGCCAGCATGTAAATCAGCGAGGAGAGCTGGGGCAAGCCGATTTGATGGGACATGAAATTGCCCAGGGAATAGACCACCGGCACCCGCGTGCCTTCTGCGGTATCGATGACCTCCATGGGCTGCACCACATGCGGGTGAGTGCCGATGATGGCTGTCGCGCCAGCCTGGGCCATCTCACGCGCCAACTGCATCTGAGCCGCATTGGGCTGGGGCTGGTACTCCTGTCCCCAGTGGGGCAGCACCACCACTGCGTGTACATCTGGCTGAGCGCTCAATTGACGCACGGTGGTCAGCAGCGTGTCTTTGTCTTGATAGCACTGGAGGACCTGCTTTTGCGGATCAGGCAACCCATTGGTGCCATAGGTGCACGCAAGATAGGCCAGGTTAAAGCGTTGCGCACCCTTTTGCACCGAATGAATCGCATGCCAATTTTGATGGGTTGCCCGGCTGTGACGCGTGCCGGTGAACGCCAGCCCTTGGGCCTGTATGGCTTCGATGGTCCGATCCACACCCAGGCTGCGCCTGTCCAGGGCGTGATTGTTGGCTGTCTGCAAAACGTCCACGCCAACCCGCTTGAGGTCGCTGATGATGGACGGATGGTAGTTGAACATCGGGTAGCCGCGGTAAACCGATGCGTCATACCGGCTCGCTGGCTCGGCCACCGAATGGCCGTTGGGTAGCACTGCGGCTGCAGCTGGACCTTCAAGGTTGGCCACGGTGACATCGGCCGCTGACAGCAGGTCTTGCAGATCCTGCATGACCGCGTAAAACCCCTGCGATTGTTGCGACGCCCACTTTTGCAGGGTGTCGTGCAAGAGCACATCGCCGACGGCCATCAAGGTCACCGTCTGGTCCGGCTTGATGCACGAGCTGGCCAGCGTCAGTGGCGCAGGGTCGATGCGTTTGGGCAACTTGCTGAACTTGTCTGTGGCTGCAGGCCTTGCTGGATTGGCATGCGCCAGGCCGGTCAGCGCCACCAAGGCGGCGAGCGAAAACCAGCGCAATAGGTAGAAGAATTTCATGGGGTCATACCTCTTGGAGCGTTCATTCCTTGAAAAATTCAGACAGCATCTCATGCAGGGCCACACGGAAATTAAACATCGGCTTCATGTCCCGCCCGCGGTGCACGGCATTGCTCAGTGTGGCGACGACCAACTGCCGGTCGGGATCGATCCACAACGACGTGCCTGTAAAGCCGGTGTGACCGAAGCTGCGCGACGAAAAAAATCGTCCGCATGACGAACCTGCGGACGACTTGTACATGAAGCCCCAACCGCGTCGCTGTGTGCCTTGCTCGATTTGCGCACGCTTGGCCTGTTCAAACAAGGTGGGGTTGATTTGCCATTGAGTCTGCCCCGTACACAGCCATGCCAGGCCAAAGCGGGCCACGGACTCGGCCGTGCCAAACAAGCCTGCGTGTCCCGCAACGCCGCCCATGGCACAAGCGTTTTCGTCGTGAACTTCTCCCCAGACCCGGCGCCCTCGCCACCTGGCATCCCACTCGGTGCTGACCGTCCGCGACAGCGCCAGATGGCCATGTGTGACCGGGTTAAAAACGATGTCAGGCAACGATAGCGGGGCCATCACCTGCGTGCTCAGAACGTGATCCAGCGGCCGGCCTTGCAAGCGAGAGACGACCTCGCCCAAAAGAATGAAACCCAGATCGCTGTAGACGATCGGCCCTGGCCGGGAACGAAATCCCAGCTGGCCTACCAGTTCGATGGCTTGCTGCTGCTTTTGCTCGGGTATGCGCCCGGCCATCGGAGGCTCGGGGCATGCACCGAGCTGCATGAACAGATCGCGCCAGTCATGCAGGCCGCTGGAATGCGTCAACAGGTGGTGAATTTCAACGTCTTCCGGATCAACGGGCAGGATGGGCTGATCCATCGGCAGCCTGGCCAGTGTGTGCGGGCTTTGCGCGGCGTCGGTCCAACGCGGGCCGCTGCGGGAAAATTCGGGAACGATGTCGCACAGACGCGTGTGCAGACCCAGGCGCCCGGCGCTGATGAGCTGCAAGACGGCCGTGGTGGTGAACAGCTTGGTGATCGAGGCCAGATCGAAGCGTGCATCGTGCGCCAGCGCAGCCCCTTCGTTGTTGCCCCCGTGCGCGTTGAGGACGGTCTGGCCGTGCTGAATGACGCACATGGAAACGGCCGGAAATACAGTGTCCAGCGCGTTTTGCAGCAAGCCCTCAACAGAGCGTTGGCAGGACTCAGAAAGCGCAGGAGCGTGCAGTTCGAGCATGGACAGATCAGATGCAGGGGTCGGAGGGCAGGGGGCAGGGCACAGATCGACGCCGATCCATCACGCGCTGGCTATGATGGAGTGATCGCCGATCGACCAGACCAGCCTATGCTTTATTTTGCCTATGGCTCCAACATGGACATGTCGCAGATGGCATTTCGCTGCCCTGGCGCCACTTTGGTGGGCGTGGGATGCTTGTGCAATCACCGCTTTGGCATCAACCCCCGTGGCTACGCCACCGTGATCCCGCAAGTGGGTCAGCGCGTGTTCGGTCTGGTTTGGAACATCGGTCAAGAAGATGTCTGTTCGCTCGATCGCTACGAGAGTGTCCCCGTCCATTATCAGCGTGCCGCGTTGGCCATCGCAAGGCCAGGCCAGCCGATCGAGAACATGCTGGTCTACGTGGCCGTCGAGTCGCAGCGCGGCGTAGCGCGCGAGGGCTATATGGAAAAAATCGTGGCCGCAGCCCGGTGCGCCGACCTTCCGGCTGACTACCAGCAGATGCTTGCGACTTGGCTGACCCGCTCACCACCTGTGGCATCCGCACAAGGCCAGTGAAGCAATTGGCGTCTTAGGCCTCGTTTTGGGGCTGACCCAGCCCGGGCTAAAAACTGCTTGTTCAAGGCGCAGCCCTGCTCGACCTGCGGCAACGGCCTGGCTTTTTCTTCTCGGGTCGATCAACCCCCTGAGCATCGAACTCCCGACGATCTTTATCGGCTCTTGAGTCCCATCTGGTCGGGCTTGGATCAAAACCGATCGCCCGCCGGCAAAAACCGCCACTGGCCCTGCGGCAAGCCTGCCATTGGTATGCGTCCAATGCGGATGCGCCGAAGCGCGGTCAGTTCGAGGCCGACCTGTGCGCACATCCAGCCGATCCGTTGTGGCGCAATGCCTTTGACTGCAAAGCGCAGGCGTGTCTCGCTTTGCCAGCTGACATGGGCCGGTGGCAGCGGCTGGCCTGAGTGCCGCAGTCCGTGGCACAGGCGGGCCAAGCCCTCGGGTGCGATTTCGTCCCGAACCTCGGCGATCAACTCCTGCTCCATGAACGCCGAATCTTCAGTGAGCTTGCGAATGACCCGCACGTCTTGGCTCAAGACGCACAGACCGCTGGCCGGATCGGGCATGGGCAGCAGGCTCTGAAGGCCGCTCAGTTGAGCCTTGTTCAATCGCAGGCCAGAGGTGTCACCGCTCCAGTGGCGGCTGTGTTCGAGCAAATCGGTTATGCAATGGCCTGGCATGCCGGCCGGCTTGTGTATCAGGAACGTGGCTGACACCCTGGCTTCTTGCAGACGGGCTCGGGGATCGATGTCGACCCGCTGCTTTGTGTCCACGCGTGTCTCTGGCACCTCGCAGATTTTTCCGTCCACACTCACCATGCCCTGCGTGATGTACTGCTCGGCTTGGCTGCGTGAGCAGGGCACCAGGGCTGCAACACGCTTGGCCAGACGCTGCGAATCGCTACCAACCGGTGGTTCCGGGGGCAAGCTATTCATAT
>JAJTGH010000181.1 GCA_021299555.1 Comamonadaceae bacterium
CAATGACCCGCTCAACCGTGGTCAAGTGCCGAAAACGCCAGAGCCTGAACGCATCTTCCAGGTCGGTCAGCTCCTCACCGAGTTGATAGAGGTCCCAGTGGCTCTCGGCGGCACGGTAAATGCCCAGCCAGGCCTGCTCGACTGCGGGGTGGGCGACATGGGCCACACGCCAGTCGCGCTCGATCACCTCAGGGGGCAAGGCCCAGCCGCGCCGCGCAAGCAGGCGCAGGCATTCGTCATACAGCGACGGGGCGATGTAGGCCGCTTCAACCTGGGCCAGCAAATCGGGGCGATGCGCGTGGGGAGCAAGCATGACCGATTTCTTGTTGCCCATGCAAAATTCGATGCAGCGGTACTGCCAGCTTTGGAAGCCGCTCGATTGCGCCAGATAGGGCCTGATCGCACTGTATTCGGGCGGCGTCATGGTTGCCAGCACGTCCCAGGCGTGCACCAGTTGCTCCATGATCTTGCTCACGCGGGCGAGCTTTTTGAAGGCCGGCTGCAGGGCATCGGCGGCCAGATCCCGCATGGCCCCGCGCAGCTCGTGCAGCATGAGCTTCATCCACAGCTCACTGCTCTGATGCTGAATGATGAACAGCATCTCATTGGGATCGGGCGAAAGCGGCTGCTGCGCCGCAAGCAGGGCATCGAGGCGCAGGTAGTCGCCATAGCTCATCCGCCCCTCAAAGTCCATTGCAATCGACTCTTGCTCGGGCAGCTGCAGACCAGCCGACACTTCAGGGCTGTGGGCCCCCTCCTCACCCGGGTGGTCGGAGGTGGAGTGAAACGGGCAGGAAGTCATGAGCAGTTCCTTAAGTGACCGAATGCTGTTGCCCATATTTGGCGTCACGCCAGACGCCGCTGCTCATCACCTGGTGCAGGGCATCGACTGCGTGCCAGATGTCAACATAGCGGGTGTAAAGCGGGCACACACCAAAGCGCAGGATGTCCGGATGCTCGGCGCCATCACCGGCGCGAAAGTCACCCACGACACCACGCTCGATCAGGGCCTGAACTATGGCGTAAGCACCGTGCGCCCGGGTCAGGCTGATCTGCGAGCCGCGCTGCACGTCGTCCTGGGGGCTGACCAGGCTCAGGCCGTGGCCAGACAGGCGATGCTGCAGCAACTGGCCAAACAGGCGCGTCAAACTCAGGGATTTGCGGCGAAGCGCCGCCATACCGCCCAAGGGCTCGGCGGCCAGCACGGTGTCGACCCCCACGTCCAGCGCAATCAGGCTGAGCATGGGCTGCGTGCCGCATTGGTAGCGCCCGATTCCTTGGGCAGGCTGATAACCAGGCTCGAACGCAAAGGGCTGTGCATGCCCCCACCAGCCTGACAGAGGTTGCCAAAAGCGATCGCTGTGCCTCGCATGAACCCAAAGGAAAGCCGGCGCACCAGGTCCGCCATTGAGGTATTTGTAGCCGCAGCCGACCGCAAAGTCGGCCTGCGCCGCATGCAGGTCAAGCTCGACGGCGCCGGCGCTGTGGGCCAGATCCCACACACACAAGGCGCCGCAGCGATGCGCCTGATCATTGACGGCGGTCATGTCGTGCATGGCGCCCGTTCGGTAATTGACATGGGTCAGCATGAGCACCGCCACATCGTCGCCCAGGGCCTGCATGATTTCTGAGCAATCGACGAGCCTGAGCTCCATTTCGTGCTGTTGGCACAAGGATTGCGCGATGTAGAGATCCGTCGGGAAATTGCTGCGCTCGCTGAGCACGACCTTGCGCCGCGGCGCATCATGCCGGGCGATCTGCAGAGCCGCACTGAGCACTTTGTAGAGATTGACCGAGGTGCTGTCGACTGCCAGCACCTCACCCTCCCGCGCGCCGATGAGTCGGGCAATTTTGTCGCCCACACGCCGGGGCAGATCGAACCAGCCCGCACTGTTCCAACTGCGGATCAGGCCCTGCCCCCACTCCTGGCTGATGGCCTGGGCCAATCTCGCAGGTGCAGCACGCGGCAAGGCGCCCAGAGAGTTGCCGTCGAGGTAAATCAGGCCCTCGGGCAGATCGAACAGGCTGCGCAGGCTGCCCAGGGGGTCTTGTTCGTCAAGTTGCAGACACTCTCGCAAGGAATGAAAGCCAGAAGTCATGGAAAAGCAGGGTCAAGGACGATCAAAAAAACAAGCGCAGCGTGTACGGATCGAGTCGCCGGGCCACCACCTAAAACTCGCGCAGCACGGCGCGCACCGGGCTGGCATCACAGTGCATCCATTTCAGTGGCAAAGCGATCAGCTCGTAATCGCCCTCGGCCACCTCGTCGAGGCACAGGTTCTCCAGCACACGCAAATCACGCTGCAGGAGCACCTGGTGGGCCGGCAGATCTTTGCTCGTGGCCGGGTCCACACTCGCACTGTCGATGCCCACCAGCCGCACGCCGCGGTCGGCCAGCCACCGCAAAGTCTCTGGAGCGATCGCCTTGAAGCCGGGGTCGAAAGAGGTGTGTGCAAACCGCTCGCAGGTGCGCAGCAACACCCGCGGCGGCAGATCGGCGCCAGCGTGCACCAGCTCATCGATCTCGACACACGCCCCTGCCCTGAGCGCATGGATCACTCGGCAAGGCCCGAGATAGGGCGCCAGCTCAAGCGAGCCAACGCCAGCCCCCTGGCTGTCGTAGTGCAGCGGCGCATCGGCATGGGCGCCCACATGGGCCGACAAAGTCACCGCACTCACATTGACCGGACAGTCCGCCGCGATCCGCCAGGTCCACTGCTGGCTGTAGCGTGTATCGCCCTCAAAGACCGGAGTGCTCGAGTCAACCGGCGGGGAGATGTCCCAGATTTTTTTCATGCTGCGAAGTTAGCATCTGGAAATTCATCGTTGTGTCGGTTATTTCCAACACATGTGCGATTCATGGGCCAGCAAAAGTATTTGCCGCCAAGCCAGCCCACGATCTGCCAGCCGCGCTTGAGCCCTTCCCCCTGCGGCCGATCCGCACAGGTGTGGAAGAGCCAAGTGCTTTTCTTCTTAAGATAGCGTGATACCAACCCGCAGGCCCAGCCTGCATCCTGGCTCGGCAAGGCCTTCCCATGCCCCTGCGTGTATTTGTACTGGGTGCCACCGGCACCATCGGCCAAGCAACCGTTGCGGCCTTGCTCGAGCGCGGACATGAAGTTGTCTGTTTGGTCCGGCCCAAGTCCGGCATCGGCAATGCGCTGACGCCCGAAGCGTCGGCGCGCCTGCCAGCGGGCGCGGTGCTGCGATTTGGCGACGTGCGCGATCCACAGAGCCTGCAGCGCGATGGCTTTCGGGGCGAACGGTTCGACGTGATGCTCTCATGCCTGGCCTCGCGCACCGGCGCTCCCAAAGATGCATGGGCCATAGACCATCAGGCCCATGTCCATGCCCTGCAAGCCGCACGCAAGGCCGCAGTGGGCCACATGGTGCTGTTGTCTGCCATATGTGTGCAAAAACCCATGCTGGCTTTCCAGCAGGCCAAGCTCGCCTTTGAGCGGGAGCTGATCAGCAGCGGCATCAACTATTCCATCGTTCGCCCCACGGCATTTTTCAAGTCGCTGTCGGGGCAGATTGAGCGTTTGCGCAAAGGCAAGCCGTTCTTGATTTTTGGCGACGGGCAGCTGACCGCCTGCAAGCCCATCGGCGACCAGGATCTCGGCAATTACCTGGCCGACTGCATCGGCCAGGCCGACCGGCATCGCAAGATACTGCCCATCGGCGGACCCGGACCGGCACTCACGCCGCGCCAGCAAGGCGAGTTGCTGTTTGCAGCCCTGGGGAAAAAGCCCCATTTCAAACAAGTGCCAGTGGGCCTGCTCGACGTCATCATTGGTGGACTCAGCGCGGCAGGGCTGCTGCTTCCCCGGCTCAAAGACAAAGCCCAGTTGGCACGCATCGGGCGCTACTACGCCACCGAATCCATGCTCGTGCTCAACCCCGAGACCGGCCGCTATGACGCCGACGCCACGCCCTCAACCGGCAACCAGACCCTCAAAGCGGTTTACGAGGATCTGGCTGCAGGCCGGGTCACGCTCGATCGCGGGGAACATGCGGTGTTTTGACGCCCCAGCAAGAGCGCACTGACACGCACTTTCGGGCTCAAGCCACCGCCCCCTGGGCCATCAACTGCTCGATCTCGGTTTGAGCGTATCCAAACGAGCGCAGCACCTGCTCGCTGTGCTGGCCGCAGCGCGGAGGATCCAGCACGACACCGGGCCGCTTGCCGTCCAGGGTCATGGGCACCAAGGGCGTCAGGACCTGGGCACCTGCGCGAGGTCCATCGGGCAAGGTCATGGGGGCCAAGCCACCCGTGGCCAGCAGGTGCTCATCGTTCAGCAAATCCTCAGGCCGGCAAATAGGCGCATAGGGCAAACCCGCCTGCTCCATGCGCTGGGCCAAGTCCTGGGCGCTGAACTGCTGCAGGTGCTCACGCAGCCGCGGCATCAGGCTCGGTCGCGCCAGAACCCGCTGGTTGTTGCTCTTGAGCTCAGGATCGCTTTTGAGATCAGGCAGCCCCAGGGCATCGCAAAGCAGCACCCACTGTGAGTCACTG
>JAJTGH010000182.1 GCA_021299555.1 Comamonadaceae bacterium
CAGGGCAGGCAGCGACGTCCGTCATCGACGTGCGCCGCAGGCCCCCAAGTTTGCGATCAAGTTCCGCGATCAGGCCGCCAGGCGCTTGCGGCCCTTGGCGCGGCGTGCGTTGATCACAGCGCGGCCACCACGAGTCTTCATGCGAACCAGAAAGCCGTGGGTACGCGCGCGGCGGACTTTGGAAGGTTGGTAAGTGCGTTTCATGTGAGTTCTCGGAAAAACCCACGATTATCGCTCAAAAGCGGGGTCGGGCAAGGAATGGGCTGCCGAAGTCGGGGGAACCGGCGCACCGCCCACGTCAGCCGCCGTTTGTGGACAAGTTCTTGATAAGTTAAACTGTGTCGATTGCGCCGATGAACAATATCCACAAAAACAACCGCCAGCGATGACCCAGGGCCCACCACTTAGCCTGGCCACCGGGGGCCACGCGGGCGCAGGCGATGGCCTTTGGCTCGCCTGCATCGAGCAGCTGGCCCAGGTACTGCCTGAGCAACAGTTCAACACCTGGCTCAAGCCGCTGTCAGCCCAGGTCTCCGAAGACTTGTCCAAGGTCACGCTGTTCGTGGCCAACCGCTTCAAGCTGGACTGGGTGCGCGCCCAGTACGCCGGTCGGATTGCCGCCCTGCTAGAAAAGCTATACGGCCAGCCCGTACAACTGGAGTTGGTGCTCGCTCACCGTGAAGCGCCCTCCAGGTCTTATTCAGCACCGGCTGCCGCAGACAATGCGGCCGCTGCGGAGGTTGCAGAACCCACGGAAGACGCGAGCGCGGCCGCCTTCAAGACGCGGCTCAACACTGCGCTGACCTTTGACACCTTGGTCGAGGGGACCGCCAACCGCATGGCCCGCGCAGCGGCCATGCATGTGGCCAGTACGCCAGGGCAGCTTTACAACCCGCTGTTTATTTACGGCGGCGTCGGCCTGGGCAAGACCCACCTGGTCCATGCGGTGGGTAACCGACTGCTGGCCGACCGACCGAACGCGAAAGTTCTCTACATTCACGCTGAGCAATTCGTTTCGGATGTGGTTAAGGCCTACCAGCGCAAGACTTTTGACCAGTTCAAAGAGCGTTATCACTCTTTGGATCTGTTGCTGATCGATGATGTGCAGTTTTTTGCCAACAAGGACCGCACCCAGGAGGAGTTCTTCAACGCCTTCGAGGCGCTGTTGGCGAAAAAGTCGCACATCGTGATGACCAGCGATACCTATCCCAAGGGCCTGACGGACATCCACGAGCGCCTGGTTTCTCGCTTCGACTCCGGCCTGACGGTGGCCATCGAACCACCCGAGCTGGAGATGCGGGTAGCGATCCTGATCAACAAAGCCCGCAGCGAAGGCGCTGAAATGCCCGAAGAGGTCGCCTTTTTCGTGGCCAAGAATGTGCGCTCCAACGTGCGCGAGCTCGAAGGCGCCTTGCGCAAGATCCTGGCGTATTCGCGGTTCAACCAGAAGGACATCTCGATCCAGCTGGCCCGGGAGGCCTTGCGCGACCTGCTGTCGATCCAGAACCGGCAGATCAGCGTAGAAAACATCCAGAAAACGGTGGCCGACTACTACAAGATCAAGGTCGCCGACATGTACAGCAAGAAGCGGCCCGCCTCGATCGCCCGACCGCGCCAGATCGCGATGTATCTGGCCAAGGAACTCACCCAGAAAAGCCTGCCCGAAATCGGCGAGTTGTTCGGTGGGCGTGACCACACCACCGTGCTGCACGCCGTGCGCAAGATTTCAGGTGAAAGGCAGCAGCTGACCGATCTGAATCAGCAGCTGCATGTGCTCGAACAGACGCTCAAAGGCTGAGGAAGAACAACCATGGGGATATTTTTTGAACAAGTACCTGGTTATCCACAGAGCCGGGTATCCGCGGCAAGTTGTTCAGGTTGGCGCGACAGCACCGAAGCAGGGGTGCGCACAGCCTTCAAAATGCGCTAAGTGACTGATAAAACAAGGGAAAATGGCGGTTGTCCACAAGGGACGGCGTCCTTTACTAGCTACTACTAATTTGAAATAAAGAAATCTAAAGAGAAGAGGCAGAAATGATCGTCCTGAAGGCAACGCAAGACAAGGTACTGTCCGTGCTCCAGTCCGTGGCGGGTATCGTCGAGCGTCGGCACACGCTGCCGGTGCTGGCCAATGTGCTGATTCGAAAAACTGGCAGCTCCCTGCAGAACTCGAGGGCGACAACGGAAACTTCACGACCACGGTGGGTGCGCGCAAGCTGATCGACATTCTGCGCACCATGCCGGCCGACCAGACCGTGAGCCTGGAGTCCACCCAGAACAAGCTGGTGCTCAAAGGCGGAAAGAGCCGCTTCACCCTGCAGACGCTGCCGGCCGAAGACTTTCCGCTGGTTCAGGAAGCACCCAGTTTCGGCCCGGCCTTCAGCGTGCCGCAAAAGACGCTCAAGGACCTGATGAACCAGGTCTCGTTTGCGATGGCGGTGCATGACATTCGCTACTACCTCAATGGCATTCTTTTCGTGGCGGAAGGCAAGCAGTTGTCGCTGGTCGCGACCGACGGTCACCGCCTGGCCTACGCCAGCGCAACCCTGGATGTGGAAGTGCCACGCCAGGAAGTGATCCTGCCTCGCAAGACGGTGCTGGAGCTGCAGCGCCTGCTGTCGGATGCCGATGGCGCCATCGAGATGCGTTTTGCCAACAACCAGGCCAAGTTCAGTTTTGATGGCATGGAGTTCGTGACCAAGTTGGTCGAGGGCAAGTTCCCCGACTACAACCGCGTGATTCCGAAGAACCATCGCAACCACATCACCCTGGGTCGCGCGCCGCTGCTGGCTTGCTTGCAACGCACCGCCATCCTGACTTCCGAGAAATTCAAGGGCGTGCGTCTGAATGTCGAGCCGGGCCTGCTGCGCGTGGCGTCCAACAACGCCGAGCAGGAAGAGGCTGTAGACGAACTCGATATCGACTACGGCGGTGATGCCATCGAGATCGGTTTTAACGTCACCTACCTGATCGATGCCCTGTCCAACATGAGCCAGGACATGGTCAAGCTGGAACTGCAAGACTCCAATAGCTCTGCGCTGCTAACCAATCCCGAGAACAATGCGTTCAAGTACGTCGTAATGCCCATGCGCATCTGAAGCGTGGCTACGCTGGCCCGTGGGCCTCGTACACCTTTGCAACCCGTCGATGTGACGGGTTGCGTCATTCAAGAGATCCGTTAAAGCGCAGCTTATGCCCGAAGAAAACACGCCAGCCGATAGCCTCAATAGCGGCGACGCCAGCTCGAATTTCCAACCCACCATCGATCCCAACCAGGCCGGGGCCAGCGAAGGCTACGGCGCGAATGCCATCCAGATCCTGGAAGGCTTGGAGGCGGTGCGCAAGCGCCCGGGCATGTACATCGGTGACACCTCGGACGGCACGGGCTTGCACCATCTGGTGTTCGAGGTGGTGGACAACTCGATCGACGAGGCGCTGGCCGGCCATTGCGACGACATCGTGGTGACCATCCATACCGACAACTCGATCAGTGTGGTCGATAACGGGCGGGGCATCCCCACCGGTATCAAGATGGACGACAAGCACGAACCCAAGCGCTCGGCCGCCGAGATCGCCTTGACCGAGTTGCATGCGGGTGGCAAGTTCAATCAGAACAGCTACAAGGTCTCGGGTGGATTGCATGGTGTGGGCGTGTCCTGCGTGAACGCGCTGTCCAAGATGCTGCGCCTGACGGTGCGCCGCGAAGGCAAGGTGCATGCGCTGGAATTCAGTCGGGGTGTGGTGCAAAACCGTATCGTAGAAAGCGCGAGCGGTGTCGAGGTCTCGCCCATGAAAGTGATCGGCGATACCGACAAGCGCGGTACCGAGGTGCACTTCTTGCCGGATACCGACATCTTTCGCGAGAACCACGACTTTCACTACGAGATCCTGTCCAAGCGCCTGCGCGAACTGAGTTTCTTGAACAACGGGGTGGCGATCAAGCTGGTCGACGAGCGCAGTGGCAAGCACGATGACTTTTCGGGCGCGGGTGGGGTCAAGGGTTTTGTTGATTTCATCAACAAGGGCAAGACGGTTTTGCACCCCAATGTGTTCCATGCGATCGGCGACCGTCAAAGTGACCAGAACACCAATATCGGCGTCGAGGTGGCCATGCAGTGGAACAGCGGCTACAACGAGCAGGTTCTGTGTTTCACCAACAACATTCCGCAGCGCGATGGCGGCACGCACTTGACCGGTCTGCGCGCGGCGATGACGCGCGTGATCAACAAGTACATCGACGACAACGAGCTGGCCAAGAAGGCCAAGGTCGAAGTGACGGGCGATGACATGCGCGAAGGCCTGACCTGCGTGCTGTCGGTCAAGGTGCCTGAGCCCAAGTTTTCCAGTCAGACCAAGGACAAGCTGGTATCGAGCGAAGTGCGCGGCCCGGTGGAAGACGTGGTGGCCCGCACGCTCAACGACTTTTTACAAGAGCGCCCGAACGACGCCAAGATCATCGTGGGCAAGATCATTGAGGCGGCCCGTGCGCGCGAGGCCGCGCGCAAGGCGCGCGAGATGACGCGCCGCAAGGGCGTGCTCGATGGCATGGGCTTGCCGGGCAAGCTGGCGGATTGCCAGGAGAAGGATCCGGCGTTGTGCGAGATCTACATCGTCGAGGGCGACTCCGCCGGCGGCTCGGCCAAGCAGGGGCGTGATCGCAAATTCCAGGCGATCCTGCCGCTGCGCGGCAAGATCCTGAACGTCGAGAAAGCGCGCTACGAGAAGCTCTTGACCAGCAATGAGATCCTGACCCTGATCACCGCACTGGGCACGGGCATCGGCAAGGCCGGTGGCGGCGCGGGCGGCGGCGGGGCCGACGACTTTGATGTGGCCAAGCTGCGTTATCACCGCATCATCATCATGACCGACGCCGATGTGGACGGCGCCCACATTCGCACGCTGCTGTTGACGTTTTTCTACCGCCAGATGCCCGAGCTGGTCGAGCGCGGTCACATCTACATCGCGCAGCCACCCCTGTACAAGGTCAAGGCCGGCAAAGAGGAGCTTTACCTCAAGGACGGCAGCGAGCTGGACGCCTTTTTGCTGCGGGTGGCCCTCAACGGCGCCAGCGTGTACACCGGCGGCGCGACGCCCACCACGCTCGCGGGCGAGACCCTGGCCGAACTGGCGCGCAAGCACCAGGTGGCCGAACAGGTGATACACCGCCTCGCGGGCTTCATGGATGCCGAGGCCCTGCGCGCGGTGGCCGATGGCGTGCGTCTGAACCTGGACACGGTGGCCGAGGCCGAAGTCAGCGCGCAGGCGCTGCAGGTGAGGCTGCAAGAAATCGATCGTCTGACGAATGCGGCACCGGCGGAAGTGGCGGGCGAGTTTGATGTACGCAGCGACAAGCCGATCCTGCGCGTCAGCCGGCGCCACCATGGCAACGTCAAGAGCAGCGTGATCACCCAGGACTTCGTGCACGGTGCCGATTACCTGGCGCTGGCCGAAGCGGCCGACACCTTCCGTGGCCTGCTGCACGAAGGCGCGATGGCGCGCCGTGGCGAAGGTGAGCGCCAGAAGGAAGAAAAAGTCGGTGACTTCCGTGAGGCCATGCGTTGGCTCATTGGTGAGGCCGAGCGTGCCACCGCGCGCCAACGCTACAAGGGCCTGGGCGAGATGAACCCCGAGCAGCTATGGGAAACCACCATGGATCCGACGGTGCGTCGCTTGCTGCGCGTGCAGATTGACGATGCGATCGAGGCCGACCGTGTGTTCACCATGCTGATGGGAGACGAGGTCGAGCCGCGCCGCGACTTCATTGAGACCAATGCGCTGCGCGCAGCAAACATTGACGTGTGACGGGCGATTCAGGGTGAGGACGCTTTAACCGGGAGCCAGAAGCGATGGAATACGACGGCTTGCGATTTGGTTCAGGTCAATCGGGCGATCACAACGCGCTCGATGATTTCGTTCGAGGCGCCGGCGCCTATACCGCCGACATCCATGTGGCCGGCCAGTTGCACGCCTGCTTTGTGCGCAGCCCCTTCGCCGCCGCGCGCATTCTGAGCTTGCAAACGGCGCAGGCCAGCGCCTTGCCGGGTGTACATGCGGTGATCACCGGTGAGCAGCTGGAGCAGGCGGGCCTGGGCAAGATCATGCCGCTGGCGATCTTCAACGGACGAGACGGCAAGCCCATGGTGCAGGCCGGCATTCCGGTGCTGGCGTTTCCCGAAGTTCGTCATGTGGGCGAGGCTGTGGCGCTGGTGGTGGCCGACGACGCGGACACCGCGCAGAACGCCGCCGAACTGGTGGACGTCGAGTGGGAGCCGCTGGATGGCGTGACCGATCCGCTGCGCGCCATCGAGCCGGCGTCGCCGCGGGTGCACGCCACGTGTGCGTCGAATATCGCGCTCGATTGGGAAGACGGCGATCTGGCTGCATCGCAGGCCGCGTTTGCGCAAGCCCACCATGTGGTCAGCGTGGACCTGGCCGACCCGCCCATGACGGCTTGTGCGCTTGAGCCCAAGGCGGCTTTGGCGCAATGGGACGAAGCGACCGCGCGATTCACGTTGGTGGCCAGTACCCAGGGCGTGATGCTGGTGCGCAAGATTCTGTCGGAGCATGTATTTAAGCTCGCGCCCGAGCAGGTGCGGGTGATCACGCCGCATGTGGGCGGTGGTTTTGGTGTC
>JAJTGH010000183.1 GCA_021299555.1 Comamonadaceae bacterium
TATCCGACACACCATTGGCCTCGGTCTCGAGCAGGGCGGCGGCGTTTCTCAACACATCGAGGCAGGCCCCCATGACCTGAGGCTGGCAGCGCAGGCAATAAGGATCTTGCACCCGTTCATCGTCTTTGAGGTGCGATGCGCGGATGGCGCTGCCTTCGAGCAGCCTTCGCAAGGCTTGAGCCGAAGCAATCTGGCCTTGATGCCTGCGCAGGCTGTGGATGCGGTCATCAAAAGGCGCATCCGATCCTTTGGCGGCATCGGTGGCTAAAGCACCGGTGAGCAGAGCCGATTGAAACAGGCGCTCAGCCTCGAACAAGCCAGCCAGCGCGTTGGCGGTTGAAAATTGCGTGCCGTTGAGCAAGGCCAGGCCTTCTTTGGGGCCCAGCGTCACCGGAGCCAGCCCCGCACCGGCCAGAGCCTGTTCAGCGCGCATTCGGCCTCTGGGCGTATCGGCATGGCCCACGCCGATCATCACCGCAGTCATGTGGGCCAGCGGAGCCAGGTCACCCGAGGCACCGACTGAACCCTGGCAGGGCACCACAGGAATGATGCCTGCATCGAGCATGGCCTCCAGCAGATTGAGCGTTGCTGGTCGAACGCCCGAGGCACCTTGCGCCAGGCTTGCAATTTTCAGGGCCATCATCAAGCGGGTGATGGCCACAGGCGTGTCTTGACCCACGCCAGCCGCATGAGACAGCACGATGTTGCGCTGCAGCGCCTCCAAATCCTGCGCCGCAATGCGCACGCTGGCCAGCTTGCCAAAACCCGTGTTGATGCCGTACACCGGCTCGCCTTTGCTGACGATGCGTGCCACGCTGTCGGCACTGTCTTGAACGCCCGCGCGGCATGAGTCCACCAACTTGGGCAGGGCGCCTCGGTAAATATCGCGCCAGTGAGCCAGAGGCACTTGGCCGGGCGTCAAATCGAGGGTTGGATGCTTCATGTGCGGTGTCTACCATTCAAGCGGTGCATATCGGCGCTGTTTTTTGGCACTGTTCAGGTTGCAGCGGGATTGCCGCTGGCCCTGTAGCGGCTGCCCAGTCGGTAGCGGCTAGCTGGGTGCAGGCAGCGCACCAAAGTCACGGGCACGCCCTGCGTCCAGGTGCGGCGGGTCAGCAACAGGCACGGCTCGGACACTTCCATCTTCAAGCGCTGCGCCTGTTCCCTGGAGGGCATGACGGCATCGACCACATGCTCGATTTCATCAAAAGGCACCGTGCGCACAAGAAATTCCGAGGGCTGCTGTCCGCTCCAGTCTTGCTGCACAAAATCGGGCACCAGATGCGGATTAACAAAGCGGTCCTCGAGCTGAATGGGCGTGCCATCTTCCATGTGCACACACACCGAATGAAAAACCGATTCGCCTGTTCGCACATCGAGCGCAGCGGCCACCTCCAGGCTGGCCGCGACACGTTCGACCACCAGCATCTCGCAGCTGTAGTCGTGGCCGCGCTGTCGGATTTCACTGGCCAGGTTAACGATCTGCAGCAGGGTGGACTGGGATTTTTGCTCGGCCACAAAGCTGCCTACGCCGGCCACCCGCTCAATCCGACCCTGACTTGCCAGTTCACGCAAAGCACGGTTGACCGTCATTCGCGAGATACCAAATTGCGCCACCAGTTCGTGCTCCGATGGCAGGCGATCTCCGGCTCGAAGCGTACCGTCCTGAATCTGACGGGCGATGTGGTCCTTGACCTGCTGGAACAGTGCCACCTGACCTGTATCAACCCGCCTCGGTGCAAATGGGGGGCGCCTGCTGTAGTCTTTGAGAGAGGCTACTTGTTTCATGCTGCCGTGTTCAATGGGTGTCCGCTGCCATGGATTCGGCCCGTATTTCTTCGGTCAGTTGTGCCTTGAGCGTCATGAACTCGGGGGACGTCTTGATCGTGTAATGCCGGGGGTGCGGGAATGGGACGGCCAGTTCCGTCTTGATCCGGCCTGGCCGTGCGCTAAATACCACCACGCGATTGGCCATGAAAATCGCTTCGTCGATGTCGTGCGTGACAAACAGCACGGTTTTTTGTGCCGACTCCCAGATGCCCAGCAAAAGCTCCTGCATCAGCACCCGGGTCTGGTTGTCCAAGGCGCCAAAAGGCTCGTCGAGCAGCAAAATCTTGGGATCGTTGGCCAGCGCCCGTGCAATGGCTGTGCGCTGCTGCATGCCCCCTGACAATTGCTTGGGAAAGTGCTGCTCGAAGCCACGCAGGCCGACCTTGGCGATGAAAAAATCGGACCGCTCTTTTTGTTCCCGCTCCGGCATGCCCCGTTCGCGCAGACCAAAGCGTATGTTTTGCTCGATGTTCAGCCAGGGAAACAGCGTGTAGCTCTGAAACACCATGCCCCGGTCAGCGCCCGGACCCTGCACGGGGGAGCCCTCGAGCACAACCTGTCCGGTGGTTGGTCGATCAAGCCCCGCCACAATGCGCAGCAAGGTCGATTTCCCGCAGCCCGAAGGACCAAGGATGGTGACGAAATCGTTCTCACGAACCTCAAAATTGACGGGCGTCAGAGCCTGGGTTGTTTGACCTTTCGGTGAGGTGAATACACGCGAGAGGTTCTCAATGGACAGATGGCTGCTCAAAGCGAACTCCAGGAAAACAGTCGGCGGTTCAAAGCCTTGAAGGCAAAGTCAGACACCAGACCAATCAAGCCGATGACGATGATGCCGAAAATGATCTGCCCGGTGTTGAGCAACGCCTGGCTGTCGGTGATCATGTGACCAATGCCTGAAGACGAGCCGATGAGCTCGGCAACGATCACGTAGGTCCAGGCCCAGCCCAGCACCAGACGCAAAATTTCTGCAATCTCCGGTGCGGCGCCAGGAATGAGTACGCGCTTGACGATTCCCGACGGCGTGGCGCCCAGGGTGTAGGCAGCCTCGACCAGATCGCGTCGCGCTGCGCCGACGCACACAGCCACCATCAGGATGATCTGAAAGACCGAGCCAATGAAGATCACCAGCACCTTTTGCAGCTCGCCAATGCCGGCCCACAAAATCAACAAGGGGATAAAAGCCGACGCCGGCAGATAGCGGCAAAAGGACACGAAAGGCTCCAGGAACGCCTCGATGCCCTTGTGCGCGCCCATTGCGATGCCCAGCGGCACTGCAATCAGGCTGGCCAGCACGAAACCGGCCAGCACACGCCAGACGGTCATGCCGATGTCTTGAATGAAATTGAATTCGGTGAATAAGACGATGGCTTCCTGCACCATCGTCACCGGGCTGGCCAAAAAGGTTGGCGAGACATAGCCAGCCAGCGTGAAATACGCCCAGCTTGAAAAAAACAGGATGAAAAATCCGATGCCCAGGAGCCACCGGGTTCGCACGCTCACTGGCTCCAGTGGGGCCAGTGAGCGGCGACCGGTCCGCACAGCGTTCGCCGAGGTCGAATTCATGTGTGCGGTCATGGCCGCGTCACTTGATGTAGCTGGTGTCAAACATCATCGAAAAATCGGTCGGCGCCCTGCGTATCACACCGGCTTCGAGCAAGATCGCCGATGCGTCCCTCATGAATGCCTGCAATTCACCGGCAAAGAACTTCTGGTTGGCCGCTTTGTCTTGCCAGCGCAGGAAGGCCGCGGACTTGGCAAAGGCCTCGCCGGTTTGCTTGACGGCAGCGCCCATGATCTCATTGGATTTGGCCGGCTCGGCCTTGATCATTTCCAGCGCGTCAAAGTAGGCATTGGCCAGGCTTTGCGCGGCTTTGGGGTTGGCCTTGAGCCAGTCGGGCGCACAGCCCACGGTGTCCATGACCATGGGGTAGTCCAGAGTGGTGGCCAAAATCTTGCCAGACTGCGGGTTGGCACGCACCGTAGACAGGTAGGGCTCATAGGTCATGGCGGCGTCGTTTTGTCCCGCCACAAACGATTGCGCTGCAGCCTGCGGCGACAAGGTGGTCAGCTTGACGTCTTTGAAGCTCATGCCGTTCTTGCTGAGCATCCATGCCAAGCCGAAGTAGGGCGCGGTGCCGGGCGCATCGACGCCTATGGTTTTGCCTTTGAGGTCGGCAAAGTTGTTGATGTTGCCTCGCACTGCGATGCCGTCGGCGCCATAGGACTTGTCCATTTGAAAGATCTGCACAATGGGCACGCCATTGGCATTCCATGCCACGTGGGTTTCGACCGTGGTGGCGGCGCACTGGATGGCCTTGGAAGCCAGCGCCAGGTGACGGTCTTTCTGGGGAATCATTTTCAGCTCGACTGCCAGGCCGTGCTTTTTGAACAGCCCCGCCTTGTCCGCCAGCGTGAGCGGGGCAAAACCTGTCCATCCTGACATGCCCAGGGCCAATTTGACCTCCTGAGCTTGGGCCTGAAAGCTCAGGCTGGCGGTGGCCGCGCCGGCCAGCAGCAGCGAGACGAATTTGACGTTTGACTTGCGCATGAAGGAACTCCTTTTTTGTGGATAAAACCCGTCTGGCAAGACCCAAACGGCGCCAAAAAATGGGGACAAAGTCATCGCCATCGCCCCGGCTAACTTGTATAGAC
>JAJTGH010000019.1 GCA_021299555.1 Comamonadaceae bacterium
AACCCGACAGGGCGCGGCGGGCCGAGTCTGAGCAGACAGACTCATGGTGCGCTGGCAGACTCTGGCAGCCAGGTGACGATTTGTGGCCAAACGATCAACAGCGCGGTGAACCCGAGCATGATGAAGACATAAGGCAGGCTGCCCATGATCACATCGCGAAAGCTTCCACCGTCCTTGCGCAGGCCTTGCACCACAAACAGGTTCATGCCCACGGGCGGCGTGATCAGCGCGATCTCACACATCACCACAATGAAAATGCCGAACCAGACCGGGTCCACCCCAACGGCCATCACCATGGGTACGGCGACCGGAACGGTCAGTACCAGCATGGACATGGCGTCCATGAACATGCCCAAAATGACATAAAAGACCACCAAGATCACCAACAGGGAGTAACGGTCGAGTCCGAGCGTTCCGACCCACTGGGTCAGCGCCTGGGTGGTGCCCAGCATGGCCAGGGTGACGTTAAGCAGCAGGGCGCAGACGATGATCAAAATCACCATGCCGCTGGTGCGGGCCGCCTGCATGAAGCAGTGCTCGAGCAACGCCCATCGCAGGCGCCCGGCACGCGCCAGAAAGTACAGCGCAGCCATGAGGCCCAGAGCCGCCGACTCGGTGGGCGTGGCCAGGCCGCCATAAATGCTGCCCATCACCACCACAAAGATCACTCCGGGAGGTATTAGATGACGCAGCACCGCGATCTTCTCGGCCAGGGGCAAGGCTTCGGCCTGGTCGTGGCTGCCCGCTTTCGAATGGGCCACGGCCACATAGACAAAAAACAAGCTGGTCAGCAGCAGGCCGGGGATGATGCCGGCGATGAACAACTGGCCCACCGACACATTGGCCAAGGAGCCATAGACCAGCAGGTTGACGCTGGGCGGAATCAAAATCCCCAGCGTCCCCCCAGCAGCCAGTGAGCCCAGGGAGGCGGCCACTGGATACTTGCGGGCAGTCAGTGCCGGTAAGGCCACCGTCCCCACCGTGGCAGCGGTGGCCACAGAAGAGCCTGATGTGGCTGCAAACAAAGCGCAGGTACCTATATTGGTGTGCAGCAGGCCGCCGGGCAGACGGCCCAGCCAGACCGACAGCGCATCGAACATGCGGTCAGCAATCCCGCCGCGCAAGAGCAGCTCGCCCAGCAGCATGAACAGGGGTACGGCGGTCATGACCGAGTTGTTGAGCGTGCTCCAGACCACGCCGCCCATCATGTCGAGCAGCGGCGTGCCATGGGCCAGCAGCCCTCCGACCGTGCCCACGAACAAAATGGCGAAGGCCACCGGCAGACTCAGAAACATCAGGGCCAGCATGACCACGAAACCGATGGCCAGATAAACAAGACTCATGGTGATGGCTTCCCGATTCAGCGCCGTTGTAAATCTTCGAGCTCGGCCTTGAGCTCCTCTTCGGGGGTATCAGGGCCAAATTGCGCACTCATCTCCTGCGTCCGCCCGCCGACCAGCAACTTGAAGGCGCGAACCTGCAGCCCAAGCGCCGGGAGCAAGAAGATCACCATGGCCACCAGCCAGACCAGCTGCGGATAGATCAGCGGTGTGGCCCAGGGGGTTTGGGCGATCGATTTGTAGGCCTGGGTCTCGAGCACTGTCTTGACCGTAAAGCCGAAAAGAAACACCGCCAGCAGGCCCAGAGAAAGGATGGACAGGTAGTCCATCCAGGCCTTAAGACGCGGCCCCATGAAGATGTAGACGATGTTGATGCGGATGTGCGCACGCTGCATCAAGGTCACCACAAAGGCCAATGGCGCGCCCACCGCGATCGAGTAACCCGCCAGCTCGTCGACGCCCCCCAGGGAGATCGAAAAGAATTTTCGAACCAGGGTCTCAACCGTGACCAGCGCGGCCAGAGCCAGCATGGTCACGCCGAACACGTTGGCGGCCATCCGTTCGTAAACGGATGGGCCACCCGTCTGCGCAGAGCTCAAAGGCCGGCCCCAATCGTGGCGTTCCAGTCTGCTTCACAGCTGGGATTGACCGCATTGCACTGGCGGCTCCAAGCCGGCAGTGACCGCTCCTTGAGTGCACCCTTGACGGTTGCCAGATCAGCAGGTGTCACTGGGACCGAGGTCAGCTTGTAGCTCTTGCCCGAGCTGCAGGGGCTGGCGCCGATGTTGCAGCGGTTGGCATCTTCTGCCAGCTCCTGAGAGTAGGCCCAGATCTCCTTGACCAACTTGTCGACCGCCTGCTGCAGCTTGGTCTGATCGGCTGGCGACATTTGGCGCCAGGTGTTCAGGTTGATTGCATAACCATTGATCGCCAATTGCAGGGCCAAGGGCATGACGGTGGTGGCCGCTTCAGGCCAGCCGCCTGAGTTGGCTGAGGCTGGTCCTGTGATGGCGCAGTCCACCACGCCGCGCGCCAACGATTGTTGGACCTCACCAAAGGGCATGGGCACACCGGTTGCGCCCAGGCCAGCAACGAAATTGGCGCTGCTTTGGTCGCCGACACGGATTTTCCGGCCTTTGAGGTCTGCAAGGCCCTTGATTTGAGGCTTGCAGAAAATCACCTGCGGGCCGGCTGGCCAGACGCCCAGCAATTTGGCGTTGAACTGCGCCTGCAGGCGCTTGTCCACGGTGGCGAAGAAGGCATCGGTGTTTTTCTTGCCCGCCTCAAAGCTTGGGTTGAGGCCCACCAGATCAAAGCCCAGCACTGTGGGCTCATCGCGGCTGACTTGGGGCAGACGCAGCGACACCATGTTGAACAAACCCGACTTGAGCACGCGCAAGCCGTCGGTGTCGGGAATGCCCGCCACATCGACCGGGGAATACTGCACGTTCAGGCTCAGGCCCGTGGTTCGCGCCAGGCTTTCGAAGAAGGGCTGCTCCTTGTTCTTCTGTATCAGGCCTGAGCCCACAGGTTGGCCCAGCACCTTGAGCGTGACTGGGTTGGCATGAGCGGCTGAGGCAAGGAAGGCGGCAGCCAATCCGGCGATGAGTCCAATGCGCATATTCACTCCTAGAAAAAGAGGGTGGTCGGCGGGACAGCCCCGCCGAAACGTGCGCAAGTAACGCAAGTTTCTTGCCATAGTACATGAAATCTTTTTTTCATGGCAAATCTTGACGACTCTGCCCAGGATTGGCCGACCCAAGGCGTGAGCTGCTTCAGGGTGCGCCCCAATTCATGGCGCGGCGTGCGCTTTTACGGTGCGCAGGCGCCCCATCCGGGAGCGCAGTCGAGAGTGACACGGGCTTGGCGGGGTGGCCTCAAAGCTCTTCGAGTTCGTCGTTCAAGGCCTCAATGGCCCTGAGGCGGGCGCGGCCGGCTGCTCCCGCTTTTTCGATCGCCCGGGTGGTCAGCAGGTGGCACACCGCAGCCACCGCGGTGTGGTTGAACAGCGGCCCGGGTGCCTGTGAGTGGCAGCGAAAATGCCAGGTGGCGCCCTCCTGGAAGGGCACGCCTTCGTCGGTGATGTACAGCAGCCGCGCGCCCTGGCGCCGGATCTGCTCAAGCATGAGGTCCATGCGTGCCACCCGCCGGCGCAGGCCCAGCACGATCACCAGGTCGCGCTTGCCCACGCTCACCAGATGCTCGCCCAGTGTCTGTCCGCCACCAGGAATGGCCACAATGTTTTCAATAACCTGGGTCAACTGCCACTGCAAATAGCTGGCAAACGGATGGCTGCTGCGAAAGCCGATGACCCAGACCTTGCGCGCCTGGAGCATGGCCTTGACCACCGCATCGATCTTGGCGTCAGATATGGCCACAAAAGTGGCTTCCAGATTGGCAATGCCCTGGGCCACATGCGAGGCCACCTTCTGCACAGCCCCACTGTTGGCAGCGGTGCTTAAAAACAGGCGCGATCCGGTGAGCTTTTCAGCCCGCGCATGCCGACGGGCCGCCTCGTAATTGGGGTAGCCCAGGCGCTTGACGAAACGCGAGACGGTGGCCTTGGACACATGGGCCAGCTGGGCCAGCTCGGATCCGGAATAACTGGCCAATTCACCCGGAAAGTCACAGACAAAATCGCCCAGCCGGCGTTCGGCCGGATGCAGGCCAGGCAGTGCTATCCGCACCCGGGCGAGAAAAGATTTTTCCTTGGCTTTTGGGTCTGTCATGAAAAACGGATTTTGACTATGGGTGTGAGCATAACCATTAGAGCACCAAGCGAACACCAGGCGAGTGCCAGGGCAGCAAGGGCAAAGCGGTGGACCCAGGCAGATAGGGCCACCTGCGGCCTGCGCTGGACTAGACGATCAGCGCCACCGATTTGACTTGGCACCATGCCGAGGAGCCGGGCCGCAGCCCGAGACTGCGCAAGGACCTCACTGTGACCCGCGCAAGGATCAGTTCTTGCGCGCAGCGCACGCGCACGATGGCCTGAGAAGGGTGTACATCGGCGTCGATCGACTCGATGGTGCCCGCCAGACGGTTTTGTAGGGTCGAATCGTCGTGAACCGACAGGGCAAGGCTGACGTCGCGGGCCAAAATCCGCACGCGCACGCTTTGCCCCACGGCCATGCCTGGATCGCGCACCCAGAGGGTGCCGCCACCGAATCGAACCTGAGCGATGTGATCTTCAACGCTGCGCTCCACCACTTCTGCGGTGGTCACCAGGCCTGCCTCTTCGCCGATTGCAAGTGCGACCTCCTGTGTGGCCATGGTCTGAGTGATGGGACCGCAGGACAGAACGCGACCCCGATCGAGCATTACCACGTGGTCGGCCAGCCGGGCCAGCTCGTCCACGGAATGCGTCACATACAGCATCGGTATGTGCAATTGCTTGTGCAGTCGCTCCAGCCAGGGCAAGACCTCCTTGCGCCGTGCCACGTCCAGTGAGGCCAGCGGCTCGTCGAGCAGCAGGAGTTTGGGTCGCGTGGCCAAAGACCTGGCAATGGCAATGCGCTGTCGCTCGCCACCCGACAGGCTGGCCACGGCACGATCGAGCAAGTGCCCAATGCCCAGCAGGTCCACGGCCGCATCGAGATCGCGGCTTGTGTCGGTCTGGGCAGATCGGCGCAGACCAAAGAGCAGGTTTTGCCTGACGTCGAGGTGTTCAAACAGGCTGGCCTCCTGAAACACATAGCCAATTTCACGCTGCCATGTGGGTTTGAAGATCTGCCTTTGGGTGTCTTGCCAGGTTTCCTGTCCAACACGGATCAAGCCTTCGGCCTTCTCCAAACCGGCCAGGCATCTCAGCACGGTGGTCTTGCCTGAACCGGAGGGGCCGAACAGCACCGCAATCCCGTTGGCCGGCAATGTGAGGTCAACATGCAGCGCAAAATCAGAGCGCTCAAGCGTAACTTTGATCCGCAGGGTTGCAGCATCGGTCATGGCAGAACCCGGTCGTTGCGCTTTTTCAGGCGCGCCAGTGCGATCAGAACACCAAACGAAAAAATCACCATGCCGGCGGCAAGCCAATGGGCCTGCGCGTACTCCATGGCCTCCACATGCCCATAGATCTGCATGGACACCACTCGGGTTTTGCCGGGTATGTTGCCACCGATCATCAGCACCACACCAAATTCGCCCACTGTGTGCGCGAAGCTCAACACCATGGCGGTCAGCAGCCCTGGCTTGGCCATGGGAAGTGCTACGCGAAAGAAGGCGTCGATGGGCCGGGCTCTGAGGGTTGCGGCCACTTCCATGGGTCTTTTGCCCATGGCTTCAAATGCGTATTGAATCGGTGCAACCGCGAAAGGCAGCGAGAAGACGACTGAGCCGATGAGCAGACCCGCAAAGGAAAACGACAGCACCCCCAGTCCGATGGCCTGCGTCAGCTGCCCCACCCATCCGTGCGGGCCCAGCAGGACCAGGATGTAAAAGCCCAGCACGGTCGGCGGCAGGACCAAGGGCAGTGTGACAAGGGCGCCAACGGCGGCACGCCAGCGCGACTGTGTTTGCGACAACCACCAGGCCAGCGGGGTGGCCATGAAAAGCAGGAACACCGAGGTCAGGGTCGCGAGTTTGAGCGTCAGCGCAACAGCCTGCCAGGCCTCGTGGGTAATGGCCTCGTTCATCGGGCCTCCAGTCGCACTGCGCTGATCGGCACGGCATATCCAAACGACTCGATCACAGCCTTGGCCTGATCGCCTTGCAAATGCTTCATCAGAGCTGCTGCTGCGGCGCTGTCTTTGCCCGGCTTGAGCAAGACAGCGTCTTGCCGAATCGGGGCGTGCATCGAGGCCGGAATCACCCAGCCTGAGCCCTCCTTGATCTTGCCGTTTTCAAAGACCTGAGACAGGGCAATGAAGCCCAACTGCGCATTTTCAGAGGAGGCAAACTGCAAGGTCTGCGTGATGTTGGCGCCTTCAACCACCTTGGGCGCGATGCGCTCGCGCAGGCCCATCTTGTCGAGTACCTGCATGGCTGCTGCGCCATAGGGCGCCAGCTTGGGGTTGGCAATGGCAATCTTGCTAAATTTGCCGGTTCGCAAAATCTCGCCCTGAGCATCGACGAAGCCCGGCTTCCTGCTCCACAAGACCAGCCTGCCAATGGCGTAGGTCAGACGTGACTGCGCTGTGGCACGGCCTTCCTTTTCCAGCCGGATGGGCGTTTCCTCGTCGGCCGACAGCAGGATCGAAAAAGGAGCGCCGTTGCGGATCTGGGCATAAAACTGCCCCGTTGCCCCAAAGGCCAAGGTCACCTTGTGGCCGGTTTCGCGCTCAAAGTCACGCGCGATGATCTTCATTGGCGCACTGAAGTTCGAAGCCACGGCCACATTGATCTCGGCAGCAAAGAGCTTCAATGGCGTGATCAGGGCTATGCCGGCGATGACCAGCCAGCTCGGTGCGTGATGCTTCATGAAGAGCTTCGATGTGTAAAAATGGAAAATCGACGGTAAATCGCTATTCTACAAATGAATAGCGTCCTGCTGCGGCCTAGTCGTAAAACGTTGCTGTGCAACTCAGACAGTTCAGACCATGACCCATCCAAAGATTCACTTCGAAGAGGTGCTCGGGGCACCTGCGGCTGACAAGAGGCTGGAGGTGCTGCGATCCATGCACCATGCAGGCTCCATCTCTCAGGCCGCGCGTGCCAACGGGGTGAGCTACAAGGCCGCCTGGCAAGCCCTCGAGACCCTGAGCAATCTTGCTGGGGCGCCGCTGGTCGACAAGGCGGTGGGCGGCTCGGGTGGGGGAGGGGCCAAACTCACCTCGGCAGGGCTTCGGGTGCTGGAGGCCGCCGATATGCTCAACAGCGCGCGCGAAAAAGCCCTCGCTCAGATCGAACGCTCCAGCCGGGGCTCGGGGCTCAATTTGCGCGCGATCGCCGGCGTGGGCATGAGGACCAGCATGCGCAACCAGTTGCCGTGCCGGGTGCAAGCCATAGGCCGTGCAAAGGGCGCTGCGACGGTCATTCTCGGACTTTCCGACGGCCAGCAGCTGTCGTCGCGGATCACGCTTGAAAGCGTGCAGCTTCTGGGCCTGGAGCCCGGTCTGAAAGTGCTGGCCATGTTCAAAGCCACTGCGGTGACGGTGGCGCCCACCATTGTTGCGGTGGGTGGGGTCAACCTCTTGCACGGCAAGGTGGTCAGACGCGGCAGCGCAGCGGCAGGGGTAGAGGTGTCGTTGCAGATCACGCCCGCACTGGGGTTGGTTGGTTTTGCCGATGCACAGACACAATTGAAGCTTCGTCAAACTGCGATGGCCGCCGTGGAGCCCAACGCCGTCGTCATTGGCCTTGCTCGCTGAGGGCTCGAATGCCCGGCGTCGTGCATCCGCGCATTTGCGCCGCCTCGGCCAGATCCACCCTGCGCGTGGGGTGGTTGAACAGGCGCAGCCCTATGCCGCGCTCGAGTTCGGCAATGCGGCGCAAGACGGCCAAGGCTGCCGGATCATGCGCCTGGGCGGGCGGCCATAATTGTTGGCATTTGTGGCAATCCGAACCTTCCTATGTACACACCCGAGCATTTCCGCGTGAGCGATCAGGCCGCGCTGCACCGCATCATTGCAGATCACCCGCTGGGCGTGCTGGTCACTTCGCAGACCGGCTCGCTCGATGCCAACCACATCCCCTTTGAATTCGAGCCGGCGGTTGGCTCCTTGGGTCTTTTGCGCGCGCATGTGGCCCGCGCCAACCCGGTTTGGCAGCAGTGCCTCGGCGGCGCCGATGTGCTGGTGATTTTTCGCGGCAATGAAAGCTATATTTCGCCCAATTGGTACCCCAGCAAACACGAGACGCATCGGCTGGTGCCCACCTGGAACTACGAGGTGGTGCACGTGCATGGCCGCTTGACCGTGCGTGATGATGAAAAGTACCTGCGCGGTGTGCTTGCACGGCTGACCCGGGTGCACGAGGCGCAGGAAAGTCGGCCCTGGAAAATGGGTGACTCTGCGCCTGAATACATCGACGGCATGCTTCGCGCCGTGGTCGGCATCGAGATTGCTGTGACGGCGATGGAAGGCAAGTCCAAGCTCAGTCAAAATCGCGAACCGCGCGATGTTCAGGGCGCTGCGGACAAGCTGCGCGAGCGCGGCAGCGTGGAACTGGCCCAGGCCATGGAGAAGCCGCCGACAGCCTGAGCGCGGCACGCCGCGCAGTTTCGGGAAAACCCTCGGCCCTGGGTCGGCGTCCGGATCTAAAATGAAAGCGCTTTCAAAAAGGTTCTTTCATGAAAAAAATCTGCTTCGCGCTGCTGGGGCTGCTGCTGGCGATGCAGGCTCTGGCCCAGAAGGTCACCCTGACCGTGGCCGCTTATCCGGCGGTCGATGAAATTGTCAAAGCTGCGCTGGTTGAATGGAAAAAGGCCCACCCGCAGGTTGAGGTCAAGGTGATCGGCCGCGAATACGCCGACCACCACACTGCCATGACCACAGCACTGGCCACCTCCTCTGGTCTGCCGGACGTCATGGCCCTTGAATATGGCTATCTGGGCCGCTTTGCCTTGGGCGGGGGTCTGGAGGACCTTGATCAAGCCCCCTTCCTGGCGGGCCAGAGCGCGGCCAAGCTGGTGCCGTTTGCCCTGGCCCAGGGCCGGCCGGGGAGTACGGGTCTGGCGGCCATGCCCACCGACATCGGCCCTGGCGTGATGTTCTATCGGCAGGATCTGATGAAAAAGGCCCAGATTGGCGAGGCCGAGCTGACCGGATCATGGGATGGCTTCATCAAAAGTGGCCAGCAGCTCAAAAAGGCCACCGGCGCCTTCCTGGTGGCCCACGCAAGGGATATCAAAGACATCGTCATCCGCGGCAACATTGCGCCGGGGCAGGGCATCTACTTTGACGCGCAGGGCAAGTCCATCATCGATACGTCGGAGCGCTTTCGCAAGGGCTTCGAGCTGGCCCGGCGCATCCGGGCCGAGGGGCTTGATGCCAAGGTCAACGCCTGGTCCAACGAGTGGGGCGAGTCGCTCAAGCGCGGGCGGGTGGCCACGCAAATGATGGGCGCCTGGCTTGGCGGACATTTGCAAAACTGGCTCGCGCCCAACACCTCGGGCCTGTGGCGCAGCACCGGGCTTCCCGAGCGGGTGGCCACGTCGTGGGGCGGCACTTTTTACGCCATTCCCAAGAAGGCCGTGCAAAAAGAGCTGGCCTGGGACCTGATCAAATACCTCACGCTCAACCGCCAGCAGCAGGAAATGGCGTTTGAGAAATTCAACGCATTCCCGGCCCTGATCGAGGCGCACAGTGGCGCTTATTTTGATCAGCCGGTGGCGTTTCTTGGCGGCCAGAAGGCGCGCATCGCCTGGCGCCAGGCCGCAGCGCAGATCACCCCGACGCGCGTGTTCAAGGCCGATGCGGTGGCCGAGGAGATCGTCAACGCTGAACTGGACTTGGTGCTCACCAAAGGCAAGTCCATCGATCAGGCCTTGAAAGACGCACACCAGGCGGTGCAGCGCCGAGCCAGTCGCCTATGAAACCTTTGGTCGGTCAGGCCCTGGCACCCTATGTGCTGATCAGCCCGTTCATCGTGCTGTTTCTGGTCTTTGGCCTGTTTCCGATTGGCTTTTCGTTTTTTCTGATGTTCCAAATGTGGGACCCGGTGCAAGGCCTGGGCTCCATGAAGTTTGTCGGTCTGGATAACCTGATCTTTGCGCTTGAAGATCCGCTGGTCTGGACTTCTCTGGGCAACACCCTGTGGCTGGCTCTGGCCTCGGGCCTGCCCCAGCACGTGGTGGCCATACCGCTGGCCTACCTGATCAACGAGCGGCTGGGGCGCTGGCGCAACCCGGCCATGGGCGCCTACTTTCTGCCCTACATCACCTCCACCGTGGCCATTGCCATGATGTTCTCGAGCATGTTTTCGACCGACTTTGGCATCGTCAATGCGGCGCTCGACGGCTTGGCGCAGTGGCCAATTTTTCAGAGCGTATTGCCAGCCACCCACATCGACTGGATGGGCAGCCCAGAGACCATCAAGCCGGTGATTTCATTCGTGGTCTTTTGGCGGTATCTGGGCTTTAACGTAATCTTGTATGTAGCGGCCATGCAAAGCATTCCGCGCGAGCTCTATGAAGCCGCGCGCATGGACGGCGCCCGCAACTGGCAGCAGTTTTTTTTCATCACGCTGCCGCAACTCAAGCCCATGATGTTCTTTGGCGTGACCCTGACCGTCATTGGCGGGCTGCAGCTGTTTGAAGAGCCTTTCATCTTGACGGGTGGCAAAGGTGGAGCCGAGTACTCGGCCATGACCACGGCCATGTACATGTACCGCACCGCATTTGAGTTCAACGACTTTGGCTTGGCCAGCGCCATTTCCTGGTTGCTGTTTCTGGTCATCATGGTGTTGACCCTGGCCACCAACTGGCTGTTCAAGGGCAGGCAAGGCTGAACATGACACAAGCCCTGAAAGACGACCAACCGACCCTCGGCGCTGCCGGCTGGTTCTTCCTGTTGCTGGGGGCGCTGGTCATGCTCGGGCCGTTTTACCTGATGTTTGTGTTTGCCACGCATTCGCGCACCGACATCATCAGCGTGCCGCCGCCCCTGTTTTTTGGCGACCAGTTCCTGGTCAACCTGCGCATCCTGATGGACAAGATCCCGTTCTGGATGAACCTGGGCTGGTCTTTTTATGTCGGCCTGCTGAGCACCGCCCTGACACTGCTGTTTTGCTCCATGGCCGGATGCGCGTTTGCTCTGTACGAATTCAAGTTCAAGAAGACGCTGTTTGCCCTGGTTATGGGCACCATGCTCGTGCCCTCTTTTTTGGGCATGATCCCCTCGTTTTTGATCATGGACGCGCTGGGCTGGATTGATCAGCCGCGCGCCTTGTACTTGCCTGGCGCGGCACCAGCAATGGGCATTTTCTTGATGCGCCAGTACATCGAGTCTGCCATCCCCAAAGAGCTGATCGAGGCGGCCCGCATGGACAACTGCAGCGAGCTGCGCATCTACACCAGCGTGGTTGCGCCGCTGCTGGGCCCTGCCTTTGGCACGCTGGGTTTGATTGCCTTTATTGGTTCGTGGAACAACTTTATTGGGCCCCTGGTGGTTATGCGCACCGTGGAGATGTACACCTTTCCCTTGGCGCTGCGCAGCGTGCAAAGCCCGGTGGACACCCAGTGGGGAGCGCTGATGGCCGGTTCGGCCATTGCCGTGATTCCGCTGCTCATCCTTTTCATTTTTTCGTCCAAGCGCCTCATTGAAGGCCTGACTGCAGGAGCTGTGCGTGGGTAAATTACCAAGCGACATCCAATCGCTCATGATCAAGCGATCGGACTTTCCGGCCGGTTTCACCTGGGGCGTGGCCACCTCGTCCTTCCAGATTGAAGGGGCAGGCCAGCAAGATGGGCGCGGCCCCTCGATCTGGGACACCTTCTGCGAGGAGCCCGATCGCATCGCCGATCAGAGCAACGGCTTGGTGGCCTGCGACCACTACAACCGGCTCGAGGCCGATCTGGACCTTATTGCCTCGCTGGGCGTGACGGCTTACCGTTTCTCAGTGGCCTGGTCGCGTGTTCAACCCTTAGGCCATGGCCCCTGGAACGAGGCCGGGTTCGCTTTTTATGAGCGCCTGCTCGTCGGCCTGCAAAAGCGTGGCATCGAGGCCTACCTCACGCTGTACCACTGGGACCTGCCGCAAGCGCTGCAAGAGCAGGGCGGCTGGAACAACCGCGAGATCTGCCAGCACTTTTGCGACTACGCGTGTGAAGTGGTGCGCCGTTTTGGTGACCGCGTGCAAACGGTTTGCACCCACAACGAGCCGTGGGTGGTGTCTATCCTCGGTCACGAGACCGGCATCTTTGCCCCAGGCATCAAAGACCGAAAAGTTGCCTACCAAGTTGGCCACCACCTGTTGCTTTCGCACGGCATGGCCTTGAAGGCGATCCGCGACATGGGTTTTCGCAAGCCCCTGGGTATCGTGCTCAACCAGTCGCCCATTTACCCGGCCAGCGATGCGCCTGAAGACGTGGCCAAGGCAAGGCTCGATGACGGCATTGTGGTGCGCTGGTACATGGACCCCTTGTTCAAAGGGGCCTACCCTGCCGACGTGCTGGCCTGGCTGGGCGACGATGCGCCGTCGGTACAAGCCGGGGACATGGCCCTGATCGCCCAGCCGCTGGACTTTATGGGCGTGAACTACTACACCCGCAACTTCTCGTGCGCCAGCGAGACCTGGGACGCGGCCAAGCCCGGCAATCCCCTGACCGAAATGGGCTGGGAAATCTATCCACCCGGCCTGACCGAGTTGCTTTGCCGCCTTCACAAGGACTACACCTTGCCGGCCATTTACATCACCGAAAACGGTGGCGCCTTCAAAGATCCGGTGGTTGACGGGCGGGTTGATGACCGGGACCGCGTGGCATACCTGCACGACCACATTCAGGCCACCTTGCACGCCATTGAAAAAGGCGTGGACGTGCGCGGCTATTTCGTCTGGAGCCTGATGGACAACTTTGAATGGGCCAGCGGCTACGAAAAGCGCTTTGGCATCGTTCATGTGGACTACACCACCTTGCGCCGAACGCCCAAGCAAAGCGCGCTTTGGTATCAATCACTGCTCAAAGGGTAAGTCGGTGGCATCGATCGCTTTCAAGAACATTGCCAAAAGCTACGGCCCAACCCCGGTCATACGAGACGTCAGCCTCGATGTGCGTGATGGCGAGTTCATGGTCTTTGTCGGCCCATCGGGCTGTGGCAAATCGACCATGCTGCGCATGGTGGCTGGCCTGGAGTCCATCACTGCCGGAGACCTCCTGATAGACGGCCAAAAGGTCAATGAACGCGGCCCGGCCGAACGTGGGGCCGCCATGGTGTTTCAAAGCTATGCCCTGTACCCGCACATGACGGTTGCCCAGAACATGGGCTTTGGTTTGCGCATGGGTGGCACCCCCAAGGCCGACGTGACCAGGCAGGTGCAGGCCGCTGCAGAGACCCTGCAGATCACCCACCTGCTCGATCGCTACCCCAAGCAGCTGTCGGGCGGGCAGCGCCAGCGGGTGGCGATCGGGCGGGCCATTGTGCGCAGGCCCAAGGTGTTTTTGTTTGACGAGCCTCTGTCCAATCTGGACGCTGCGCTGCGCGTGCAACTGCGCATCGAGCTGGCCAAGCTGCACCAGCAGCTCAAGACCACGATGATCTACGTCACCCACGATCAGACCGAAGCCATGACCTTGGGCGAGCGCATCGCCGTATTCAACCAGGGCCGCATCGAGCAACTGGGCACGCCGGTCGAGCTGTATCAAAAACCGGTCAATCGGTTTGTGGCGGAGTTTTTGGGGTCACCGAAGATCAATGTGATCCCGTATCAGATGCTCGAGGGCGCCCTGCGCATCGGGGGCCAGCAGCTGTCGCTGGAGTCCTGGTGCGCCTCCGCTCTGGTCGACGTGCTGCGGCGCGGCTGCCTGCTGGGGGTGCGTCCAGAGGCATTTTTGCTGGCGCACCAAGGCACGGGTTTGACCGGTCAGGTTGAGTTTCTCGAGAACTTGGGTGATGTGCGCATCGCCTACGTGCGTGTGGCTGGCCTGGACGAGTTGACCACCGTCAAGTTGGGGCCGCAGGCGCCGGCGGTGGCCCTAGGGGAGGCTGTCGTGCTGTCCCCCCAGACTGGTCAGGTCTTGGTGTTCGATGCGCAGGGCCAGACGCTGTTCTGAGCTCTCGCCCGAAGTTTGATGTTCCTTGGAGACATGATGAAGCTTTTTAGGGTGATGGTCTGGCTGCTGCTTGGTGTTCCCGTCATCGGGCTGGCATCGGAGCTCAGGTCGGTGGGGCAGGGCGGCTGGCGGCAGTCTGTGAGCGCCGGGGATAACCCGGTGCCAGAGGCCGCCTTCAGGACCGCAGCGATGAAGGAGCGGGCCGCACCGACCAATCAGTGGTACTCCTCGGTCATGTTTACGCGCTGGTCCGAGGTGCTGCATGCGGTGCCGCTCAGTGCCAAAGCCAGCCCACGCGGACTGGAGGTGGGGTTTCCGCAGAAGTCCATCGTGCCCACCGAGCGCAAGGATGTGGAGGTGGTCTACGGCCACACGCCCGATGTGACCCTGCGCCCCTTGGCGTTTGAACCGCAGGCGGCCTTGCTGGCCGGGCATTCGGACTGGGCAGTCGACATCGCGTTTGAAGCCCAGGATCGCTCCTTGCTCACCACGCTGGCTCACGGCAGTCCCTTCGTGTACGCCCGCCTGAGTCATGGTGATTTGGCCCTCGATTTGGCCGCCGGGCTGACCGCACAGCTGTGGTCGGCCGACGCTCGTGTGCTGCTCATCGGCGGCTCCGGCAAGCTGTTTGCCGCATTTGCGCCCACGGGTGGCCGCTGGCACTCTGCGGCGGGCTCCTGGCACTTGCAACTGCCGCCAGATCGCCGCTATGTCTCTTTGGCCGTTTTGCCGGATCGGCAAGAGACCACGCTCGCGCAGTTTCTGGCCAATGCCTACAGCCACATCGTCGATACGCGAGCCGATTACCGCGTGGATTCGGCAAGCAGCGAGGTGATCACCCGTTTTTCAGTCAAAACCAAGACCTGGGAAGGCCCCGAGGGCAGCGGCATTTTGGGTTTGTACCCCCACCATTACCACGGCAACCCGACCCTGACTGACCACGGGATCGGCCGGCTCGCCAGCATACGCGGGCCGATTGCCCTCAAGGCCGCTGCCAGCTTTGAGACGCGCCACCGGTACACCGGTTTTGTCCCGTATTGGCCAGGTGTGCGTGACGCGGCCCAAAGCAAGGCGATCTTGGGCAATCTGTCTAAGGAATCTCGAAGGGCGCGTCGCATGATGCTCGAAATCGGCCAGGGGCCCTACTGGCAGGGCAAAGGCCTGCAGCGCATCAGTCAGCTCATGACGGTGGCCGATGTGCAGGGCGATGCCGCCACGCGTGATGAACTGCTGGCCCTGCTCAAAGGCCGGGCCGAGCAATGGTTGTCGGGGCCGAGCAAGCGGACCTACTTTCACTACAGCCCCACCTTGGGAACCGTGGTCAGCTATCCGGAGGAATACGACGCCGTCAAGGACATGAACGACCACCACTTCCACTATGGCTACTGGATACGCGCGGCCGCCGATATCGGGATGCGTGATCCTCAGTGGATCCGGCCCGAGCGCTGGGGCGGCATGATCGATTTGCTGGTGGCCGACATTGCCACCGCCGAACGCGGACGCAAAGACTTTCCCTATCTGCGCAATTTCGATCCTTATGAAGGCCACTCTTGGGCCTCGGGCAACGCCATGTCACCCGATGGTAACAACCAGGAATCGTCCTCCGAAGCCATCAATGCCTGGGCTGCGCTCATGGTTTGGGGCGCTTTGCAGGGTCGGCAGGACTTGGTCGACCTTGGCACCTACCTCTACACCACCGAGATCCAGGCGGTCAACCATTACTGGTTCGATATTCACGGGCTGACCTTGCCCAAGGAATACCTCAATGTGGAGGTGAGCATGCTTTTTGGCGGCAAGCTCGCGCACAACACCTGGTGGATCGACGAGCCCCGACAGATTCACGGTATCAATTTGCTGCCGCTGACCGCCTCGTCGACCTACCTGGCCGCCAGCCCAGAGTTCGTGCACAAGAACATGCAGGCCCTTGCCCGTGAGATCCGAATTTACGAAAGCCGTGGCAAACGGGCCAAACCGCATGACATCTGGCAAGACCTGTTTGCCAAGTACGTGGCACTGGTCGACCCAGCCCAGGGCCGGGCCAGGTGGGATGAGTGGGGTTCGGTCGAGCTCGGCGATACCCGCACCCACGCGCAGCACTGGCTGGCCTTTCTGGGCGAAGTCGGTCCGCCCGACCTGAGCGTGGCGGCCGACACCCGTTTTTATGCCGTGTTCAAGCGGCCCAATCAAGGCAAGACCTACATGGTCTTCAACCCGGGCAAGCAAGCGCAGAGCGTGCGATTTAGCGATGGCACGGTCGTCGAGGCCGCCCCAGGCCGACTCAGCGTCAAACCCTGAAGCTCATCAGGGAAAACGATAGTTGTGAACCGCCTTCAGACGCTTTGTAATTCAGCCAATGAAAGCGTTTTCAGAAAGCGCTTTCAGGGATTCCTAACTTTCTTTCACTTCGTCTGGCTTTTATCAAGGAGACTCCAATGGCCAACCTCAGAATGGGATACATCGGCAAGTCCTTCACCCTGGGCATTCTCGGCATCGTCGGGACCCTGGTGGCGTGCGGTGGTGGCGGTGTGACCAGCACAATCGCGAGCACGACGGCTGCGCCGTCTCCTTATATTTTGTTTGCATCTAGTTTTCTAGGCAAAGCAGGAGCCACCGGAGAACCCTATGTGGTGTCTGGTGAAGGCGGTGATGTCTTCTCATTTGCCGGGGGCGGGTTCGCGTACAACTGGGGCTTGGAAACTGATGCCTTGCGCATCGAGCGTCAAGCGGCAGGACTGCAGTTTGCTCATGCGGCAGCTATTACAAATACTGCTTACTTTGGCTATTCGTTCAAAGCGCCTGAAAACGGCACAGTCAATGCGTCGGAGTCTGGTAAATTGGTTATTTCAATGGGCAACGGTGCGGCGGCCTCCAACGCCAACAGTCACAACACTTTTGTGATTGATATTCAGGGCGGCACCCAAGACCCTACAACTTACGCATGGTCAAAGCAATGTTCTGTGGACCAAGTGTTGGACAACTCAACGAACAACTCTTACGGCTTGAAAACTTACCGCATTGCGCTGAGTGGCCTCACATGTAGCGCTGGCACTTTGAGTGAGCTCAAAGCCGACATCAAGCAGATATCGGTCAAAGTTGTGGGCGGGAAAGAGCCACCTAAAGACTCAAGTACTTCAAACAACAGCACGCTGATGCAGGTGAGCTACATCGGTTTTGCAAAGTAATTGAAGCGACAAGGCCCTTATGAGACTCTTTGCTTGCGTACTGATTAGCCTGTTGCCTTTGACTGCACTGGGTGTAGATTTTGGGCCTTTCACCATCACCGGCTTTGCCAAGGCGGAGGTCTCAACGGCCTCCAACCAGTGCGCCAGCTGCCAGCGCTTTCCCAACGAGGCACGGCATCGCCCCTGGGCTGACGAGCTGGCCCAGGGGGTGCCGTTTGGCAAGGATGGCGCCTCACTGACCTTGTTTCAGCCCTATATCTCGACC
>JAJTGH010000184.1 GCA_021299555.1 Comamonadaceae bacterium
AACCGGGCCAAAATCAGCATCGCGTCCCCCATAACAACCCAGGTCGG
The DNA here is from genome assembly GCA_021299555.1 of Comamonadaceae bacterium. Lineage (GTDB taxonomy): Bacteria > Pseudomonadota > Gammaproteobacteria > Burkholderiales > Burkholderiaceae_C > Polaromonas. The sequence continues at coordinate 48 of JAJTGH010000184.1, forward strand.
CATAGCCCAAATCGTCGGCAACGATAAAGATGATGTTGGGCCGTTGGACGCTCATTTGTGTCGACCCTCGATCACTCGGGCTTGAAGCCCGAATCTCGGATTGGCGGACCCCACCGCTCGTAGTCGATCTTCATCACCTCAGCCAGACGCTCGGGACCCCAGCCGGTGGGTTCGAGCCCCATGTCGGCCAAGCGCTTGCTGACGGCGGGGTCAGCCATGCTGTCCTGTGCGGCACGGGCTAGGCGCCCAATCGTCGCCATGGGAGTACCTGCAGTGGCAAACAGGCCATACCAACCATTGGCCACCAAATCGAAACCCTGTTCACGGAATGTGGGGACATTAGGAAATTGCGGACTGCGGGCCTCGCCAGCCACAGCCAGTAAGCGAGCCCGATTGCTCTGCACCAGAGTTTGCAGGTCCGCAGCCACAGTGGACAGCGCCGCGATCTCACCAGCGGACAGGGCCTGCATGGCCCCAGCTGTTCCCTTGTAAGGCACATGCTGAAGGCTCAGCCCCGCTGAGCGGGAGAACATCGCGCCAAAGAAGTGCGGAATGCTGCCCGCCGCCGCCGAGCCGTAGAAGGCGTTGGCATCTGGCTTAGACCTGACCCATGCCACATACTCACGCAGATTCTGCGCGGGGACCTGCGCTCCCACGCCCAGACCGATCTGGAAGTTGGTCAGATGGGCCACCGGCGCAAAATCCTTGAAGGGGTCGTACCGCAGCTGAGCGCCGTAGCTATGGGGGTAGATGGACATCGTGGCCACTGGCGTCATCATCAGCGTGGCTCCGTCCGGGGCCGCATTCTTGACTGCGATGTTGGCCAGTTGCCCGGCCGCACCGGCGCGATTTTCCACGATGACCGGTTGGTTCAGCCGCTTGCTCATGCCTTCGGCCAGCACTCGGGTAAGCGTGTCAGACGTGGCTCCCGGCGGGAAGCCGACGACGATGCGGATGGTGCCGCTCTGAGCCGTGGCGGAGGCGGCCCAGGACATCGCAAGCGCGATGACCAAGGCATTTCGCAGAGACTTGAAAACTGACATTGCTGACTCCATAGGGGTTACCAGCTCAGTTTAGAAGCTGGCACCAGATGACTCCGACCCAGATTTCTTACCGCTCAATGGTAGGAATTCCCGGCTCCTCATCAGTCGATGCAGCGGGCCGAGGCCCCTTGCATCGAGCGAACTCCAAAGGTGTCATCCAGTCTAGCGCACCTTGTCCTCCGGCACAGACCAACGCCTCGCCAGCAGCTTCGCCCCTCCCTCTCCGGCCAGAAAGGTCTCAACGACTTTGAGTTTGAACTCTGTCTCGTACTTTCCCATAGGATCCCTTGAAATTTGTCCAACTTCTGGGGGTCAGTTCAAACCCGGGGCGATTCAGTAATACTTCGGCAGGTCGTCAAAAACTAGCGCCACTTACCGACAGGCATCTTGGGCAATCCAAGCGCATCAGCTTTTGGTATGTTTAATGGTATGCCGGAACAAAAAAGCGCCCGTAAGGCGCTTGATCGTTGACTATCTGGCGGAGAGGGCGGGATTCGAACCCGCGGTGAGTTTTACCCCACGCACGCTTTCCAGGCGTGTGACTTAAACCGCTCATCCACCTCTCCGCGGAAGGATAGATTGTAGCAGTGGCGCTCGTGTGTCTGGCCTGGGGTCTGGCATTGCAGGAGGCTAGACAGGCGGGCCTGCATGGACTGCCGCCGGTCAGTCCTGGCTGTTCGTGCCCTGCTGCCTGGATGGATGGTATTGGTGCCTTTGCAGGTCTTCAAGGGCGACAAATTCCAGCGCTTTGTGGTGGGTGCACTCCAAGATGACGGGCGGGGCCAGATTGGCCAGCAGGGCTTGTCGCCACCTCAGTGCGCATACGCACCAGCGGTCCCCGGGCTTGAGTCCCGCAAATCGCCATTGAGGCCTGGGTGTGATCAGGTCGTTGCCCATGGCCACTTGAAAATCCAAGAACTCGGCCGTCATGCGGGCGCAGATCAGGTGCGAGCCCACATCGCTGGCGTCGGTCTGACAGCAGCCGTCGCGGAAATAGCCGGTCAGTGGATCGTAGGAGCAGGGCACCAGCTCGGTGCCCAAAACGTTGAGTGTTTTCATGGCTGTCTTGGCTTGATTTTAGAGCCGAGCCCTTCAATGGGGCAGATGATGGGCAGGAGCTGGGAACAGAAAGCCGGCTGTGTCCTGAGGCGTGCCCGGTCCCCCGCCTGGTTGAGTCACACAATTTCCGTACACTCTCGTCCTTTCCCTGTTCTCCTGGGCCCACTGAGGCGTTGCCATGAAATTTCGTTTTCCCATTGTCATCATCGACGAAGACTTTCGCTCCGAAAACACATCGGGGCTGGGTATACGCGCTCTGGCACAGGCCATCGAGTCCGAAGGCTTCGAGGTGCTGGGGGTGACCAGCTATGGGGATCTATCTCAGTTTGCACAGCAGCAGAGCCGGGCCAGCGCCTTTATTTTGTCGATTGACGACGAGGAATTTACCCCCGGCCCCGACCTTGATCCGGCTGTTTTGAGCCTGCGCACCTTCATCGAAGAAGTTCGGCGCAAGAACCTCGACGTTCCCATTTACGTGTATGGCGAAACCAAGACGTCGCGGCACATCCCCAATGACATCTTGCGTGAGTTGCATGGCTTCATTCATATGTTCGAGGACACGCCCGAGTTCGTGGCCCGGCACATCATCCGCGAGGCCAAGAGCTATCTCGAAGGCCTGCAGCCGCCGTTCTTCAAGGCCTTGCTCGACTACGCGGAAGACGGTTCTTATTCGTGGCACTGCCCGGGGCATTCGGGTGGCGTGGCCTTTCTCAAGAGCCCGGTCGGGCAGATGTTTCACCAGTTTTTTGGCGAAAACATGCTGCGTGCGGACGTCTGCAATGCCGTGGAAGAGTTGGGCCAACTGCTCGACCACGACGGCGCCATCGGCGCCAGTGAGCGCAACGCAGCCCGGATTTTCAATGCCGACCACTGCTTTTTTGTGACCAACGGCACCAGCACGTCCAACAAGATGGTCTGGCACCACACAGTGGCGCCGGGCGATGTGGTGGTGGTCGACCGCAATTGCCACAAGTCGGTGCTGCACTCGATCATCATGACTGGCGCGATCCCGGTGTTTCTCAAGCCCACACGCAATCACTTCGGCATCATCGGTCCGATCCCGCAGGAGGAGTTCGAGCCGGCCGCCATCCGCGCCAAGATTGCTGCCAACCCCTTGCTCAAGGGGGTGGCGGCGGGCAAGGTCAAGCCGCGTGTGCTCACCCTCACGCAGTCAACCTATGACGGCGTGCTCTACAACACCGAGACCATCAAGGGCATGCTCGACGGCTATATCGCCAACCTGCACTTTGACGAGGCCTGGTTGCCGCACGCAGCATTTCATCCCTTCTACGGCTCCTACCATGCCATGGGCAAGAGCCGCACCCGGCCCAAGGAGTCGGTGGTTTACGCCACGCAGTCCATCCACAAATTGCTCGCCGGCATCAGTCAGGCCAGCCACGTTCTGGTGCAAGATTCACAGCATGTCAAGCTCGATCGGCACCTGTTCAACGAGGCCTATCTGATGCACACCTCGACCTCGCCTCAGTACAGCATCATTGCCAGCTGCGACGTGGCCGCCGCCATGATGGAGCCACCGGGCGGCACGGCCTTGGTTGAAGAGAGCATTGCCGAGGCGCTCGATTTCCGCCGGGCGATGCGCAAGGTCGATGCGGAGTATGGTGAAGACTGGTGGTTCAAGGTCTGGGGCCCCGATGCGCTGGCCGACGAGGGCATAGGCCTTGCGGACGACTGGATCCTCAAAGGTGAATCTGCCCGCAACGGATCACGCAGCGGCGCGGCCAACTGGCATGGCTTTGGCAAGATCGCATCGGGCTTCAACATGCTCGACCCGATCAAGTCGACCATCGTCACACCCGGTCTGGACCTCAACGGCAAGTTTGCCAAGACCGGTATCCCGGCAAGCATCGTGACCAAGTTTTTGGCGGAGCACGGTGTGATCGTCGAGAAGACCGGTCTTTACAGCTTCTTCATCATGTTCACCATCGGCATCACAAAAGGCCGCTGGAACACCTTGCTCACTGCCTTGCAGCAGTTCAAGGACGACTATGCCAAGAATCAGCCCATGTGGCGCATCCTGCCCGAGTTTTGCCAAAAGTATCCGCGCTATGAGCGCATGGGCCTGGCAGACCTGTGCCAGTACGTGCACGCGCTCTACGCCAAGTACGACATTGCGCGCCTGACCACCGAGGTGTACTTGAGCGATCTGGCGCCCGCGATGACGCCCAGCGATGCATACGCGCACATTGCGCACCGTAAAACCGATCGGGTCGAGATCGACGATCTCGAAGGCCGCATCACAGTGGGCCTGGTCACGCCATACCCCCCCG
>JAJTGH010000020.1 GCA_021299555.1 Comamonadaceae bacterium
GCCAGGTAAGTTTCTGAGGGCAGGGTCAGCACCAGCTCTTTGAAAGCCGCATCCAGCGCCGGGTGATTGAGCGCCGACCGCATGGCTTGCAGGTAATCGTCGCTGAGAAGATCGCCCCCGTTGTGGTGGGTCAGGGCCTGCAGTGCCTGACCAATACCCAACCGCTGGCCGGCTTCCCAGCGGTTGAATGGGTCGCTGTCATGGGCCAGCAGGTGCAGCAGTTGCGCCTGGCTGTGATCAAAGTTCAGTGTCACGGGGGCACTAAAGCCTCGCAAGATCGATGGCACGGGCTCACTGGCCACTCCCCGGAAGACAAAACTTTGTTCGGATTGTTCAAGTACCAGGGTGCGTGAGCCCGGACTCAGGCCGTCGCCCAAATCCAGCGGCAGGTCTTGTCCGTCCGGCCCGACCAGACCCAGGCTCACCGGGATCACGAAGGGCAGCTTTTCGCTCTGGCCGGGCGTGGCCGGGCAACTTTGGCTCAGCGTCAGGGTGTAGGTTTGTGCCGCGGCATCGTGAACAGCCTGGGCACGCACCTGTGGCGTGCCGGCCTGGCTGTACCAGCGTTTGAATTGCGGCAGCGTTCGCGCCAGCGCCGAGTCGGGGTTGGCATCGGCAATGGCCTGCGCGAAATCGTCGCAGGTCACAGCCTGCCCGTCATGACGTTCGAAGTAGAGCTTCATGCCGCGCGCAAAGCCGTTGCGTCCGACCAGGGTTTGCATCATGCGAACGACTTCGGCGCCTTTTTCGTAGATGGTGACGGTGTAGAAGTTGTTGATCTCGACATAGCTGTCTGGCCGCACCGGGTGGGCCATGGGGCCCGCGTCTTCGGGGAATTGGGCGGTGCGCAGAACCCGCACGTCTTCGATGCGCTTGACGGCACGCGCCGACGGCTCGGCGCACAGGTCCTGCGAAAACTCCTGATCCCGAAAGACGGTCAGGCCCTCCTTGAGCGAGAGCTGAAACCAGTCGCGGCAGGTGATGCGGTTGCCAGTCCAGTTGTGGAAATACTCGTGCCCAACCACGCTTTCGATGTTGGAAAAGTCGGTGTCGGTGGCCGTTGCTTGGCTGGCCAGCACATACTTGGTGTTGAAGATGTTCAGGCCCTTGTTCTCCATGGCGCCCATGTTGAAGTCGCTGGTGGCCACGACCATGAAGCGCTCAAGGTCCAGACCCAGACCGAAGCGCGCTTCGTCCCAGGCCACCGATGCCATGAGGCAGTTCATGGCGTGTTCTGTCTTGTCCAGGTCTCCGGCCCGCACATAGACCTGCAGCAGGTGCTCTGAGCCCGAGCGCGAGGTGATGCGCTGTTCGCGGCAGACCAGCTGCCCGGCCACCAGGGCAAACAGATAGCACGGCTTTTTGTGCGGGTCGATCCACTTGGCAAAGTGGCGACCCTCCGGCAAATCACCTTGCTCCACCAGGTTGCCATTGGACAGCAGCACCGGGTATCTTGCCTTGTCAGCGCGCAGGGTGACGCTGTAGCTGGCCATCACGTCCGGGCGGTCGAGGAAATAGGTGATGCGCCGAAAGCCTTGCGCCTCACACTGGGTGAAAAAAGAATCATTGCTGACGTAAAGCCCCATCAGCTGGGTGTTCTTGGTCGGGTTGCAGGTGGTAAAAATTTCCAGATCGAAGGGCTCGGTGCCTTCGGGCAGGTTTTCCAGGACCAGCTGGCCCGCGTCCATCTTGAACGATGTGCCCTGGCCGTTGACCAGCACGCGCGCCAGGTTCAACTCATCACCGTCCAGCCGCAGCGGCTGGGCTGGCAGGTCAGGGTTGCGCCTGAGCCGCATCCGGTTGAGCACCCGCGTTTTTTGAGCATCGAGGTCAAAGGTCAGATCAACCGTCTCGATCCAGTACGCTGGCGGCTGGTAGTCGGCCCGCAAGATGGCGTTGGCCGGGGACTGTCCGTCACGCATGTGAAACTCCTTGGGTTGGGCGTCAGACGCCCTGTTTGAGCGATGCCTCAATGAAGGCGTCGAGGTCGCCGTCGAGCACCTTCTGGGTGGCCGAGGTCTCGAAATTGGTGCGCAAGTCCTTGATTCGGCTTTGGTCGAGCACGTAGCTGCGGATCTGGTGGCCCCAGCCCACATCGGTCTTGCTGTCCTCGAGCTTTTGCTGCTCGGCTTGGCGCTTGCGCAGTTCGTGGTCGTACAGGCGCGAACGAAGCCGTTTCCAGGCCACATCGCGGTTGCTGTGCTGTGAGCGTCCGTCCTGGCACTGCACCACGATGCCTGTGGGAATGTGGGTCAGTCGCACGGCAGAGTCGGTTTTGTTGATGTGCTGGCCGCCCGCGCCCGATGCACGAAAGGTGTCGGTGCGCACATCGGCAGGGTTGATCTCGATTTCAATCGAGTCGTCGATCTCGGGATAGACAAAGATCGAGGCAAAGGATGTGTGACGCCCGCCCGAGGAGTCAAACGGTGACTTGCGCACCAGCCGGTGCACGCCGGTTTCCGTGCGCAGCAGGCCAAAGGCGTATTCGCCCTCGATCTTGATCGTCGCTCCCTTGATGCCGGCAGTGTCTCCGGAGGTTTCGTCTTCAACCGTGGCCTTGAAGCCTTTGCGCTCGGCATATTTGAGGTACTGGCGCAGCAGCATGCTGGCCCAGTCGCAGGCCTCGGTGCCGCCGGCGCCGGCCTGGATGTCCAGGAAGGCGTTGAGGGGGTCGGCCTGGTTGCTGAACATCCGGCGGAATTCGAGTTTTTCAACTTCAGCAGAGACTTTGGCGGCTTCGCCCTCGATGGTCAGCAGACCGGCTTCATCGCCGTCGTCGCGCGACATTTCGAACAGCTCCAGGTTGTCAGCGATGTCCTGACCGAGGCGGTCGAGCACCAGCACCACGTCTTCGAGCGCTTTTTTTTCTTTGCCCAGCTCCTGGGCCCGTTTGGGGTTGTCCCAAACTTTGGGGTCTTCGAGTGCGGCGTTGACCTCTAGGAGTTTTCGTTGCTTGGCAGGGTAGTCAAAGATACCCCCGAAGCTCTTCGACCCGGCGGCCGAGATCTTGCAAAGTGTTGCCGATGAGGTTGGTGCGTTCTGCGTCCATGACGGTGTCTAACTTTCTAGTGGGGCCGCGCCTTCGCTGGCGCGGCGGAGGGCTCAGGCTCGTCGGGCCAGCCTGGCGTTAAAACCCGGATTTTCTCATGCCAGGAAGTTTTCGATCAGCTCGGCCAGCGCCTGAGGTTGATCGTGGTGCAGCATGTGGCCGGCTTCTTCGATGCGGGCCACCTGCACATGTGCAATGTTTTTCAGCCTCTCGTGGTAGTCGGCCAAGGTGTAAGCGCCTTTCCACCAGCTGCCCATGGAATTGGAACTGGCCTCGACCGCGAGCACCGGCGCGCTGATTCGCTTCCAGATGTCCTGCATTTCGTCCCAGCGGTACAGATACGGATTCTTGAGCTTGTGCCCTGCCTGGCCGAGGATGTGCCATTGGCCTTGCGCGTCGGGCCGCGCCCAATGCGAGGCCAGCCAACTGGCTTTGTCTGCGTCCAGCCGCGGATTGGTTTTCATCAGGCGATGGGCCACGCCGGCCTGATCCGGATACGGCCGCAGCGCCAACTCGCCCGTATGCAGAGCCTTGAGCTCGTCCATCCATTGGCCGTAGCGGCCGGCCGCTTGCGCCGGGCGCGTGGCTGCCATGCCGAACCCCTCGAGGTTGACCACCCGCCTGATGCGCTCGGGCCGCACGCCGGCATAACACATGCTGACGTTGCCGCCCATGCTGTGGCCCACCAGATCAATGGCCTGTCCAGGCGCCAGGGCATCGATCAGGAATTCCAGATCGGCCATGTAGTCCGGAAACCAGAAGGCGTCGCCCGGTGCATGGGTCAGTCCAAAGCCGCGCCAGTCGGGCGCGATCAGGCGCCGACCCCGCAAAAAATGGTCCGACAGCGCATCAACCATGAACTGGTAAGACGCGCCAACGTCCATCCAGCCGTGTACCAGGAACACAGGGGGCAGCCCGGGCTGCAGATCGCCACCTTGCCATTGCAGGACGTGGTACTTCAGGCCACGGATAGGGACAAACGCGCTGTGGGCGCCGCGCTTTTCTTTGTACATTGCAGGTTGGTTTCATGCGCCGGCACAGACCGGCATTCAAACCCTCATCATAAGGAACCCCGCACCCATGCCCCGCGCCCGCCGGCTTGCCGATCACCACGACCTCATGCACAGGCACTTGCGCTGGAAAGTCGATGCGCATTTCAACATCGCCCAGGTGTGTTCGCAGCGCTGGGCCAGCAGCACCCCCGATGCACCGGCCATCGTCGAGCATCGGCAGGGCCAGGCGCCCCGCTCGTACACCTACGGGCAGCTGCAGCGCGCGGCCGATGCCCTGAGCTTGGTGCTTGAGGGCTTGGGCGTGATGCCCGGCGATCGCGTGGCCATTGTGTTGCCGCAGCGCTTTGAGACTGCGGTGGCCTATATGGCCTTGCTGCAGATGGGGGCGGTGGCCATGCCGCTGTCGGTGCTTTTTGGCCCGGACGCGCTGGAGTACCGGTTGCAAGACAGCGGGGCGGTGGCGGCCATCGCCGACGGGCAGGCCATGGCGACCCTGCAAAGTGTGCGCGCCAACTGCGCAGCGCTGCGCCATTTGATCGGTGTTGACGGCTGCGGTGGCGATGTGGACTTTGGGCTTGCCTTGGGGGACGTTGAGCGGGTGCAGGGCCGCCAGGGCGGGCGTTTCGAGCCGGTGAGCACCCAGGCCCACGAGGCCGCGGTTCTGATCTACACCAGCGGCACCACGGGTCCGCCCAAGGGAGCTCTGATTCCCCATCAGGCGCTCATCGGCAATTTGACGGGTTTTGTCTGCAGCCAAAACTGGTTTGGTTTTGACGGCGTGGACAACACGCGCTCGCAGGCGATTTTTTGGTCGCCAGCCGACTGGGCCTGGACCGGCGGCCTGATGGACGCGCTGTTGCCCACTTTGTATTTCGGCCGACCGATCGTGGCCTGCGCCGAGCGCTTTGGTGCCGAAATGGCCTTCGATCTGATGCAGCAGCACGGTGTCACCCACACGTTCTTGTTTCCGACTGCGCTCAAGGCCATGATGAAAACCTGTCCGCAGCCGCGCACTCAGTACCGACTCAAACTGCAGGCCATCATGAGCGCAGGCGAGGCGGTGGGTGATGCGGTCTATGCTTACTGCCGCGACCGCTTGGGTGTGGTGGTCAATGAAATGTTTGGTCAAACTGAGATCAACTACATCGTGGGCAACTGCGCCATGCAGTGGGCGCCCGGCGGCCAGGGGGAGCCGGTGCCCGGCCGACCTGGGCTGGCTCTTGGTTGGCCGGCTCGGCCGGGCAGCATGGGCAAGCCCTATCCAGGGCACCGCGTGGCTGTGATCGACGAGAACGGTCGAGAGTGTCCCGTGGGGGTGTCCGGGGACGTGGCCCTGCACCGGCTGGATGTGCACGGGCAGCCCGACCCCATATTTTTTCTGGGTTACTGGAAGAATGAAGCTGCCACCGAGTCCAAGTTCACTGGGCCCTGGTGCCGCACCGGTGATCTGGCTCGGTGCGACGAAGACGGTTACCTCTGGTACGAGGGCCGATCGGACGACGTGTTCAAGGCGGCCGGTTATCGGATTGGTCCGGGGGAGATTGAAAATTGCCTGGTCAAGCATCCGGCGGTGGCCAATGCCGCCGTAGTGCCCAAGCCCGACCGAGAGCGTGGCGCGCTGGTCAAGGCCTATGTGGTGTTGTCTGCCGACTATCAGGCACGTCGCCCGAAGGGCGCAGCCCAGGCTGTGTTTGATGCCCAAGTCACTGCCGCCTTGCAGGCCCACGTGCGCGGACTGCTCGCGCCCTACGAGTATCCCAAGGAGGTCGAATTCATTGACCAGTTGCCCATGACCACCACCGGCAAGGTGCAAAGGCGCATTCTCAGGTTGCAGGAGCAAGAGCGCTTTCGGGCGAGCACCGGCTGATGCAGCGGGTTTGCACTGCCCTTAAACTGATCGCCTTTTAATGTTCAATCAGGGGCAGCCATGAAGCCGATTTCGCTGGGCACCAGTGAGCTCAAAGTCACGCCAATTTGTCTGGGAACCATGACCTTTGGCGAGCAGGTCGATGAGCCGACCACGCATGCCATTTTGGATCGCAGCCTGGCGCTGGGCGTGGATTTTTTGGACACCGCGGAGATGTACTCGGTGCCGACCAGGGCCGAGACTTACACCCTCACTGAAACCTATATCGGGAACTGGCTGGCGGCCAATCCGTCGGCACGCCAGCGCCTGGTGATTGCCACCAAGGTGGCCGGACCGGCCCGCGTGCCTTGGGTGCGCGGCGGCAAGACCGACCTGACCGGCGAGGACATCATTGCCGCTTGCAATGCCAGCCTCAAGCGTCTGCGCACCGATGTGATCGATCTCTATCAGATCCACTGGCCTGTGCGCCATGTGCCCGCTTTCGGTCTGATGTACTTTGATCGGGCCAAGGACCAGCCGGTCACACCCATCTTGGAGCAGCTGCAGGCCATGGACCAATTGGTCAAGGCGGGCAAGGTCAGGGCGATCGGCTTGTCCAATGAAACGCCCTATGGTGTGCACGAGTTTGTGCGCCTGGCCGAGCTGCACGGACTGCCGCGCATCGCGACGGTTCAGAACCCGTATTGCCTGGTCAACCGCACGGTAGATAACGCGCTCGATGAAAGCCTGTATCGGCTCAATGTGTCGTTGCTGGCCTACTCGCCCTTGGGCTTTGGTTTGCTCACCGGCAAGTACGACGAAAGCGGCACCGAGCCCGACAAGGGCCCCAAGGGTGCGCGCATCAGCAAGTTTGAATCGGTGCGCCAGCAGCGCTGGGGTCGGCCGGCGGCTCTGGCCGCTGCGCGCCGTTACAACGCCTTGGCCCGCCAGCATGGATTGACGCCGACGCAGATGGCCTTGGCTTTTTGCTACACGCGACCCATCGTGGCCAGCACCATCATCGGCGTCACCACGGTTGCTCAGCTCGAGGAAGACCTCGAGGCCTGGGGCACCGAGCTCTCGCCCGAGTTGCTCAAAGCCATCGACGACATCCGCTGGGAGCTGCGCGATCCAGCCGTGTGATGGGTGGGAAAAAATCCTCGAGTGGGCAAACGCCCGCCACGCAGCTTTTGCAGGCGCGTGGTGTGCAATTTACTGAGCTGCCTTATGAGTACCTCGAGCACGGCGGGGCCGAGCACAGCGCACGGGTTTTGGGGCTCGATCCTTACTCCGTGGTCAAGACCCTGGTGATGCAGGACCAAGATGGCGTGCCCCTGATCGTTCTGATGCATGGCAACCGGCAGGTTTCGACCAAGAACCTGGCCCGTCAAATTGGGGCCAAAAAGGTCGAGCCTTGCCAGCCTGAGGTGGCCCAGCGCCACAGCGGCTATCTGGTGGGCGGCACCTCGCCTTTTGCCACGCGCCGGGTCATGCCGGTCTACATGGAAGAAACCATCCTGGCTCTGCCTAAAATTGCCATCAACGGCGGGCGTCGGGGCTTTTTGATTGGCATAGAGCCGCAGGTATGCATCGAACTGCTGGGGGCCAAGTCCGTGCAATGCGCCATCGAAAAATGAAAGACCGTCTGTGACCGAACTGTATTTTGCAGCCGCGGTGGTGGCCGCTTACCTCCTGGGCTCGCTGTCGTTTGCGGTGATCATCAGCCGTATCATGGGGCTGGGTGATCCGCGCAGCTATGGCAGCAAGAACCCGGGGGCAACCAACGTGCTGCGCTCGGGCAACAAGCTGGCGGCAGTGCTCACGTTGCTTCTGGATGCGGTCAAGGGCTGGTTGCCCACCGCGGCCGTGACCGGGTACGGCGCGGCCTGGGGCTTGGGTTCTGGGGCAGTGGCCGCGGTGGGCCTGGCCGCTTTTCTCGGCCACTTGTACCCGGTGTTTTTCAAGTTCAAGGGCGGCAAGGGCGTGGCCACAGCCGCTGGCGTTTTGCTGGGGGTGCACCCGGTGCTCGGCCTGGCTGTGCTGGTCACCTGGCTGCTGGTTGCTTATTTCACGCGCTACTCTTCTTTGTCGGCCTTGATCAGCGCAGTGGCTGCGCCGCTGATTTATCTCATGCTCGACCGATTGGTTTGGTACGTGGACGGACGCCTGACGCTGGCTTTGGTGCTCATGAGCGCGCTGCTCATTTGGCGCCACCAGCAAAACATTGCCAAACTCATTCGCGGGCAGGAGTCCAAGATTGGCGCCAAGGACGCGTCTCAGCGCGCTGAGCGCTGAGCCTGGGGCGCGGTCAATCCCTGAAATTGTTGAAGCTCAGCGGCAGATCCTTGATCTCACTTCGGATCAACGCCATGGCGCTTTGCAGGTCATCGCGTTTGGCTCCGGTCACACGCACCGCGTCGCCCTGAATAGATGCCTGCACCTTGAGTTTGCTGCCCTTGATGGACTGTTGAATTTTCTTGGCGTCTTCGCTGGCGATGCCGTTTCGCACTTTGCTCACCTGCTTGACCTTGTCGCCGCCGATTTTTTCGATTTTTCCCAGATCCAGAAAGCGCACATCGACCCCGGCCTTGGCCAGCTTGTTGCGAAGGATGTCATTGATCTGGTCGATCTGGAAATCGCCATCGCCGGTCAGGGTGATGTCCTTGTCCTTGATCTCGATGGCCGCCGCTGTGCCCTTGAAGTCGAAGCGGGTGCCGATTTCCTTGGCCGAGTTTTCAACGGCGTTTTTGAGTTTGACCAGATCGGCTTCGAGGACGGTGTCGAATGAGGGCATCGGTGGGCTCGTCGGGTTGGAAATCGCAGTGCGACAATTCCCAAATGTTAGTCGAGAAACAGGTTGCACTTCAGCCGTACAACACCTTCGGTATTGCCGCCCGGGCGCAGGAATTGGTGCGCATACAGGGCCAGCAGGACGTTCTGGCGGTGCTGGCCGACCCGAATTTGCGAGACAAGCCCAAGTTTGTGCTCGGCGGCGGCAGCAACATCGTGCTGACGGGCGACGTCAAGCCCCTGGTGCTCAAGGTGGAGATGAAGGGCCGGCGTTTGCTGGGGCAGACGGATCGCGCCTGGCTGGTGGAGGCCGATGCAGGTGAAAACTGGCACGATCTGGTGGCTTGGACTTTGGAGCAGGGCTGGCCGGGCCTGGAGAATATGGCTCTGATCCCTGGCACGGTGGGCGCCAGCGTGGTGCAAAACGTGGGCGCTTATGGGGTGGAACTGCAAGATCGCTTCGATTCGCTCGACGCCATGGATCTGCAGACCGGTCAGGTCTTCACGCTTGATGCGGCCCAGTGCGCATTTGCTTATCGGGACTCGGTGTTCAAGCATGCCCCGGCGGTGGGTCCAGACGGCACCAAGGGCATGGGTTTGGCGGGTCGGGCCTTGATCTTGCGGGTGCGGTTTGCGCTGCCGCGGCGCTGGCGAGCCGTACTCGGTTATGCCGACCTGGAGCGGCGCATGGCGATGGATGGTCTGGTTGCCAGCCAAATCACGCCGGAGCGCATTTTCAGCTGGATCTGCGAGATCCGTCGCGCCAAGCTGCCTGACCCTGCCATCATTGGCAATGCCGGGAGTTTTTTCAAGAATCCCACGGTCAGTGCCGAGCAATGCGCCGACATCATTGCCCGCGACCCCAAGGTGGTCCACTACCCCATGCCCGATGGCAGCATCAAGCTGGCCGCCGGCTGGCTGATTGACGCCTGCGGATGGAAGGGCAAGACCGTGGGGCGGGCCGGGGTTTACGAGAAACAGGCGCTGGTGCTGGTCAACCGTGGAGGCCCCAGCGATCCGGTCACGGGCGGCGAGGTCATGACCTTGGCCCGAGCCATACAGACCAGCGTGTACGAGCGCTTTGGGCTGCGTCTAGAGCCTGAGCCGGTGGTGTTGTGAGCCGGGCCAGATGCCGCTTTGATGGAAACAACTGTGGAAGGAAATGATCGCATGCCAACCGAATTGACCCTACTGACCGGACACTCCCGCGGCATGGGCCGTGCCATGGCGCTCAGGCTGCTGGCCTCAGGCCACAGGCTGTTGGGTATTTCGCGCGGTCGGCTCCAGGGTCTGGATCCGGATGCCGGTGCTGCGGGCGAGTTGCTTGAATGGCAGGCCGATCTGGCGGACGGCGCACAGGTGGCCCGGCGTCTGCAAGCCTGGCTCGAGGGGCAGGCGGGCCAGCCCTGGCAAAGCGTGACGCTGATCAACAATGCCGGCCTGATCCCGGCCATCGTGCCCCTGTCGCGCGCCCAGCCCGAGGATCTGGCCCGCGCCTTGCGTGTCGATCTTGAAACCCCGATGCAGTTGTGTGCAGCGTTTCTGGCAGCAACCGCCAATTGGCCAGGGCAGCGGCGCATCCTCAACATCTCCTCCGGGCTCGGACGCAGGGCCATGGCTTCGCAATCGGCCTATTGCGCGGCCAAGGCCGGTATGGACCACTTCACCCGCTGTCTGGCGCTCGACGAGGCCCGCCTGCCCAACGGGGCGCGGGTGTGTTCACTGGCGCCTGGTGTGATCGATACCGAGATGCAGGTTCAGTTGCGCGGCGCGCCGGATTCTGATTTCCCGGACCGACCCGGCTTCGAGGGCCTGCATCTGAAGGGCATGCTGACCACGCCTGAGGCCGCAGCCGAGCGGCTGTTGGCTTTCTTGGCCCGGCCAGACTTTGGCAAGCAACCGGTGGCTGACGTGCGCGAGTGATGCCCGTTCAGGCCCCGGCAGCAGCGCTTGGAGTGACTTACTTTCCCTTGCCTTCGAGCTTGAAGATGTGCGGACCATCGCCTGTGGAAAGCAGGCCAGTGTGGGCGTAGATGCCCAATTTGGCGCGGGTGTCGCTGATATCGAGGTTGCGCATGGTCAACTGGCCAATGCGGTCGAGTGGGGAAAATGGAGCGTCTTCCACCTTTTCCATCGACAGGCGCTCGGGCGCGTAGGTCAGGTTCGGGCTCTCTGTGTTGAGGATGCTGTAGTCATTGCCCCGGCGCAACTCGAGCGTGACCGTGCCTGTGATTGCGCGGGCCACCCAGCGCTGGGCTGTTTCACGCAACATGATGGCCTGCGGGTCGAACCAGCGGCCCTGGTAGAGCAGGCGGCCGAGCCTGAGGCCGCCCATGCGGTACTGCTCGATGGTGTCTTCGTTGTGGATGCCAGTGACCAGGCGTTCGTAGGCGATGTGCAGCAAGGCCATGCCGGGTGCCTCGTAGATGCCGCGGCTCTTGGCTTCAATGATGCGATTTTCAATCTGGTCGCTCATGCCCAAGCCGTGGCGACCGCCAATCTCGTTGGCCTTGAGGAAGAGAGCGACCGGGTCGGCATATTCCACACCGTTGAGCGCGACCGGAATGCCCTCTTCAAAGCGCACACTGACCTCTTGGGCTTTCACCTCGACGCCGGGCTTCCAGAACGCCACACCCATGATCGGGCTGACGATGCGGATGCCGCTGTTGAGTTGTTCCAGGTCCTTGGCTTCGTGCGTGGCGCCGAGCATGTTGGAGTCGGTGCTGTAGGCCTTTTCCACGCTCATCTTGTAGTCAAAGCCGTTGGCAATGAGGAACTCGCTCATCTCCTTGCGGCCGCCGAGTTCGTCGATGAAGGTCTGGTCCAGCCAGGGCTTGTAGATTTTCAGGCTGGGATTGGTCAGCAGGCCGTAGCGGTAAAAGCGTTCGATGTCGTTGCCCTTGAAGGTCGAGCCGTCGCCCCAGATGTGGACATCGTCTTCCTTCATGGCCGCCACCAGCATGGTACCGGTCACGGCGCGGCCCAGGGGCGTGGTGTTGAAGTAAGTGATGCCGCCCGTGCTGATGTGAAAGGCGCCGCACTGTATGGCCGCGATGCCTTCATGGGCCAGCTGCGCGCGGCAGTCCACCAAGCGCGCCTTTTCGGCGCCATAGGCCATGGCCTTGCGCGGAATCTCCTCGTAGTCCGACTCGTCGGGCTGGCCCAGGTTGGCGGTGTAGGCGTAGGGCAGGGCGCCCTTTTGCTTCATCCAAAGCAGCGCCGCCGATGTGTCCAGACCGCCAGAAAAGGCAATGCCGACTTTTTGCCCCTTGGGCAGGTGTTGCAAGATGGTGCTCATGGTGTTGGCAGTGTGGTTGGCCGTTTTGGCGGCCTCGGGACAAACGAACGGCAGCGCGCAATTCAGAGGGAGCGCGCCGTCAGCCGAAATGGCAGATGTAATGGTAGGCCTCAGTCACCCGGATTTCGAAGCTCGACTGTCCCGGTATGCTGAAACGCTCCCCGGGGCTGGACTTCTTCCATTCGGAGCTGCCAGCGAGTTTGTACTCACAGCTGCCGGCCACGCACTCCATGATCTCGGGCGCGCCGGTGTTGAACGTCAGGGTGGAGGGCAGCACCACACCCACTGATTTTTTGGTGCCGTCGGCCAGCGTCACGCCGTGGCTGATGCACTTTCCGTCGAAGTAGACGCTGGCTTGGGTGTTGACACTGACGTTGTTCAGTTGCGCATTGCTCATGGCGAGTCCGTAGAAGATCTGAAGCCCGTTCGCGGGCAAAGCCGCGATTTTAGGTCAGCCGTCTACCGGTGCCTGCGCCCCACGGGTTGGCAGGCGCTCAGTTCCAGTGGCCGCGGTGATGGCGCTGGTGGCGGTGGTTGTGGTGGTGCTGGGGGTGACCTGTGTGCAGGCTCCAGTTGATCGCGACTGCGGGCGCGACCGGCACATATCGCGCGGCCGGGTAGAACGTGAAGGCGCTGGCAGTCACGGGGTGAACACGAACCGCAGCGCTGGGGGTGTGAAACGCGTCGTTTTGGACATAGGTGACGGTGCTTTCGCTGACCGGTGCGCTGGAGATGGGACGGGTGATGATGGTGGTGCCGCCGGCCGGCGCCGCCGGAAGCGCGCCCACCGGGTTCATTTGCAGACGCACATAGGCGCCGGGATCATTGAGCATCTTGATGCTGTAGCGCTTGTTGTCATATTCGTAAATAACGTCGTAGTGAAGCACACGCGTCTCGTAAGTGGTTTGGACGGTGCACTGCTGAACGTTGCGCACCTCGTCGCGCGTGCCCTCGATCCTGTTGCCCAGAACGGCCCCGCCTATGATGCCGAGCACCGTGGCGACGTCTCTGCCGCTGCCACCGCCGATCGAGTTTCCGACCGCCCCGCCCGCGATGGCTCCCATGGCCGCGCCTGCGCCGGAGGGTTGGGTTTGCTGGACAACAGGCTGGGTGGTACACACCTGACGCGGCACGGCGACCTGCTGCATGACGGCGGTGCTTGTCAGTACCCGGGCCAGAACTTCTTGTGCGGCCACTGGGGCGGCGGCGACACCGCTGGCCACCGTGATGAAGCCGAGTACAAAATTTCTATTCATCATGACAATCTCCTGTGTTTTTTTCCAGTGCTTGCGCCCGTTGTCGCAGGTGCCAAGGACGCTGGCATCAATTTAACGGTTTCGAGCCGGTTTTGGTTCACCGCCTCTTGTAAATCCTTCGTAAATTCAGGCGCATTGCACCCGGCCTAGCTTGGGACTGGGTGTTTTTCCCAGTCGGCGGCATCGAATCCCACGCTCAAGTGTCCCTGCCATTGGACCACCGGCCGTTTGATCAAGCTTGGCTGCTGGGCCATCAGGGCGCAGGCGCCTGTGCTGTCGCAGGCAACAGCCTGCACGGCGGGATCGAGTTTTCGCCAGGTGCTGCCCTGGCGGTTGAGCAACCTTTGCCAGCCGACAGCCTCGCTCCAAGCCTGCAGCAGTTCTGCACTGATGCCCAATTTCTTGAAGTCATGAAAGCGATGTGCGATCCCCTTGCCATCGAGCCAGGCGCGCGCTTTTTTAACCGTATCGCAGTTGGGTATTCCGTAGACGGTGATCATGCTGGTTATTTTGACAGGCTTGGCCCAGATCAAGCGAGCTCGACCGCTGGCGAGCTTTGGTCTGCGAGACAATGTGCCGCATGGAGACTTTGAACACCCTGAGCCAGTGGCTGGACCATTGTGAGCGCTTGCACCCCAAGGGCATAGAAATGGGGTTGGAGCGGGTGCGCGCTGTGGCGCATCGGATGAGTCTGAAGTTCAGCTGCCCGGTGATCACTGTGGCCGGGACCAATGGCAAGGGCTCGACCTGCGCCATGCTCGAAGCGATCTTGATGCAGTCGGGCTACCGGGTCGGTCTCTACACCTCCCCCCACCTGGTGCGGTTTGAGGAGCGCTGTCGCTTGCGTGGTGAACCGGTGCGGGCCGATGACTTGTTGTCCCATTTTCAGGCTGTCGAGCGTGCCCGGCTGGGCAGTGACCTGCGCTTTTTGCCGGGTCGCCCGCAGGATGTGCGCGGTGAGATTTCCCTGACCTATTTTGAATTCACCACCTTGGTGTTTTTGTCGGTCATGGCCCAGACTCAATTGGACGTGGTGATCCTGGAGGTGGGCCTCGGAGGTCGGCTCGACGCGGTCAACATCATTGACACCGATTGCGCAATCATCACCAGCATCGATCTGGACCATATGGAGTTTCTGGGGCCTGATCGGGAGTCCATTGGACGTGAGAAGGCCGGCATCATCCGCGCCGGCAAGCCTGTGGTCGTGAGCGATCCGGCGCCGCCGCAAAGCGTGATCAAGGCAGCCCGTCTGCTCGATGCCGATCTGTGGCTGCTCGGCCCCGACTTTCAGTTCGCGGGCGACAAACAGCAGTGGGGCTGGAGCGGTCGCGGCAAGCGCCATTCGGGTCTGGCCTACCCGGCACTGCGCGGGGCCAACCAGTTGCTCAATGCTTCAGGTGTACTCGCCGCGTTGGCGGCCCTGTGGGACCGACTGCCCGTGACAGCGCAGGCGGTGCGCAATGGGCTGGCCCTGGTCGAGTTGCCCGGGCGGTTTCAGATTGTGCCGGGACAGCCCACCTTGGTGCTTGACGTTGCACACAACCCGCATTCAGTGGCCGCCTTGAGTGAAAACCTCGACGCCATGGGCTTTTATCCGTGCACCCATGCGGTCTTCGGTGCCATGGCCGACAAAGATCTCGAGGCCATGTTTGCCCGCATTGGCCCCCTGGTGGACAAATGGTATTTCTGCGATCTTGCCAGCGCGCGGGCGGCATCTGCGGTCGATTTGCAGGCCCGGTATCTGACCGTGCCGGGCCATCGCGATCGGGCCCAGCTCAGCGCTCACGCAGACCCCCAAACAGCTTTGCGTGCGGCTGTGGCCGTGGCAGACCCCACTGATAGAATCGTTGTCTTCGGATCTTTTCTCACCGTAGGTGCCATCCTTGCCAACGGTGTGCCTCGATTGTCGGGACAGCATCTGGCTCCGTGATGCCGCATCGACGCCATCTTGGCAAAGTCAGAACCATCAACCGTTGACCGGACACCGCATTTCGCCTATGTCGTTTTTCAGCTTTCGCCGCGACCGGACGTCTGGCATCAAGCCGGAGGGCGATGGCCTTGCTTCAGAGAGTGTCGAAGCGGTACGCCGGCGGGCTCGACACCGCCTGATCGGCGCGGCCGTGCTGGTTCTCCTGGGCGTGATCGGTTTTCCTCTGCTTTTTGACAGCCAGCCGCGGCCGGTGCCAGTCAATATTGCCATTGAAATCCCCTCGCGTGCCGCGGTCAAACCCGGTGCGCCGATCGCTTCGCCCACGGCTACAGCGCCGGCCACAGCGCCAGTTGCAGCCCCGGTCGCACCGATTGCTTCGGCACCGATCACCGTGCCGCCGCAGGCCAGCTTGCAGGGCAAGGAGGAGATCGTGCTGGACAAGCCCCCTGGCCAGCGCGCCGCTGTCGCATCGCCTGAGTCTGCCGCAGCCAAGCCACCGGCGCCAGCAAAGACTGACGCAGCCCCGACCAATGGGCGCATCGTGGTTCAGGTCGGCGCGTTTGCCGATGCCGCAAAGGCGCGGGAGGCGCGGCTGAAGCTGGAAAAGGCGGGCTTGAAGACCTATACCCAGGTGATCGAAACCAAGGATGGCAAGCGAACCCGCGTGCGTGTGGGGCCGTTTGCCAGCCGCGCCGAGGCCGATAAGGCTGCGGCCAAGATCAAGGCACTGGACCTGCCGGCTACGGTGTTGGCGATCTGAGGCCGTGATGACCAGCGTCGACTGGATCTTGCTGAGCCTGGTGCTGGTGTCGATGGCGGTCGGTTTGTGGCGCGGCTTGGTGTTCGAGGTGTTGTCGCTGCTGGGATGGATTGCCGCTTTTTTTCTTGCGCAGTGGTTCTCGCCTTGGGTGGCTGCTTATTTGCCTTTGCAGGGGATGTCTGATCCGGTTCGGTATGCGGCCGCATTTGCCTTGACCTTTGTGCTGTCTGTTTTGCTTGCAGGCTTGCTGGCCTCTTTGTTGCGCAAACTGGTTTCGGTGGTGGGCTTGCGTCCTGTGGACCGTATTTTGGGCGCAGCCTTTGGCGCGCTGCGTGGTGTGGTGGTCTTGCTGGCGGTGGCCGTGGTGATAGACCTGACGCCGCTCAAGCGGGCCGATTGGTGGCAGGTATCTGCAGCAGCCCCGTGGCTCGGCGTGATGCTCGTTGGCTTGAAGCCGGCTTTGCCCGAGTCTTTTTCCCGTTTTTTGAACTGAGGACTGATCGAACATGTGCGGCATTCTTGGTGCGGTCAGTGACGCGCCGGTCAATCAGCTGATCTATGACGGCCTCTTGCTGCTGCAGCACCGCGGCCAAGACGCAGCCGGCATAGCCACCCAGTTGGGACACAAGTTCTTCATGCACAAGGCCAAGGGCATGGTCAAGGACGTGTTTCGCACCCGCAATATGCGGGCTCTGCCGGGCAATGTGGGTCTTGGGCAGGTCCGCTATCCCACGGCTGGAAATGCCTTCAGTGAAGAGGAGGCCCAGCCTTTTTACGTCAATGCTCCGTTTGGTCTGGTGTTGGTTCACAACGGCAATCTGACCAATGCGGCGGTGCTCAAGGCCGAGCTGTTTTCAGTGGACCATCGACACATCAACACCGAAAGCGATTCGGAGGTGTTGCTCAATGTGCTGGCCCACGAACTCGAAAAGACCACGCGGGGCTTGCCTTTGGCGCCGGCCGATGTGTTTGCCGCTGTGCGTGGCGTGCAAAAGCGTGTGCGGGGCTCGTATGCCGTGATTGCCTTGATCGCGGGCCACGGACTGCTCGCGTTTCGTGACCCTTTTGGCATTCGCCCGCTGTGTCTGGGTCGCCAGGGCAATACTTGGGTGGTGGCCAGTGAGTCGGTGGCCTTGGAGGGCACGGGCCATCAATTCGAGCGCGATGTGAAGCCTGGCGAGGCGCTGTTCATAGACCTGCAGGGACAGCTGCACTCAGCCCAATGCGCAGATCAATCGCGGCTCATGCCGTGCATTTTTGAATATGTTTATCTGGCGCGGCCCGACTCCATGCTCGACGGCATCTCCGTCTACCAGGCCCGGCTGAACCTGGGTGAGACCCTGGCCAAGCGCGTGATTTCCACGGTCCCGCCCAACGAGATCGATGTGGTCATCCCGATTCCCGAGTCGAGTCGGCCCAGTATGTCGGCCGCACCTTCATCATGCCAGGTCAGGGTGTGCGCAAGAAGTCGGTTCGCCAGAAGCTCAATGTGATCGCCAGTGAGTTCAAGGGCCGAAATGTGCTACTCGTTGACGACTCGATCGTACGCGGCACCACCAGCCGGGAGATCGTGCAGATGGCGCGTGATGCGGGTGCCCGCAAGGTCTATCTGGCCAGCGCTGCACCTCCGGTGCGTTACCCCAATGTGTATGGCATCGACATGCCCACCAGCGGTGAACTGGTGGCCCACAACCGCACGATCGATCAGATCCGGGAACTCATCGGCTGCGACGCGCTGATTTACCAGGATGTTGAGGGCATGAAGCGTGCCATAGGCTCGCTCAATACCCGGCTCGATGGCTTTGACGCTTCGTGCTTTGACGGTGTGTACATCACGGGTGACGTCACACCCGAATCGATTGCGCGCATGAATGAGCAACGCATCGACGCCCAGGAAGACGGTGATGCGGATTCGTCCCGGCTCAACCTGCCCAACGCCCAAGCGGCTTGATCGAACAGCGCGAAGTCCAGACCATGAATGACAAACCCTTGCACCCCGACACCCTGGCTGTGCGTGCCGCATCGCAGCGCAGTCAGTATGGTGAAAACTCGGAAGCCCTTTACCTGACCAGCGGCTATGTGCAGCCCAGTGCCCAGTCGGCCGCAGCACGTTTTGCCAACGAGGAACCAGGCTTTACCTATGCCCGGTATGGCAACCCCACGGTGGCCAGCTTTGAAAAGCGCCTGGCCGCCATGGAGGGCACTGAAGCGGCCATTGCCACGTCCAGCGGCATGGCGGCCATCTTGATGCTGTGCATGGGTCTGCTCAAGGCCGGTGATCATGTGGTGTGCTCGCGGTCGGTGTTCGGCTCGACCATCAAGCTCATCGGTGGTGAGTTTGGTAAGTTCGGTGTGCAGTCCAGCTTTGTTTCGCAGACCGATGTCGCACAGTGGCAGGCCGCGATCCGGCCCAACACCCGACTGCTGTTTGCCGAGACCCCAACCAATCCTTTGACCGAGGTGTGCGACATCGCGGCCCTGGCCGATATTGCCCACCGAGCCGGCGCGCTGCTTGCAGTGGACAACTGCTTTGCCACCCCGGCCTTGCAGCAGCCGGTGCGCTATGGCGCTGACATCATCATGCATTCGGGCACCAAATACCTTGACGGCCAAGGTCGGGTGCTGGCCGGTGCACTGTGTTGCAGTCAGGCCCTGATCGACGAGAAATTCATGCCGATCTTGCGCAGCGCCGGCATGACTCTGGCGCCTTTTAACGCTTGGGTGGTGCTCAAGGGGCTGGAAACACTGGGCCTGCGCATGAAGGCTCAAAGCGCTCAGGCGCTCACTTTGGCGCACTGGCTTTGCCAGCAGTCGCAAGTGCTTCGCGTGCACCACCCCGGATTACCCGACCATCCCCAACATGAACTGGCCATGCGCCAGCAAGGCGGTGTGGGCGGTGCGGTGATCGCTTTTGATGTTGGCGGCACTGCGCCTGAGCAGGCCCGCGCGCGCGCCTTTCATGTGCTCGATCAATTGCAGGTGCTCTCGCTATCGACCAACCTGGGTGACACAAAATCCCTGGTTGCGCACCCTGCCAGCACCTCGCATGGACGACTTACCGAAGAGCAGCGCCAGGCCGCCGGCATCACCCAGGGCCTGATACGCATTGCGGTCGGACTCGAGCACCTTGATGATATTCAGACCGATCTGGCCCGCGGCCTGTCGGGTCTGGTCTAGCCATTTTTTTCGGTGACAGACGCTGCGTCCGGTTGCCTTTGTTGATCCTCCATGACTGCACTCGTTCGCACCCGTTTCGCGCCATCGCCCACCGGCTTTATCCACCTGGGCAATATTCGGTCGGCCCTGTATCCCTGGGCCTTTGCCCGGGCCAACGGCGGGCAATTCATTTTGCGCATCGAAGACACCGACCTCGATCGCTCCTCGCAGGCGGCTGTGGACGTGATCATCGAGGGCATGCGCTGGCTGGGTCTCGACTATGACGAAGGCCCTTACTACCAGATGCAGCGCATGGAGCGCTACAAACAGGTTTTGGCGCAGTTACAGGCCGCGGGTCAGGTTTACCCTTGCTACATGAGCGTGGCCGAGCTCGATGCGCTTCGCGAGCGACAAATGGCGGCCAAGCTCAAGCCCCGCTATGACGGCACCTGGCGGCCAGAACCGGGCAAGGCCTTGCCTGCGGTGCCCGAGGGTGTCAAGCCAGTGCTGCGCTTTAAAAATCCCCCAACCGGCAGCGTGGTGTGGGACGACAAGGTCAAAGGCCAGATCTCGATCAGCAACGAAGAGCTGGACGACTTGGTGATTGCCCGCCCTGACGGCACGCCGACTTACAACTTTTGTGTGGTGGTCGACGACATCGACATGTCCATTACCCACGTGATACGCGGTGATGACCACGTGAACAATACGCCACGGCAGATCAACATCTTCAAGGCACTGGGAAAAGAGCCTCCGGTGTATGCGCATCTGCCCACTGTTCTCAATGAGCAGGGCGAGAAGATGAGCAAGCGCAATGGCGCCAAAGCCGTCACAACCTACGCGCAGGAAGGCTATTTGCCCGACGCCATGGTCAATTACCTGGCGCGCCTGGGCTGGAGCCATGGCGATGATGAAATCTTCAGTCGGGAGCAATTTCTTCAGTGGTTCGACCTCGATCATTTGGGCAAGAGCGCGGCGCAATTTGACGAGGCCAAGCTGCGCTGGGTCAATGCCCAGCACCTCAAGGCCATGGCCGATCCGGCCCTGGCGCAAGCGGTCGGGCCGCTGCTGCTCGCCGCCGGCGTGCGGATGAGTACCGAGCGCATTGAGGGCGCATGTGCCCTGTTCAAAGACCGGTGCGCCACCCTGGTTGACTTGGCTCACTGGCTGACGCTGCTGGCTCAAGGAGGGCAGGCCAGTCAAGAGGACCGCAGTGCCCACTTGTCGCCCTCCATCGCCCCGGTGCTGGTGCAATTGGGTCAGGCCTTGTCTGAATGCGACTGGAACAGGGTGGCCATTGCCGCGGTCATCAAGCAAGTGATTGCGCAGGCCAACCTGAAGATGCCGCAGTTGGCCATGCCAGTGCGGGTGTTGTTGCTGGGCACGGCGCAAACGCCTTCGCTCGATGCGGTCATTGAGTTGATGGACCGCCAGACCGTGCTCGATCGCCTAAAAAACCCAGCAGGTTTGTGAGAGTCAGAGTTTTCGGGCTATAATTTGAGGCTCGACAGTTGTGTCTTGAGAGCGGAGCAGTCTGCGCTCTGGCATGGCAAGAGGGGGTATAGCTCAGCTGGGAGAGCGCTTGCATGGCATGCAAGAGGTCAGCGGTTCGATCCCGCTTACCTCCACCAGTCGAATCGTCCAAAGGTTTTGACCCTATCGTCTAGAGGCCTAGGACATCACCCTTTCACGGTGAGTACCGGGGTTCGAATCCCCGTAGGGTCGCCAGATTTCACTGCTACGGCAGTGCATGAGGCACAAGCAGGCAGCAGCCGTTTCGCAAGGAACGGCGCTTGGCTCGAAAGAGCAAAGTTGTTGCTACCAGGAGTGGTAGTTCAGTTGGTTAGAATACCGGCCTGTCACGCCGGGGGTCGCGGGTTCGAGCCCCGTCCACTCCGCCAAGCACCCAGCAAAAACGCGCCTTCGGGCGCGTTTTTCATTTCGGCCGTGTATTCATCGGTCAGCAACAAACGGGTTGGTCTTACGCTCGCGCCCAAAGCTGCTTTCGGGGCCGTGACCTGGGATGAAGACGGTTTCATCTCCCATGGGCCAAAGCCGGGTCTTGATGCTGTTGATGAGTTGCTCGTGGTTGCCCTGCGGGAAATCCGTGCGTCCGATGCTGCCTGCAAACAGCACGTCACCGACGAAGGCCCGGGCAATCTCTGGTGAGTAAAACACCACATGGCCGGGCGTGTGGCCCGGGCAGTGCCTGACCTGCAAAGTGTGCTGCCCGATGGTGACCGTATCGCCGTCGTAGAGCCAGCGCGTCGGTGCAAATGCCAGGGCTTGTGGAAAACCAAACATGGCGCTTTGCTGGGGCAAGCCATCGATCCAGAACTGATCGCCCGGGTGAGGACCGACGATGGGCAGGCCCAGCCGGTTGGCCAACTCTCCCGTGCCGCCGGCATGGTCGATGTGGGCGTGCGTTAGCCAGATCTGTTCGAGTTTGAGGCCCAGCGAGTCGACCTTTGCCAGCAAACGGTCGAGTTCTCCGCCCGGGTCGATGACGGCAGCCTGCTTGGTTTGCCCATCCCAGATCAGTGAGCAGTTTTGCTGAAAAGGTGTGACGGGGACAGTGAGGTAGGACAGCACGGCAGGGCAAGGGGTTTGTCAGGGGGTCAATGGTCGGCGCAGGCTGGCTACTTCGGCCAGTAATTCGGCCAGATCAGCCGGGCAAGCCAATGGACACTGGTTTGGTCGGACAGGCGCTGTGCGATGCGTTCGCGCAGGCGATGCTTCTCGCCGCCCGAAATACCCAGGGCATCGAGTAGCGCCTGCTGCCTGGCCTCATTCCGAGGATGTATTCCGAGATACAGCCAACCGTCGCTGGCCCGGTACAAGCACTGCCAAGGGCTTTGGCCGGGCAGCAGATCTGTCGGCGCTTCGCTCAGTGCCTTTGCGCCTGCATCGTTGGACCGCCGGTGCAGTAAGAGGCTTTGATGCAACCCAGCGGTAAAGCTTAGCGCCGCATGCACTTGTTGACCCTGGCCTGTGCGCTGGCGGTGCCAAAGTCCCAGCCCGACGGCAAATGCCGCCAGGATGCCCGTGCCATAGTCATTGATCTCATAGGGCAAGCGCTGCGCGCCAGCGGGGCCACCAAACTGAGCCTGGGCCCCAACACAGGCCTGGGCCTGCACCTCGTAGCCGCGGCGCTCCCCCCATGGGCCCTCGTAGCCGTAGGCGCTGATCGAGGCATAGATGAGATCGGGTCGCAGCGCTCGAGCCTGCTCGGGGCCGATGCCCAAGCGCTCAGCCACGCCCCTTGCGAAGTTCTGC
This sequence comes from Comamonadaceae bacterium, assembly GCA_021299555.1. Classification (GTDB taxonomy): domain Bacteria; phylum Pseudomonadota; class Gammaproteobacteria; order Burkholderiales; family Burkholderiaceae_C; genus Polaromonas. The sequence continues at coordinate 22,375 of JAJTGH010000020.1, forward strand.
AGCACCACGTCGCTGGTGGCGATTAAATCTCGGGCTGTTGCCAGCCCCGAAGCAGATTGAAGATCCAGCAGCAGGCTGCGCTTGCCGCGGTTGACATCTTCGTGTGTGAGGATGGGTTCCTTCGGGTCATTGACTTTGATCACATCGGCACCGTATTCGGCCAACAGCCGGGCCCCAGTGGGCCCAGCCCAGATCTGGGTCAGGTCCAGCACCCGCAGGCCGTGCAGCGGGCCGGCGCAGCAAGGGCCCAGGGTGGGCCGGGCTTGCGTTACCGGTTCGACTGCGGCGCGCTGTGAGGTCCAGCCGGCATTCGATGCCGCTCGCTCTAAAGTGCGTGGGCGCGGGATCAGGCCCTCGAAGGCCGACAGACGCACGCCGATGCCGGGCTGCAGCATCGGCCCGAACTGTGGATCGTCTAAGGCGATGACCGCGCCCGACTGCCTGGCATGTGGATGTGCCAGCCAGTCGTCCATAGTGTGACAGACCGCCAGCGGCACGCCTGCCTCAGCAGCCAGCGCTTGCCAATGATGAGACGGACGGCTCAGAAAAAGTGCGCCAAGTTGGCGCCGCAGTTCGGCGGCCAGATCTGGCTCGTTGGCCAGCCTTGTGCGGTCGGTCAGGCCCTGCTCGCGCCAGTGGCTGACACCGGCTGCGTGGAGGAACCAGCCCAAAAAGCGCTTGCCGACGGGCGCAAAGTGCACATCGCGCCCGTCGCTGCAACGGTAGATGCCAAAGCCAGTGAAGTCGAAGGACAGTTGCACAGGGCCCGGCATGGACATGCCGCGCGCGCCGATCAGGGAGAACATGGCGTCAAACAAGGGCACCTCGATGTGCTGGCCCTGTCCATCGCGCTTTCGGGCGATCAGGGCCATGACGCATGCTGTCGCCGCCTGCATCGCTGCGAAGTTTGAGGCCACTGGCAGTGCCAGAAAAGCGGGTTCCCCTACGCCGGCCAAGGGTCGGTAGGTGTCTGTGGCCGCCGCCACCACCCCCTCCCAGGCTGGCCAAGCTGCGCGAGGGTCGTCGCTGGCGAAGCCGGGTAGGCTGCAGTAAATTAAACCGGGATGACGCCGTCGCAGCTCAGCCTGCCCCCAGCCCAGTTGCTGCATCACGCCAGGCCGGAAGTTTTCAATCAGCACGTCGGCCTGCTCCAAGCGGTCCTCGACGATCCGCAAATTCCGGGGCTCAGTGAGATCGAGACTCAGACAGCGCTTCCCCCGGTTCCAGGTGGCGTTGGCTGGCGTGAGCAGACGCGGCCCACCCGGCGGATCAATGTGCAGCACCTCAGCGCCGTGATCGGCCAGCATCATCGCGCACAGTGGGCCAGCAACGTATTGGCCGAAATCAATCACCTTGATGCCGTCAAGTGCGCCTGTCATGGATTCTCCCGGTTCGAGGGTGCGGTCTGTGCTTCGATGTGCCGCCTGCCGCCGTCATTCAGCGCTTGCTGGAGGCATTGCAGCCATCGGGGTTTGTACTGATGGGCTGGATGATGAGCATAAATCGGTTTGACGCCAAAGATACGGATCTGATAGGATTTCATTCCAATTGGAATTACTTTTTTACCGGCTGGTATGAATTGAGCGGCCGGTCCGAACACGCATTGCTGCAAAGCAGGAGCCCTTATGAACTTCGAATTCACCCAGGAGCAGCGCGCCCTTCAGGAGGCGGTGCGTCGCTTTGTCGACAAGGAAATGCCCAAGCATCTCATAGCCCAATGGGACCAGGCAGGCGAATTCCCCGACGATCTGCTCGACAAGATGGCCGAGCTCGGCCTGATGGGCGCTTCGGTACCGTTGGCCTATGGAGGTACGGGCGGAGGCGTCATGGAAGAAACCATCATCTTGGAAGAAATCGCTCGCCACAGTTCCTCGGTGGCGATGGCCTATGGCATGGATGTCTGCTTCGGCGCGGTCACGGTTGAGCGCCACGGCAATGATGAGCAACGCGAGTATTTCTTACCCCGATTGGTCAAGGGCGACTGTCATTTTGCACTGTCGATGACAGAGCCCGATGGTGGCACCGATATTCTCGGTGCGATGAAAACCAACGCCCGCCTTGACGGTGATGAGTACGTCATCAATGGTGCCAAGGTCTACACCACCGGCCTGAACATTGCTTCGCATATTTTTGTGGTCGCCCGCACCGGCCGCGACGAGAACAAGCCCTCGCATGGCCTGACGGTCTTTCTGATCCCAAAAGATACGACCGGCGTGACTTACAGCAAGATCAAGAAATTGGGCTCGTGGTTTTTGCATTCCTACGAAGTGGTGTACCGGGACGTGCGGGTACCGGCCAGCTGCGTCATTGGCACGCCCAACCGTGGCTGGCATGCGATTCTTGATACTTTGAATAATGAGCGCATCTTCATAGCTGCGGTTTGCGCGGGCTTGGGCCGCGCCGCGCTGGAAGAAGGCATTCAGTATGCGCGCGATCGCAAGGCCTTTGGCAAGTCGATCGGCCAGTTCCAGGCTGTACAGCATCAGTTGGCCGATTCGCTGGTCGAACTAGACCTCGCGCAGCTGAGCACTTACAAGGCAGCCTGGATGCAAGACCAGAAGCTCGACTGTTCGGTGCAGGCTGCATCGGCAAAGTACTATGCTTCGGAAGCGGCGTTCCGCGCCACCGATCGGGGCATGCGGGTGCTGGCCGGCGCTGGCTTCACCATGGACTATCACATGCAGCGTTACTACCGAGACATCAGGCAGTTGATCTTTGCACCCGTCACCAATGAAATGAGCAAGAATTTCATCGCGCAGGCCGGCTGCGGCCTGCCCCGCTCCTATTGATACTGCCCGGGAGATACGGCTATGCATGTTTCCGGCACGCGCTTGCTAGCAGACTTGTTGCATGAAAAGACGCAGCAGCAACCCGATCATCCGCTGGTGGTGTTTGAAGACGTGCATGGCGCGGTTTCGCAGCTGAGCTACCGCGATTTTTCATCGGCCGTCAATCGGCTTTGCAATGCGCTGATTTCTCAAGGCGTGCAGCCGGGGCAAAAAGTTGCTCTGATGATGAATAACTGCACCGAGTTCCTGTTGGCCTGGATGGCCATTAACCAGGCCGGTGCGGTGATGGTGCCGGTCAATGTGCTCTACGCGCCCGACGAACTGCAATATCTGCTCAACAACTCCGAGAGTGTGGGCCTGATCGCCGAGACGCGCTTCCTGCCGGTCTACCAGGAGGTGGCGGCGCAGTGTCCCGCGGTCAGTGTGCGTATTTGCGCCAGGCAAGGGCAGTCCAGCGAAGGTTTTGTCCGGCTGGACGACATCATGAGCCGTTACAGCGATGAGCGCCAGGTGGTGCGAGTCTCTCCCGATGCGCCGGCGCAGATCATCTTCACCTCCGGTACCACCTCCCGCCCCAAGGGCGCCATCATCAGCCACCGCGCCTCGCTGATTCAGGGTATCGCCGTCGGTCAGGCCTTGGGTATGGTGCCGAAGGACCGGGCCTGTGTGGTGTTGCCTCTGTTTCATGTCAATGGGCAATATGTCAGCGTGGTGCCGACCCTGACGCTTGGTGGCACCATTGTTTTGCTCGAAGCCTACAGCGCCACCCGGTACTGGGAGCAGGTGCGCCGTCATGCCTGTACGTTGATCAGCATCGTCCCGATGCAGCTGCGCACTATGCTAGCCCAGCCGCCGCAGCCCGATGATGCACAGCACCATGTGCGGCTGTCCTTCTATGCCCTGCCTACCACCGACGAGGAGTGGGATACGTTTGAAAAGCGCTTTGGGGTTCGGCTGATCGAAGGCTATGGGCTGTCCGAGACCCTGGGTATTTGTACCTGCAACCCGGTGCACGGCCGCATCAAGCGTCACTGTATCGGCTTGCCCGTGCTGGGCCGGCAGGTTCGGGTGGTCGATGACGCAGGCATCGACTGTCCGACCGGGCAGGTCGGCCGCATCTGGATTCAGGGCGAGCCCATGTTCTCGGGCTACTACCGAAACGAAGAAGCGACCGCCGCCTGCATGAGTGGCGACTGGTTCGATACTGGCGACAACGGCTCGCTCGATGAGGACGGCTATGTTCATTTTTTTGACCGATCCAAAGATGTGATCAAGCGAGCTGGCGAAAACATCGCAGCCACCGAAGTCGAGCGAGTGCTCAACGAGCATCCGGCGATTGCCGAATCGGCGGTCATTGCCGTGCCCGACCCTCTGCGCGACGAGGCGGTCAAAGCCTTCGTGGTTCTGCGTCCGGGTCATACCCTGAGTGAACAAGAGGTACAGGGCTGGTGTGCCAGCCGACTCGCGCGCTTCAAGGTCCCCTCATTTGTGAGCTTTATTGACGAACTGCCCAAGACCAGCATAGGCAAGATCATGAAATATGTACTCAAACAGGGGGGCAGTCATGGCACGCAAGAAGCAAGTCGCCCTTAATTCCTTGGGCCTGGGGGCAGAGCAGGCGCTGAAGATTTATGCCAAGCTGGTGGAGATCCGCCAGTGCGAGCAGCAGCTCAATACCGCATTCGCTAAAAATCTCTTTCCAGGCTATATCCACTCCTACCAGGGGCAGGAGGCCTGCGCGGTCGGCGTGTGTTCTACCTTGCGCGACGACGACTGCATCGTCAGCACCCACCGGGGCCGGGGTCACTACCTGGCCAAGGGGATGGCCCTCGAGCCAATGGTGTGTGAGATGTTCGGCAAAGCCAATGGCATTTGTGGCGGCCGCGGCGGAGAGATGCATGCAGCCGATCCAGCGGTAGGCATACTTGGGGGCAACGGCATCGTCGGGGGCGGCATTCCCTATGCCACTGGCGCAGCCTATTCGGCTGTGCTCGACGGCAGTGATCGGGTCTGTGTGGTGTTTTTTGGCGAAGGCGCCAGCAACCAAGGCTCTTTCCATGAGTCGCTAAATTTGGCAGCCGCTTGGAATCTGCCGCTGATTTTTGTTTGCGAGAACAACCTTTATGCCGAGATGACACCGTTTCGTGACACCTCGCGCCAAATTGATGTGGCCGAGCGGGCTCATGGCTACGGAATCTCCGGCCACAGCGTTGACGGTAACGATGTATTGGCGGTACGAGCGGCCAGCCTGGCTGCGGTCGGGCAAGCCCGTGCTGGCAAGGGACCGACCCTGCTTGAGCTCAAAACCTATCGGCATGGTGGTCACTTCCAGGGCGATCCCTGTCATTACCGAAGCCGTGAGGAAGAGCAACTTTGGCTGGAGCGAGACCCGGTGCAGCGATTTCGTAACGTCGTCTTGCAGCAAGGCTGGCAGAGCGAGAATCAGTTGGCAGCATTGGAGGCAGGAATCGAGGCGCAGGTCGGCGCTGCGATCGATCTGGCCTTGCGCAGCCCCGACCCTGATCCCTCTGAGGCCTTGCGTCATGTCTATGCCAACTGAATCCCTGGAGTGAGCGCCATGACGAGCAAGACTTACTGCTGGGCCATCATCGATGCGATGCGCGAAGAGATGGAGCGCGACCCGAATGTGTTTCTGGTTGGCGAGGACGTGGGACCTGCCGGCGGCGCCTTTGGCGCCTCGCGTGGCCTGCACAAGGTTTTTGGGCCCTTGCGGGTGCGCGACACCCCGATCAGCGAAGAGGTCATCGTCGGCCTGGCCGTGGGCGCGGCCATGACTGGTAAAAGGCCGATTGTCGAAGTCATGTTCATGGACTTTTTTGGCCTGTGTCTGGACCAGATCGCCAACCAGGCGGCCAAGATGCACTACCTCTACCAGGGCATGTTCAAAATGCCCTTGGTCATCCGCACCAATGTGGCGGTTGAGATGGGCATAGGCCCGCACCATTCTCAAAGCCTGGAGGCCTGGGTCGGCCATGTGCCGGGTCTGAAAGTACTCATGCCTAGCACACCGCGCGATGCCAAGGGTCTGCTCAAGTCGGCCATCCGAGACAACAACCCAGTGATCTTCATTGAACACCTGGCCCTGCACCGCATGAAGGAAGACATCGACGACGGCGAAGAAATTCTGATTCCCATTGGCAAGGCCGATGTCAAGCGTGTCGGCCGCGACATCACAGTGGTGGCCACCGGCCTGATGGTGCACAAGGCTTTGCAGGCGGCGCAGGTGCTCTCCGGCGAGGGCATAGACATTGAGGTAATCGATCCGCGCACCATCAGTCCGTTAGATATAGACACCATCGCGGCATCGGTCGAAAAAACCAACCGCGCCATGGTGGTCAGTTCTGCCCACAAGCCCTTCGGCTTTGGCTCGGAGGTTGCCGCCGAGTTGATGGAGCGCGCCTTCTTTCACCTGGACGCCCCGGTGATGCGAGTGACGCCGCCCTTCACCCCCCAGCCCTTTGGCAAGGGCTTTGAAAAGTTTCTCCATCCCGATGCCGATCGGATTGTGGCGGCGGCGCGGGATTTGATGCGATGAGCCAGGGCGTCCATATTCCCAAGCTGGGCCTGACCATGGAGGAGGCCACCTTGCTGCAGTGGCATGTCCCTAGCGACGGTCGGGTCGACAAAGGTGCGGTGTTGCTGACCATCGAGACAGACAAGATCACCTTTGATGTGGAGGCTGAAGCTTCAGGTTTTCTTGAGCAGGTGGCCGACGTCGGAGACCGGTTGAAAATTGGCGAATTGGTTGGTTATCTGCATGAGCGCGCCGGCCAGCGCTGCGGAGCAGGCTCACCCGCAGTCAGCGGTGTATCCGCACCCGCACCGTCCTCCGCTGCGGCGCCTGTGTTCCAAAGTTCTCACCCCGCGGCGCTGACAGTGGCGTGCGCCTCAGGAGGACGTCAACTGGTCTCGCCCGTGGCACGGCGCCTGGCGCAGGAGCATGGGCTTGCGCTGCCTCAAATCATTGGAAGCGGCCCTGGCGGGGCTGTTTTGCGCCGCGACGTTCTGGCCACAGCCGCGGCTCAGGCGAGCGCACCCGCGCAAGCCCCCGCAGCGCCTGCGCTGCAGAGTCTCGTGGCTGCGGCATCGGTCCAACGCCGGCCGATGAGCGCCATGCGCAGGACCATCAGCCAGCGCATGATGCACAGCCTGCACAGCAGCGCCCAGATGACCGGTTTTGGTCGGATCGACATGGGCCAGGCGGTGGCCTGGCGTCGCAGCTTGGTCGAGCGTGAGGCTGACCTGGGCGTTCGCATCACCTATACCGACCTGCTGCTTAAAGCTTGCGCCTGCGTGCTGCGCGACATGCCCGAAATCAATGCGTATATCGACGGTGATGACATCGTCAGCCTGGCTGATATCCACATTGGATTGGCGGTGGCGGTCGATGGCGGTTTGGTGGTGCCCGTGCTGCGCCATATCGATCGGCTCAGTTTGGTCGAACTGGCCCAGCAGCGCGAGCAACTGATCGCACGGGCACGTACTGGAAAGCTCATGCCCGACGAGATGAATGGTGGCAGCTTTACCCTGAGCAACTTCGGCAGCTATGGCGGTGACTTTGAAACGCCCATCCTCAATTGGCCACAGTCGGCCTTGCTGGGCATAGGCCAGATCAGCGACGAGGCGGTGGTGCGAGACGGTCAGGTGGTGGCTCGGCCGATGATGATGATCAGCCTGACCTTTGACCATCGGCTGATTGACGGCGCGCTGGCCGGCCGTTTTCGCAGCCGCTTGCGCGAGTTGCTCGAGCGGCCTGCCTTGATGATGGCGCGCATGAGGTAACAGTGTGATCCCTGATTTTTGCTACGAAACCGCCAAGCTGGGGCAGGTGCTTTGCAGTGGCGTCTGCGATGTGACGGCCGGCGATGTGGAGCGCTTTCGCCGCCTTTTCGGTTATGAGGCCGCAGCAGACCCCAGCCTGGCTCCAAGCAGCATGGGGCTTACCTATGGACTGCGACTGGGCTGGGAGCATTCGATTTTTCCGCCGGGCGTAGTCCGCATGGGTGATGATGATGTGTTTGGCGTGCCGGCCCGGGTTGGTGATCGTTTAACCACAACGTTTTCCATCGTCGAAAAGTTTGAGAAAAAAAACAGGCGCTTCTTGCGCTACGAGATGCGAACGATCAATCAGCGCGCTGCACTGGTCTGCGCCATCAGTTTTGTGGGGCTGATGCCATGAATGATGCACCCGATTCGGTGTTACCGTCTTGCGAGATCCGGATCACCCAGGCCCTGATCAATGAATACGCTCACCTGTCGGGCGATTTCAATCCGGTTCATGTGGACCCGCAGGCTGCAGCTGGCAGCAGCTTTGGCACCACCATCGCCCATGGCTGTATTCCGCTGGAGCCCGTTTTTCAATCGCTGCTTCGCTGGAGCGGTCTGCAGAGCCTGCCGACGCAGACCCGCTTTCGTTTGCGGTATAGAGCGCCATCGCGTCCGGGCGACACCATACATTCGCAGGTACAGGTTACTTCACGCGAGCCAGGTAAGGTGCAGCTGAGTTTCGCCTGCCTGAACCAGCTCGATCAGCTGGTGCTCGATGGCGACTGTGATTTCCCCCTATGAGCGCCCCTGCTGTATCGACGGATTTGCTGGTTATTGGCGGTGGTGTCGGTGGTTACACCGCGGCGATACGCGCTGCCCGCTCGGGTCTGAAGGTCTTGCTGATCGAGGCCAGCGAGCTTGGCGGCACTTGCTTGAACCGCGGCTGTATCCCGACCAAGAGCCTGCTGCAGCAAGGCCACGACTTCCGCCGGGCTCAGGGCATGCGTGCCTTTGGTATTCAGGCTGACAGCCTGCGTTTGAACTATGCGCTGGTGCGCCAGCGTAAGGACCAGGTCGTCGCGCAACTGGTCCAGGGTGTGCGTTCGCTGGTGCGAAAGAACAACATTGAGCTGCTCAGCGGCATGGCCGAGCTCGAAGACGCGCATACTGCGCGCATCCGCAGCAGCGATCAGCGGGTAAGTTTCAAACGGCTGTTAATTGCGACCGGATCGGAGCCGGCAGGCCTGACGGTGCCTGGGGTAAACCTTCCTGGGGTGATCAACAGCGACCAGGCGCTGACGCTGTCCGAACTGCCGGCATCGGTGCTGATCCTTGGTGGCGGCGTGATCGGCTTGGAATTTGCTCAAATTTACAGCGATTTCGGCGTGCCCGTAACGGTAGCCGAGGCGCGCCCTGCGCTCATCGCGCAAGAGGATCCAGACATCGTTGCTGTTTTGCAGCAGGCCCTGGCTCAGCAGGGGGTGGAGTTTCACTTGGGTGCGTTGGCCACGAGCATACAGGCTCATGGACAGCAATTGCAGGTTCAATTGAAGATCGATGGCAGGGCGAATTCCCTGGCAGCCCATCAGGTGCTGGTGGCCGTCGGCCGGCGGCCCTTGAGCCGTGGTCTGGGTTTGGAGCGCCTGGGCGTCAAGCTGCAGGGGCAAGCCGTGCTGATCGACGAGGTGTGTCGTACCAATCTGGCCCATGTATATGCGGTGGGCGATGTCTGCGGCGGGGCGATGCTGGCCCACCGCGCCAGCGCCCAGGCCGAGGTGGCAGTGGCCCATATGCTTGGACAAGTGCGTAGCCAGGAGGCACTGGTCATCCCCCGTGCGGTCTATACCTCGCCCGAGATTGCCACGGTTGGGCTAACTGAAACGCAGGCTCGCGCGCAAGGTCTGAGCCTGAAAGTGGGGCGCTTCCCTTTTGCCGCCAGCGGCAAGGCCCTGGTCATGGGGCAGGCTCAGGGCTTTGTCAAAGTCATCGCCGATGCGCAGACCGAACAGGTGCTGGGCGTTGGCATGGTAGGCCCCGAGGTGTCTCAACTGCTCGGCGAGGCAACACTGGCGGTGCAGATGGAGTTGACCTTGCCGGCCCTAATGCAGACGGTGCATGCCCACCCGACCTTGACCGAGGCCTTGATGGAGGCGGCCCACGATGCTTACGACGGCGCAGCCATACATATGCCGCCGATTCTTCAACCCCAAGCAGTTTGAACCATGTCTGACTACCAAACCATTCGGCTCGAATTCGAACCCAAGATCGCCCGCTTGACCCTGCATCGACCGGAGCGGCTCAATGCGCTGGATCCGACCATGTTGGCCGAGTTGGTGGATGCCGTGCAGCGAGTGCGTAACCGGTCCGGCCTGAGCGTGCTCTTTCTGCAGGGCTCCGGCCGCCTGTTCTCGGCTGGTGTGGATCTGGATACGCCGTTTTTCATGGAACATGTCGAGGACGACTCGATTTTTTCGGGCACCCGCCTGCTCAATGAGCAGCATCGGGTGATCGAGGCCCTGTATGAGTCGCCGCTAGTCACCATTGCCGCGCTCAATGGCGATGCCTGCGGCGGCGGTGGACTGGGCCTGGCCATGGCCTGCGACCTGCGCATCAGTGTGCGCACCGCCCGTTTTTGGATGGTGCCAATGATGCTCGATGTAATTCAGGATTTCGGGCTGAGCTGGCTGGTGCAGCGCCAGGTCGGGCCCTCACGGGCGCTGCAAATGGCTTTGCTGGGTCAAAAAATTGACGCACCGACAGCCCTGCAATGGGGCTTGATCAATGAATTGGTCGATGACCAGGCTGCGCTGGCCGAGCGCATGCAGGCCCTGTCGATCCACCTCAGTGGCATGGGTGCGGACGCCATGCGCATGCTCAAGCTCATCTTGCGCAACGGCGAATCGAGCCCACTGCGAGAGCAGCTCGGTGTCGAAGCGGTGGCCAACGGATTGACCTTCCAGTCGCGCGAGTTCGCCGACAAGAAGG
>JAJTGH010000021.1 GCA_021299555.1 Comamonadaceae bacterium
TGGGGGGGCCGCAATTTTCGGACTGGCCCTGTTCGACAGCGGCAAATTGATTTTGGTGCCAAAAGAAATGTTCTCGGCCATCGACAAATTTCCGCTGGCTGCCATTCCCTTTTTTATCCTGGCCGGCAATCTGATGGAGACCGGCGGAATTTCCAGGCGCCTGGTTGAATTTGCAAAATCGCTGGTCGGTGGTGTGCAAGGCGGCTTGCCCATGACCTGCGTGCTGACATGCATGATCTTTGCCGCGGTTTCTGGCTCCTCCGTGGCCACCACATTCGCCATCGGCGCAATTTTGATTCCTGCCCTCATCAAACACGGCTATCCCACGAGCTATGCAGCCGCTTTGCAAGCGACCTCGGCAGAATTGGGTGTGGTCATTCCACCGTCGATTCCGATGATCTTGTTTGGTGTGGCCGCTGAAGTGTCCATAGGCGAGCTGTTCATAGCCGGTTTTGGTCCCGGCCTGCTCATCGGCGGAGTGCTCATGATCTTTGTCCATCTGTACTGCCGCTACAAAGGCTGGGGCAAGACCGATGGCGAGGGTCGCAGCACCGTCGTAGCTGCCACATGGAGCGCCGGCTGGGCACTGCTGATGCCCGTCATCATCCTGGGCGGCATCTACGGGGGCATCTTCACACCCACCGAAGCCTCGGTGGTGGCCGTCTTCTACGCACTGATCATTGGCCTGTTCATTCACCGGGAGCTGAAGTGGAAAGACATCGTCATGGTGCTGCGCAAATCGGTGATTTCAAGCGCCGTCATCATGTTCATCATCGCCAATGCAGGCCTGTTTGCATTGCTGATCACCCGCGCAGGTCTGCCCGACGCGATCGGGATACAGCTCAAAGAAATTTTGCAGTCACCAGCCTGGTTCTTGCTCGGCGTCAATGCGGCACTCTTTGTGATTGGCATGTTCATCGAAACCTCAGCCGCCATCATCGTGCTCGCCCCGATCTTGGTTCCGGTGGCCATACACTTTTCAATCGACCCCGTGCACTTTGGCATCATCATGGTGGTCAACCTGGCGCTGGGCATGATCACCCCGCCCTTTGGCGTCAATCTTTTTGCCGCATGCACGGTCGCAAAGATTTCCTTGGACCGCATCGTGGGTCAGCTGCTGCCATTTGTGTTGGTCATCATCGGCTGCCTGATGGTCATCACGTACGTGCCCAGTATTTCGCTGGCCTTGCGCGATGCGGTCTACCCCAAGGCGGCGGCGGCCAGCATTGCGCCTGCCCCAGCGGTGGGCCCGGCACCCTCGCGCTGAGACCAATGCGTGCACAGCAGTGCCGCTCAGGCCCTTGAAGGAAGCACCATGAGACTGAAAGAAAAATCCATCATCGTCACTGGAGCCGGCAGCGGCATCGGCGAAGGCATTGCCAAGCGTCTGGCCCAGGAAGGCGCGGCGGTGATCGTCAATGACATCCCATTTCGTGGCCGCTGACGTGACCCGCAATGCCGACATGCAGATGCTGATTCAGGCCGCCCTCCAGCACCACGGCCGGCTCGATGTCGTGGTCAACAACGCCGGCTGGACCCACCGCAACCAGAGCGCGCTGAACGTCACAGAAGACGAGTTTGATCGCTGCTATGCGGTCAACGTGAAAAGCATCTACCTGAGCACACTTCATGCAGTGCCGGTCTTTCGGGCCCAGGGCGGCGGCAGCTTCATCAACATTGCCTCGACCGCTGGCGTGCGACCGCGGCCGGGCCTGACCTGGTACAACGGATCCAAGGGCGCGGCCATCGTCACCAGCAAGTCCTTGGCCGCAGAACTTGGCCCAGACAACATCCGCGTCAATTGCCTCAACCCAGTGATGAACCCGACCACAGGGATGGGCGAGCTGTTTGCCGGTGGCGAACTGACCGAAGAGCGTCTCAATAAGTTCCGCGCCACCATCCCGCTGGGCCGGTTTTCTACTGCGCTCGACGTGGCCAATGCGGCCCTGTTTCTGGCCAGCGACGAGGCTGCCTTCATCTCGGGGGTGTGCATCGAGGTCGATGGAGCCCGCTGCGTCTGAGCCATCAAACCACGCCACGCAGCGACCAGCTTGGGGCAAAATCAGTGTCTGTTATGACCGACCTCAAGCACAGCCAGACCATAGCCATCGCTGACTTGCGCTACGCCAGCGAGGTACCAGCTGTACCCTCCGATTGGGTGGCACCAGCAGGGCCATTGACCGACCGGCTGCATCGACCGCTGCGCGACCTGCGCATCAGCGTGACCGACCGCTGCAATTTTCGCTGCAGCTATTGCATGCCTCGGGAGGTCTTCGACAAGGACTATGCCTATCTGCCGCAGAGCTCTTTGTTGAGCTTTGAGGAGATCGCACGACTGACCAAGCTTTTTGTTGCGCACGGTGTCGAAAAAATTCGTCTGACCGGCGGAGAGCCTCTGCTGCGCAAAAACATAGAGGTGCTGATCCATCTATTGGCCCAGATGCGCACCCCAGCCGGTAAGCCCCTGGACATCACCCTGACCACCAATGGCTCGCTGCTGGCCAAAAAAGCGCAGGCGCTCAAAGATGCGGGATTACAACGGGTCACGGTGAGCCTGGATGGCTTGGACGATGCTGTTTTTCGTCGCATGAACGATGTCGATTTCCCGGTTGCAGACGTGCTTCATGGCATCGAAGAGGCTCAAAGGGTAGGCTTGGCACCCCTGAAGATCAACATGGTGGTCAAGCGCGGCACCAATGACCATGAAATCGTGAACATGGCCCGGCACTTCCGGGGATCTGGCTGCGTTCTGCGTTTCATTGAGTACATGGATGTGGGGGCCACGAACGGCTGGCGCATGGACGAAGTGCTGCCTTCAGCGCAGGTGGTCGATCGAATTTCTGAACACTTTGCGCTGCAGCCTCTTGAGGCCAGCGCGCCCGGTGAAACGGCCGAGCGCTGGCGCTACATAGACGGCAGCGGTGAGATCGGTGTCATCAGCAGCGTGACCCAGGCCTTTTGCCGAGATTGCAACCGGGCCCGTTTGTCCACGGAAGGCAAGCTGTTTCTGTGCCTGTTTGCAAGCCGTGGGCATGACCTGCGCGCGCTGCTGCGTGGAACCTACAGCGACGAGCAGATTGCCGGCGCCATCGGACAGATCTGGCAGCAACGCAGCGATCGATATTCCGAGCTTCGCGCCGCTCAGGCGCCAGATGCCAGCAGGGGGGCTCGTCGGGTTGAGATGAGCTACATCGGAGGGTAAATGCGCGTTGCCACCGACATCACCGGCCTGGTTTTAGCCGGCGGGCGAGGCTCGCGCATGGGCGGACTGGATAAGGGTCTGCAAAGCTTTCAGGGTCAACCTCTGGCCCAGCACTGCCTGAACCGGCTGGGCAGGCAAGTGAACACCGTGGCCATCAATGCCAATCGCCACCTCGAGCTCTACCGTGCGTGGGGTGTTCCGGTTTGGCAAGACAGCCCCCCGACCGGTCAGTTTGAAGGGCCATTGGCTGGATTTCTGGTGGGCATGCAGCATTGCCAGACCCCCTATTTATGCACTGTGGCCTGCGATACGCCGCTGTTTCCCACTGACTTGGTCGATCGCCTGGCGGCCATCCTGGTCGAAAAAAATGTCGACATCGTCATGGCAGCGGCTGCGCAGGAGGATGGGCAGGTGCAAACACAGCCCGTGTTTTGTCTGCTCAAGGTGGCGCTGCGCGATCGCTTGCGCGCCTTCATGGAAAAGGGAGGCCGAAAAATTGATGCCTGGACTGCCGGCGAGACAACGGCGCTGGCCCACTTTGACCGACCGGGCGATGATCCGCGCGCATTTTTCAATGCCAACACCTTCGATCAACTCAGGCAGTTGGAGCGGCTGTGACGCGGCTACAAGAAATCGCCGACCAATTGCAGGGCTACGATCCGAAATCGCTGTCTGCTGCTGCGGTCAATGCCTTTTTGCGCCAGCTCGCAAGCACCATCGATGAATACGAGGACGTCGAGCTGCTGGAGGGCTTGAACCGCATCTTGGCTCAGGATCTGATCTGCCCGATCGACGTGCCCCCACACGACAACTCGGCCATGGACGGCTATGCGCTTGACGCCTCGCAACTGCGCCCAGGCGTCGAGACCACCTTGCGCGTCGAAGGTACCTCCTGGGCAGGACAGCCGTTCAGGGGGCAGTTGGGGCCGCACGGGTGTATCAAGGTCATGACTGGGGCCATCATGCCAGCAGGACTGGATGCGGTGCTGCCCCTGGAGCTCGCGCAAATCAGCCCCGATGGTCTGAGCGTGACTGTTGCCGCCGATCTCCTCAAGCCAGGCGATAACCGACGCCTGCGCGGGGAAGACTTGCAGCGCGGAGAGTCTGCCCTCAAGGCTGGGCAGAAACTGGCGCCAGCGCAGCTGGGACTGGCTGCTTCCCTGGGAATTCAGACGGTGCGCGTTTACCGGCGACTGAAGGTGGCCTGTTTTTCAACTGGCGACGAAATACTGGATGCGGGGCAAGCACCACGAGAAGGCGCGGTTTATGACAGCAACCGCTACACCCTCATCGGACTGCTCAAGGGGCTGGGGTGCGAGGTGATCGACCTGGGTCGGGTTGCGGACAAGCCGCAGGCACTGCGATCGACCTTTGAACAGGCAGCCCGACTGGCCGATGCCATCATCAGTTCGGGTGGAGTCAGCGTGGGAGAAGCCGATCACACCAAGGCCATGATGCGCCAACTCGGTGACGTCGTATTCTGGCGTGTGGCCATGCGGCCAGGGCGGCCCATGGCTGTGGGACGGATGGCGGCACCCGGTCGTCCGAAGGCCGCCGTGATGTTCGGCTTGCCGGGCAACCCGGTGGCCGTGATGGTCACCTTTTTGGCCTTCGTCAGGCCGGCTCTTTTGCAAATGATGGGCTGCACCGACCCCGAGCCACCACTGATCAAGGCACGCAGCGTACAAGCGTTGCGCAAAAAACCCGGCCGAACCGAATATCAGCGTGGATGGGTCGAGCCCGGGCCGGATGGTCAACTGCAGGTGTGCATCACCGGGGACCAAGGTTCAGGGGTGCTGAGCTCCATGGCCAGAGCCAATGGTTTGATTGTTCTGGGACACGAACAGGGATCGGTGATCCCCGGCGAGATGGTCGACGTGATGATGTTCAGCGGCGTGATCTGAACCCTGCAGCCCTTTCAAACGCCTTCAATGATGCGGATGTCCCGCACCGCCGCATTGGGGCCCAATGCGGCCAAGGCCGTCTTGTAGCCCGCACTCTCGTAGGCCGCCATTGCGGCTTGGAGGCTGTCGAATTCGAAAACCACGGTGCGCAAAGCACGGCCCTGCTCCTTGACGGCGGCCGGCATGCCGCGGGCCAAAACCCGCCCACCGGCAGCCGCCAAAGCCGGGCCCGCGAGCTTGGCGTATTCCTGCAATGCAGTGTCGTCGTGTATGGCTTGGTAGGCGCTGATCCAATAGGCTTTAGGCATGAGTCGTTTCTTCAGACGTTAAATTGAAATTTCACTTGGCGATCAGTTCGTCATGCCCGTGACCGAGAGCGTGTTCCTTGATCTCACGGGTATCGGCACCCGGGATGGATTGACGAGCAAACAAAGAATACATGGTGGGAACCACAAAAACGGTCAACACGGTACCCAGACTCATCCCTCCGACAATCACCCAGCCGATCTGAATCCGGCTTTCAGCGCCCGCTCCCGTGGCCATGGCCAGAGGAACAGCGCCGAGCACCATGGCACCAGTGGTCATCATGATGGGACGCAGGCGCTGAGACGCGGCTTGAATCAAGGCATCGGTCATCTCCATGCCCTGGATCCGAAGCTGATTGGTGAACTCCACGATCAAAATACCGTGCTTGGTGATCAAGCCAACCAGCGTGATCAATCCAATCTGCGAATACACGTTGAGCGAGCCACCCGACCATTTCAGGGCCAACAAAGCCCCGATCATGGACATGGGCACCGACAGCATGATCACCAAGGGGTCAACAAAGCTCTCAAACTGGGCCGCAAGAACCAAGAAAATGAACACCAGGGCCAACACGAACACGATGGCCAGTGCACCTTGGGAGTTTCGGAACTCCCGGGAAGTACCGCTCAAATCGGTGCTGTAACCGGTCTTGAGCACCTTGGCTGCGGTCGCATCCATGAATTTGAGCGCCTCGCCCAGAGAATAATCCGGCGACAAATTTGCAGTGATGGTCACGGATCGGCGCTGTCCAAAGTGATTGAGTTCGCGCGGCGAAACCGTCTCGCGCACCTTGACCAAAGCAGACAGCGGGATCATCGCCTCATTGCGGCCGCGCACATAGATGCGATCAATGTCGTCGGGCGTGTTGCGGCCCGAGGCCTGTGTCTGCACGATCACATCATATTGGTCTGCATCGCGCTTGTATCGGGTCACGTTGCGACCGCCCAGCAAGGTCTCGATGGCGCGGGCAACCGCATCAATGCCAACACCCAGATCCGCGGCTCGGTCGCGATCGACCTCAATGCGCAGCTCCGGTTTATTCAAACGCAAATCAACGTCAGGGGCAACGATGCCTGGATTTTTGGCCATCTCGTCGAGCATCTGGCGCGTGACCTGGTTGAGTTGTTGGTAGCTGGCCGAGGTCTGGATCACAAAGCTCAGGGGGCGCTCGCGGAAACCCTGGCCCAGAGAAGGGGGCGTAATTGGGAACGCACTGACACCGGGCAAAGAGGCAAAGCGCGGTTGTAACTCCCGCGCAATCTCAAGAGTCGTCCGCTGACGATCATCCCAGTCGACGGCACGGTAAAACACCGACCCCTGCGCGACCGTCGGATTGCCCACGTTGGCAAAGATACGGTCAAATTCAGGATACTTTTGGCCCATGGCCTCAATGGCCTGGGCATATTTGTTGGTGTAAGCCAGCGTGGAGCCATCGGGCGCGTTGATATTGGCCAAAATCACACCGCGATCCTCCAGCGGCGCCAACTCGGATTTCATGCTGGGGAAAACCAAACCAATTCCAGCCGCACTCAGGAGCATCACGCCTACGACGATCCAGCGTGCTTGTATGAACCAAGCACCCATGCGGGTGATCACCCCCGCACCCTGCGCAGGCCGGGCCCTTGCCGTGACCAGCCACCTCAGCAGACGGCCATAACCGCCCGAGATCGCGTTGAGCACGCGCTCCATGCCTCTGTCAAACCAGTTCGGCTTGGGGTTATGGCGCAACAGCTTGCTCGACATCATGGGGGTCAGCGTCAAAGCCACAAAGCCAGAGACCACCACGGCGCCGGCCAGGGCCAAAGCAAACTCGATGAACAAGCGGCCCGTGCGTCCGGGCGTGAAAGCCAACGGCGCATACACGGCCACCAACGTCGCCGTCATGGTCACCACTGCAAAGCCAATCTCGCGGGCTCCCTTGATCCCCGCCGAGAACGGATCCATGCCCTCCTCAATGTGCCGGTAAATGTTTTCCAGCATGACGATGGCATCGTCAACCACCAAGCCGATGGCCAGGACCAGGGCCAACAGCGTCAGTGTGTTGATCGTGAAACCCGCCAGGGCCATCAGAGCGAAGGTGCCCACCAGACTGACCGGAATGGTGATGATGGGGATGAGGGAGGCACGAAAAGTTCTGAGGAAAACAAAAATCACCAGCGCGACCAGCAAGACCGCCTCAGCAATCGTCTTGTAGACGTTCTTGATCGAACGGTTGATAAAGACAGAGTTGTCGTTGGCCACAGAAATCTGAACATCGGCTGGCAAGTCGGCTTGCAGCTTGGGCATCATTTCGCGCACGCCGCGCGACAAATCCAGCGGGTTGGCTGTGGCCTGACGAATCACGCCGACCGACAGCGATGGCTTGCCATTGAGTCGCACCGCCGTACGCTCGTCGGCCGGCTCTTCTCTGACCCGGGCCACATCTCGCACCTTGACCGGAAAACCATTGACCGTGCGAATCACGATGTCCCCAAACTGTCCAGCGCGCACCAGATCGGTCTGTGACGTGACACTGAACTCGCGCTGATTGGACTCGATCCGCCCAGCAGGCAATTCCAAATTGCTGCGTCGAATGGCGTCCTCTACGTCTTGGGTGGTCAGGCGGTAGCCGGCAAGCCGATCGGTATCGATCCAAACCCGCATGGCGTATTTGCGCTCGCCGAAAATACGGACGTCTGCGACACCCGAAACGGTCTGCAGGCGCGGCTTGACCACCCTGTTGATCAGGTCATTGATCGCCAGCTGGGGGGTGGTCTCGCTGGCAAAGGCCAACCACACCACAGGAAACGCATCGGCCTCCACCTTGGCGATCACCGGCTCTTCGATCGCCTGCGGCAAACGGTTTCTAACCCTCGAGGTGCGGTCCCTGACCTCCGCCGCAGCTGCATCGGCGTCCTTTTCCAGCCGAAAACGCACCGTGATCTGGGTCTGGTCCGCACGGCTGATGGACGTCAGCACATCGACCGCATCAATACCGGCGATGGAATCTTCCAGCGGCTTGGTCACCTGCGACTCGATCACCTCGGCAGACGCGCCCGGATAGCGCACGCTGACAGTGACCACAGGTTCGTCGATCTTGGGATACTCGCGAACAGTCAAGCGATCGAAACTGACCGCTCCCACGAGCAAGATCAGCAGCGACAGCACCGTGGCGAAAACCGGTCTGCGAATGGAGACTTCAGCCAGTTGCATGGTTGTTGAACCCGTCAGTCAGAATGAAACACAACTCACGCTGGAGGCCTGCCCGCCCCAGCAGGCCGCCCTGGTCCAGCAGGCCTGGGAACCGCCCCCGGCCCAGACGATGAGGCCGACGCAGAAGCGCCCATCAGGCAAGGATCCGGGCCCGGCAACGGGGCTTGTGCGGCATTGCGAGCTCCACCCCCAGGTGGGCCACCGGCCGCAGACGCTGCGCCCGGGCGCTGCCCCGCACCCGCAGGTCCGCCAGGTCCGCCCGCGCCGGGTCCCCCAGGTCCGCCCGCGCCGGGTCCCCCAGGACCGCCCGCACCGGGTCCTCCAGGACCGCCTGCACCGGGACGTCCGGCGCCGACCTCGATCACACGCACCACCGTGCCATCACGCTGCAGGCGCTGCTGACCCGCCACAACCACGGTTTCACCGGCCTCCAAGCCCTGGACAACTTCAACCTTGCCCGGGGTTCGTGTGCCGAGTTTGACCTCTACCCGCTGGCTGGTCTTTCCTTCGGGCCCATCAATGAGCCGGATGACAAATTGGCGGCCCGCCTGCGGGACGATGGCCTCCTCGGGGACCACCAAGGCCTTTTCCTTCTGGGAAAAGACCGTACCCACCCGAGCAAACATGCCTGGCCGCAGCTGCATGCGTCGGTTGTCGATGCAGGCACGCACCCCCACCGAGCGACCATTGGCGTCAATCAGGGGGTCGATGGCCATCACCATGGCAGAAAATTTCCGACCGGGCAGCGAATCAATCTCCAACTGGGCACGCTGACCGGTTTTGATCTGGGCCTGAAAACGCTCTGGCAGACGGTAATCCACGTAGATCGCATCCATGTCCTCGAGGTTGACGACGTCGGCGCCATCTTTGAGGTAATCACCCAGGTTGATGGACCGAATACCGACCGTGCCGTCAAAAGGGGCCAAAATTTTCAGCCGGGCCGACGTTGCCTGAGCCAAAGCCAGCTTGGCCTGCGCCACCTCAAGGTTGGCCGCACTCTCATCGACCGTACGGCGGCTGATGAAGTTTTGCTCCACCAACTCTTTGTTGCGGTTGAAGTTCGCTCGCGCGATCGACAATTCAGCCTCCGCCTGCTTGATCTGGGCCTGCGCCAATTGATCGTCGAGCTGCACCAACAGCTGCCCCCTGCTCACACGCTGGCCGTCCCGAAAATTGACCTGCGTGATGCGACCGCTGACCTCAGGCCTGACGACGATGCTCTGACGAGAGCGCAAACTGCCCACCGCTTGGGCCTCGTCGACCAACCTGGTTTGCTCGACCTGAGTCACCTCCACAGCAGGTTTGCCACCTCCTCCAGGAGGCCCCCCCGGGCCGCTAGGTCGGGCCGCGCCAGTGGTAGGGGCCGAGGCGCCCGGCGCGCCAGCCGGCGAGGCCGCCGACGCTGCGTCACCGGCTGCGGGCTTGATCGCACGATTTTGATACCACCAGGCACCACCGCCCACTGCAGCAATCAGGACCACGGACAAGATCCGGATCACGGTTTTGGAAGACATCTATTTGCCTCAGAACAAAAAATTTCGCCCCTCAAAAACGCGGGGAAACGACCACATTCAGACCATTGACCAATGTAACAGGAGCGGCAAAGCGGCGTGCAAAGTCAAACTCGGGATAACCCGGTGGATCAAATACGTGTTTTCACGAATTCGATGGCCTTGGCCACCTGTAGCTCTCGAGCTGCGCGACCTACACTGCATTCATGCAAGACTTTGATGCCATCGTCATTGGGGCCGGGGCCGCCGGTCTTTTCTGCGCCGGCCAGGCGGGCCTGAGGGGCCTGCGGGTCCTGCTGATCGATCACCACCCGAAGGTGGCAGAAAAAATCCGCATCTCCGGCGGGGGGCGCTGCAACTTCACCAACATAGGCACCACGCATCAGCAGTTTCTCGGAGAAAACCCGAATTTTTGCAGATCTGCTCTTTCGCGCTACACCCCGCAGGATTTCGTGGATTTGGTGCGCGAGCACCAGATCGCCTTCCATGAGAAACACAAGGGCCAACTTTTTTGCGACACCTCGGCCGAGGACATCATCGCCATGCTGCTTAAACTGTGCGCGCAAGGACGGGTCGAGCGCTGGCAGCCGTGCCGAATTCACGACATCGAGCACAGTGACGGTCTTTATCGAATAACCACAGACCGCGATCCAGTGCGATCGGCACAGCTGGTGGTCGCCACCGGCGGCTTATCCATTCCCAAGATCGGCGCCACAGATTTGGGCTACCGCATTGCGCGCCAGTTCGGCCTGCGCGTGGTCGAGCCGCGTCCAGCCCTGGTTCCCCTGGTCTTTGACAACACAGCTTGGCCCCGATTTGCCGATCTGGCGGGCGTGGCTGTGCCCGCGCGTGTGAGCACGCAGACGCCGGGCAAGGGCAGGAAACTGCACGAACAGGTTTTTGACGAAGACCTGCTGTTCACCCACCGGGGCCTGAGCGGTCCGGCAGTCTTGCAAATTTCCAGTTATTGGCGACCGGGGGCATCAATCCGAGTGGACCTGGTCGCCTCATCGGGAGGAACCGAGCCGATGTACAGGAAGCTGCTGACTGTTAAATCGACTTCGCGCAAGCAGGTGGTCAACGAACTGACCGGCTGGTTGCCCGCGCGGCTGGCTCAGGCATGGACCGAGGGGGACGAGCGACTGGGGCGAGCCATTTGCGATGTGCCCGACAAGGCCCTGAGCCAACTGGCACAAAACCTGACCGACTGGCAATTGCAGCCCAGCGACACGGAGGGTTATCGCAAGGCCGAGGTCACTGCCGGCGGGGTCGACACCCGGGATCTTTCATCGCAGACCCTTGAATCGACGCACCCCGGCCTATATTTCATTGGCGAGGTGGTTGACGTCACGGGCTGGCTTGGGGGCTACAACTTTCAATGGGCCTGGGCAAGCGCCCAGGCCTGCGCACAGGCCATGGTCTCGCGTCACGCCACCTTGGGGCGCACAGCCTGAGCCTGAAGGTCGGGCGCAAACCAGCAGCCTGCTATAATCTTGCGTTTTGCTAGCAAACCAGCGCCTACAAGGATCCTGATCAGTTCCCCCGCGGCGCACCAATTGGACCCATTGAATGACCACCATCCGCGTAAAAGACAACGAGCCGTTCGAGGTTGCACTGCGCCGCTTCAAGCGCACCATTGAGAAACTCGGCCTGCTCACCGACCTGCGTGCCCGCGAGTTTTACGAAAAGCCGACCTCCGAGCGCAAGCGCAAGAAGGCAGCGGCGGTTAAGCGCAACTACAAGCGCATCCGCTCCATGCAGTTGCCAAAAAAACTGTACTGAATCTGCGGGCAGTCAGGTCCCAAAAGGATCGGCCAAAACCCAGCCCGCTCGAGCAAGCTCCAGCGGGTTTTTTGTTTGCACACCCCACCTCCATCGATCATGGCCCTCAAAGCGCAAATCACTGAAGACATGAAGACGGCCATGCGTGCGCGCCAGAGCGAACGCTTGGCAACCATCCGCTTGCTGCTGGCTGCGCTCAAGCAGAAAGAGGTCGATGAGCGGATCGAACTCGACGACGCGGCTGTCATCGGCGTCATCGACAAGTTGATCAAGCAGCGCAAGGACTCGATCGAAGCCTTCCGCAAAGCCGAACGCCACGATCTGGCTGACAAGGAAGCGGCCGAAATGGCGGTGCTGCAGGACTACCTGCCCGCTCGCATGAGCGGCGACGAAATCGCCAGCGCCGTTCGAGCCATCGTGAGCAGCCTGGGCGCCAAGGGTCCCGGCGACATGGGCAAAGTGATGGGAGCGGTCAAGTCGCAGCTTGCGGGCAAGGCCGACATGGCCCAGGTATCGGCAGCAGTCAAAGCGGCGCTGGCTGGTTAGGAGCAGACCCATCAGCGCGCAATTGCGCCGCGCGACCCACGCGTCTACATGCCCAGGATGAGGGCCGAGCCCAAAACTGCCATGGCCGATCCCACCCAGGCCCACATTGCAGGCCTTCGGCGATAAATCAGCCACAAGAGCGGCAACAGCAAGACCGGGGACAGAGAAGAAAATATACCGACCAGATTGGCCTGCCCCGTGCGCAGGGCGGCCAGAATCAGTGTCATGCCCAGGGCCATGGCCACAGCCGCGCTGGCCCAGGTTTTGAGCAGCACAGCAGCGCTCAGCGGCTGCTGCACCCTTGCCAGACCCAAACCCGACCACAGCAGCACCACATGCGCGGCGAATGCGGCCGTGGTCCGCACCGCCGACGCCGAAACCGCATCAATGCCGGTGCTCATGAGCGGCTTGATCATCAAAGTGGCCACAGACTGACCCAAGGCGGCCAACAGACCGAGGGCCACCCCCTGCCAAAGCGCCCCCCGGGTCTCTTCCCAACGGTGGGTTTCATCAGCACGGCGTCCCCAGGCAATGGCCACCATCACGCCCGAAACCAGCAAGCCACTGCCCAGCAGCGTCCAGCCCCAGAGCGTCTCGCCAAGGATCCACCAGGCCAGTACCGCGGAAAACAGAGCATGGGTGGCAAACAAAACCCCCGAACGACGCGGTCCGAGCCGGTTCATGCAGGCAAACAAAGCGGTATCGCCGATGAAGATACCGATCAGGCCCGAGAGCACGAGCAGGCCAAGCGCCTGCCCGTCCAGGCTGCGCCACTGGCCGGTCCAAGCCGCCAGCGCCCACAACAGGCTCAAAGCAAAAAAAAGCCGCCAGCGGGTAAATGCAAATGCACCCATCTGGCTGGCAGCGGAGGCCGACAACAGGCTTCCAACTGCCCAACACAGAGCCGCAAGCGCAGCCAGCCATTCGGATCGCATGGGCGCGTCAGCTGCCTGCGATCTTCATCCGGTTAATCAGCACCGATCCGACCGTCTTGGCGCCATAGTTATAGGCGTCAGAGCCGATGGCCTCGATGCCCAGAAACATGTCTTTCATGTTGCTGGCAATCGTGATCTCTTCAACCGGGTAGGCAATACGCCCCTTTTCAACCCAGAAGCCAGATGCGCCGCGCGAATAGTCTCCGGTGACATGGTTGACGCCCTGCCCCATCAGTTCAGTCACAAACAGGCCGGTGCCAAGCTTGCGCAGCATTTCATCAAGATCATCCCCGGGGCGCGTGAGTCGGCTCGATAACACCAGGTTGTGCGAGCCTCCCGCATTGCCTGTGGTGCGCATGCCCAGCTTGCGCGCCGAATAGGTGCTCAGGAAATAGCCCTGCACCACACCGGCCTGAACCACCTGCCTGGCGCGGGTGAGCACACCTTCCTCGTCAAAGGGCGCACTGCCCTTGCCTTTGAGCACGTGGGGATCCTCGCTCAGGTCGATGTGCTCAGGCAGCACCCGCTTGCCCAGGCTGTCCTGCAAAAAACTGCTCTTGCGGTAAAGCGCGCCGCCGCTGGTTGCTTGCACATAGGCGCCCAACAAACCCGTGGCCAAGGTCGACTCAAACAGCACCGGGCACTGGCGGGTGGTGATTTTTCGGCTGTTTAAACGCGAGAGGGTGCGTTGCGCGGCATAACGGCCCACCGCCTGCGCACTGGCCAACTCACGTGCATCGCGCATGGAACTGAACCAGGCGTCACGCTGCATGTTGTCGCCCTGCCCGGCGATCGGCGCGACCGAGATGCTGTGGCGCGAAGAGCAGTAGCCCCCACGAAAGCCTCGGCTGTGGGCGCTGAAAAAATGGCTCTGCTGGGCCGACACGCCAGCCCCTTCGCTGTTGGTGATCAAGCGGCTCGTTTGCAGCGCTGCCGCCTCGCACTCCAGGGCCAGGGTGGCCGCCTGATCGGCAGTGATCGCCCAGGGGTGGAACAAATCGAGTTCAGGGTGCTGCCTCGATATGTCGGCCTCATCGGGCAAGCCAGCGGCAGGATCGCTGGCGGTGAAACGCGCGATGTCATAGGCCGCTTGAACGGTGCGCTCGATGGCCTCCATTGAAAAATCGCTGGTTGAGGCGTTGCCGCGCTTTTGTCCAAGGTAAACCGTGATGCCCAGGGATTTGTCGCGATTTCGCTCCACATTTTCGAGCTCCCCCTTGCGCACGCTGACCGACAGACCGCAGCCCTCGGAGGCCTCGGCGGCCGCATCGGAGGCGCCCAGTTTTCGGGCGTGTGCCAGGGCGGCGTCCACCAGTTGCTCAAAAAAACTGCGGCTGTAGCTAAAACCGCTGGGATCGGGTTGGGCTGTCTTGTTCACAAAAATGCAATCGGTAAGAGGACAACTATGATACCGACCCCAGACCACAAGTTGGGCCAAGGCCCGCCATTGCCCCATCCCAATGTCCAGAAAGCCAAAAAAAGGGTACTTTGTCAAAGGCCAGTTTGTGGCCGAAGGCAGCGAACTCGATATCGAACTCAAGCGTGAACTCAAGGGCGGGCTTGAGGTGAGCAAATCCGATCTCAAGCGGGAAAGCGCTGAACTTCAGAGCCTGGGCGAGCAACTGCTGGGGCTGCGCGGCGATCTGTTCGCATCTCTGGCTCTGCCCGACAAGTTGGTCGATGCCCTCAAAGATGCTGCTCGCATCACGGACTTCGAGGGACGGCGAAGGCAGATGCAGTTCATAGGCAAGCTCATGCGGCAACTGGAGGACGCGACACTGCAAGCGGTCCGATCAGCAATCGATGTTCAGCGCCTGGGCAGCGCCGAGGAAACGGCCGCGCTGCATCTGGCAGAGCGCTGGCGCGAGAAAATGGTCGCCGATGATCAGGCCTTGAGCCAATGGATCGCCGAGCATCCGGGCACCGATGTGCAGCAATTGCGCGCGCTCGTACGCCAGGCCCGCAAAGACGCCATTGCGGCCGCCGGTGCGCCCGCAGGGCAGACGCCGCGCCACGGCCGCGCCTGGCGCGAGATTTTTCAACTGATCAAGGAGCAGCGCCATGACTGAGTTCGACCCGGTTCGCATCGGTATCGTCTCGGTAAGCGATCGCGCCTCCAGTGGCGCCTACGAAGACAAAGGCCTGCCCGCCCTCAAGCAGTGGCTGGGCGCAGCGCTGCAAAACCCGACCGAATTTGTCGAGCGGCTCATCCCGGACGAGCAAGACCTCATCAGCCAGGCGTTGATCGATCTGGTCGAGGCTGGCTGCGCCCTGATACTGACCACCGGAGGAACCGGTCCGGCACTGCGTGACGTGACCCCTGAGGCGACCCTGGCCGTCGCCCACAAAATCATGCCCGGCTTTGGCGAACAGATGCGCCGCATCAGCCTGGAATTTGTCCCCACTGCGATCTTGTCGAGACAAGTGGCCGTGATTCGCGAGCGCTGCCTGATCATCAACCTGCCAGGGCAACCCAGGTCGATCCAGGAAACCCTGGAAGGCCTGAAAAATGCCGAGGGGCAGTCGGTCGTGCCTGGCATCTTTGCAGCCGTCCCGTACTGCATCGACCTGATCGGGGGGGCTTACCTGGAAACCCACCCCGAAGTGTGCAAGGCTTTCAGACCCAAAAGCGCCGTACGACCGCCCCGATCCTGAGACGGCCTTGACCCACCATTCACTTGCCAACCATTTGGTTGAGCTTTGCTGCCTCGAAACTCTCCTGACGCGCCGCATCGGCCGGCACCCAATCGCGTTGCAGCTCGGACATTTTCTCCAGGGTCTGCCACAACAGGGCGATCTGATGCTCCTGCGAAGCGGCGTTGTCAATCAGGCCGCGCATGGCCTGGGACAGAGGATCATCGCTCTGGGTGACGCCATAGGCAGAAAACCCCATCTGGCTGGCCGCCTGCTCACGCCTGAGGTCGGCGTCGGCCTCAATGATGCGCGCCGGATTGCCCACAGCTGTGGCCCCGGCGGGTACCGGCTTGACCACGACCGCGTTCGATCCGATCCGCGCCCCATCGCCGACCTCAAAGCCACCGAGTACCTGAGCGCCGGCTCCGACCACCACATTGCGCCCCAGCGTCGGGTGGCGCTTGGCGCCCTTGTAAAGGGAAGTGCCACCGAGCGTGACGCCCTGGTAGATGGTGCAGCCGTCTCCAATTTCGGCGGTCTCACCGACCACCACACCCATGGCGTGATCAAAAAACACCCGCTCACCGATCCGGGCACCCGGGTGTATTTCAATGCCCGTCAAAAAACGCGACAAATGCGATATGAAACGGCCGAGCCACTTAAGCCCATGGGTCCAGCACCAATGCGCTCGCCGGTGAAGCACGATGGCATGCAGGCCCGGATAACAGGTCAGTACCTCCCAAGTCGAGCGCGCCGCCGGGTCACGCTCGAGAATGCACTGGATGTCTGAACGCAAGCGAGAAAACATAGGTTGGGCAGTCTAACGGGGCGCGCGATCCGACGCAGGATTTGTCTTCTTGTCCGCGTCGGGGGCAGTGTCACCGCTGGTTCGCCCCCGCATGGCACGGGCAATGCCTCGCAAGATGTGGATTTCCTGCTCCGACGGCCTGGCCCGATTGAACAATTGGTTCAAACGCGGCATGAGTTTTTTGGGGGCAGCCGGATCCAAAAATCCAATGGACTCGAGGGCCTCTTGCCAATGCGCCAACATCGCCGCAACCTGCGCGCCATCGGCCGGTCTGTGCGCTGCAGCGGCGGACTGCACCTCATAACCGCCCTGGGCCTGACGCCAGTCGTAGGCGATCAATTGCACGGCAGCTGCAATATTGAGCGAGCCATAGCCAGGGGCCGTCGGAATGCAAAGGCTCGCGTGGCAGCGGTACACGTCCTCATTGCGCATGCCAAAGCGCTCCGAGCCAAACAAAAAGGCCAGGCCTTGTGGGGCAGGAAAACCGCTGTGAAGCAGTTCCTCAAAATGCTGTCGCGGGCTGAACGTGGGCGGGCCAAAGTCACGTGGCGTCATGGCGGTGGCACAGACGTGATCGATGCCCTCCAGGGCCTCGTCAAGGGTTGGCACAACGCGGGCCCGCTGCAGGACATCGGACGCCCCGCTTGCGCGCTCAACCGCCTCGGTGTGCTGCAACACATCGGGCCAGCGGGGCGAAACAAGCACGAGATCGTCAAAACCCATGACCTTCATGGCCCGCGCCACAGCGCCCACATTGCCGGCATGGCTGGTTTGGATCAGGACGAAGCGGGTGCGCATGTTCAAGGCCTCAAGCACCCCATTGTCGCCTTGCCGCGTGCGTGCGGGCCGCCGGGTCACGAGAGCGCGCGACGGGCCTTAAAATGCCCGACTTGCCCTGCCGCCGGTCACCGGACGATGCAGCCTACCCGCTCCTTGGTCCTCGTCATGTCCAGCACCCTACACCCCATGCTCAATGTGGCCATCAAGGCTGCGCGCGCCGCCGGCGCCATCATCAACCGTGCCGCGCTGGACATTGAATCCGTACGGGTCTCAGCCAAGCAAACCAACGACTTTGTCACTGAAATCGATCATGCGGCCGAGACCGCCATCATTGAAATTTTGCTTCAAGCCTACCCGGGGCACAGCATCCTGGCCGAGGAGTCGGGCAGTGAACACGGCGCCAGGCATTCGGATTACCAGTGGATCATTGATCCACTCGACGGCACCACCAACTTCATACACGGCTTTCCGATTTATTGCGTGAGCATCGCGCTGGCTGTCAAGGGGCGGGTGGAGCAGGCGGTGGTCTACGATCCAACCCGCAACGATCTGTTTTGCGCCACCCGCGGTCGAGGCGCCTACCTCAACGACCGGCGCATCCGCGTGGCCAAACGCACCCGTCTACAGGAATGCCTGATTTCCACCGGATTTCCCTACCGCCCTGGTGACAAGCTGCGCGCCTACCTGAACATGCTCGGCGAAGTCATGAGCCAGTGCGCTGGCGTGCGCCGCCCGGGCGCCGCCGCTCTGGACCTGGCCTACGTGGCGGCTGGATTCAGTGACGGTTTTTTTGAGACTGGACTCAAGGCATGGGACGTGGCTGCAGGCTCTCTGCTGATCACTGAGGCCGGAGGTCTGGTGGGCAACTTCACGGGGGATGCCGATTTCATGCACCAGGGCGAATGCGTCGCTGGCAACCCACGCATCTATGCACAGCTGGTCAATGCCCTGGGCAAATACAGCAAATTTGCTCAGACATCCGACAAACTCGAGGAGGTCCGCGATCTGTCACCGGGTCCAGATGAACGTTCCCAGACAGAAACCGCCCCCGCTCGGGCCAAGCCGGTCCTCAAGGTGCGCAAATCGCAGACACCCGCACAAGAGAGCGCGCAAGACGCCGGCTCAAGCCC